>JAKOSR010000180.1 GCA_029777225.1 Chloroflexota bacterium
GGTTGAACAAGAACCTTATTGGAGCGAACCGGTCGATAAGCTGCTTGAAACACTGAACGCCACCAAAGCCGGTCTCAGCACGGCCGAAGCCAGCGCGCGGCAGCAAGTGTATGGCATCAACGAGATTGGTGCCAAAAAGAAAACCGCTCCGCTCGCGCTTTTCCTTAACCAATTTAAGAACCCCATCATCATCATCTTGATTATCGCCACGCTGATTTCAGCCCTGACGGGTGATGTTGTGGATTCGCTCATCATCCTGGCGATTATTGTTGGCAGCGCCGTCCTGAGCTTCTACCAGGAGTACAGCGCCAGCAACGCGGTGGACGAGCTGCGCGCGGGTGTGCAAAGCCATGCCACCGTGCTGCGTGATGGGTCCTTCGCGGACGTTCCCGCCAACCAAATCGTGCCGGGGGATATCATCCGCCTGGCTGCCGGGGATTTAATCCCAGCGGATGGCGTGGTTTTAGAATCGGACGACTTCTTTGTCAATGAATCCATCCTGACCGGGGAGGCGTTTCCGGCCAGGAAGTTCGCGGGGCCGGTCGCGCCGGATGCTGCCCTTCCCCAGCGAACCAACGCGCTTTCCATGGGCGCGCATGTTCAGACCGGCAGCGCGAAAATGGTGGCTGTGCATACCGGTGTGAATACGTTTTACGCCCAAATCGCCAAAAAGCTCACGGCGCGCACCCCAGAAACGGAATTTGAACGCGGCTTGCGCACCTTTGGCAACCTCCTGACGGAGGTGATGCTCATTTTGACCCTGGCAGTTTTTGCCATCAATGTCATTTTCAAGAAGCCGCCGATTGATTCGCTGCTGTTTTCCGTGGCGCTGGCGGTGGGCATCACGCCCCAGTTGCTCCCGGCGATTGTCAACATTACGCTTTCCAAGGGCTCACGTGTGATGGCCAAGGCGGGCGTGATTGTCCGCCGGCTGGCGTCGATAGAAAACCTGGGCAGCATGGATGTGCTCTGCACAGATAAGACGGGCACACTCACGCTCGGCGTGGTCAACCTGGACCGGGCAGCCGACCCGCTGGGGCAGCCTTCCGAGGAGGTATTCAGGCTCGCGTACCTGAATGCCAGCCTGCAGAGCGGCCTGGTGAACCCGCTTGATGCCGCCATCCGTAGCGCGAAGGCCCTGGCGATTGATTCGGTTGAGAAATTGGACGAAAACCCTTACGATTTCGCGCGCAAACGCCTGGGCGTATACGTGCGCGAGGGGGAGGGCCGCACGCTCATTGTCAAAGGCGCGCTGAAAAGCGTGTTGGACGTGTGTGATAGCTGGCAGACGGACGCGGGGCCGCGCGCGCTGGATTCCGCTTCACGCGAGGCCATCCAGCATCTGACCGAAGGCTGGAGCGGGGAGGGGTACCGGGTGCTGGGGGTGGCGACCAAGGCGGTTGTGGAGGAAGCGGATTATACGGTCGCGGATGAAAGTGACATGGTATTCATGGGCTTTCTGTTGTTCCTGGACCCACCCAAAGCGGATGCCTATCAGACCATCCTGGACCTGAATGCGGAAGGTGTGGATTTACGCATCATCACCGGGGATAACGAACTGGTGGCCGCGCATACCGCGAGCGCGGTGGGTATGCCCGTGAAGGGCGTGCTGACCGGCAGCGCGTTGGGGCGCATGACGGATGACGGCCTGGCGGTGGCGATTCGGGATACGAATGTGTTTTCGGACGTAGACCCCAACCAGAAAGAGCGCATCATCCTGGCTTTGAAAAAGATGGGCCACGTGGTAGGTTACATGGGCGATGGGATTAATGACGCCCCGGCGCTGCATGCCGCGGATGTGGGTATTTCGGTCAACACCGCGGTGGATGTGGCCAAGGAAGCAGCTGATTTCGTGTTACTGGAAAATGACCTGGGCGTGCTGAAGCGAGGGATTGAGCTTGGGCGGATTACATTCGCGAATACGCTCAAGTACATTTACATTACCACCAGTGCCAATTTTGGGAATATGTTTAGCATGGCGGGCGCTTCGCTGTTTCTGCCCTTCCTACCGCTGCTGCCCAAGCAGATTTTGATGCTCAACTTTATGTCCGATTTCCCGGCCATGACGATTGCCAGCGATTCGGTCGATCAGGAAATGATACAGTCACCACGGCGTTGGAATATCCGCTATATCCGCGATTACATGATTACCTTCGGGCTAATCAGCACCGCGTTCGACTACCTGACCTTTGCTGTTTTGTTACTGGGGTTGCATGCCGGGCAGGACCTGTTCCGGACGGGCTGGTTTGTGCTTTCCATGTTGACGGAATTGCTGGCACTCATTGTGATGCGCACGCAAAAACGTTTCTACAAAAGCAAGCCGGCACCGGTATTGCTATATTCCACGCTCGCCATGGGTGGGCTTACCCTGCTATTGCCTTATCTCCCCGTGAATGGGCTGCTGAGCATCGTGCCCATGCCGGTCCCTGTGCTGCTGGAGTTGATGGGGGTCGCGGCGTTGTACGTTGTGGCCACGGAAGTTGGCAAGCACTTCTTTTACAAAGCCAAGGCGCACCCGCGGTCAAAGTAGACGTGGCGTAAATACCTGATGACTTCGCCTTGCACCCAAGGCGGAGTTTTGCTTAAATGCCGGGTTCTTGTCAGGCTTTGGGCTTTTGGTCGGAATCAAACAAGGCTTTGATGTCTTTACCGATTTGCTCAAAAGAGCTTTTTACATCCTGGCCCAGCTTGTTGTAACGCGGGTCGTCCTTGCTTTTTAGGTACGCTTCGCGCAGGGCTTTCTCAACCTGGCTGAAGCCGGCTTTGACGTCCTGCCAGGTTTGCTCCCATTCGTCATCCTTTTTGGGCGGGATGGCGTTCGGGTTTTCTTCTTTGGGTATATCCTGCCAATCGTTGTTGTTTGAGTCGGTCATTGTGTCACCTCGTTGTTGAATTTATTAATATACATCTTTAATCGGTGATGCGCGGTACAGGGCCGGCGTCGCAGGCAAGTTAATACAGCAGCTCAATAAGTTCGTCGAGCGAGTAGTTCATGAAATACCCGCGCACGTCGACACCCTCCAGACAAACGCGCAGCGCGTTGGGTTCATACCGGCAGCCCGCCAGGCGTGCCTCCAGCTCGGCCACGTCGTGCTGGCCGAAAAAGTCACCAAAGAATTTGACCTGGCGGATGACACCTCCCCGGTCGACGTTGAGCAACGCTTCAATGCCGCCGCCCGGGTAGCGCGTTTCGCGGTGCAGGTTGAAGGCGGGGGAACGGCCATAATTCCAATCCCAGGAGCGGTAGCGATTTTCTGCCAACTCGGCAACTGCCTGCCAGTCCGAGGGGGTCAGCGCGTATTGGGAGACACTCCCGCCGGCAAATACGCCGTCAATAATCATCTGGCGGAAGGTGAGGATATCCACGTGGGGCTCGGGCAGGAATTCGGTGATGTTGGCCACGCGGGAGCGCACGGATTTGATGCCTTTGGATTCAATCTTGGCGGCTTTCACGCGCAAGGCGTCCCCAACGCGGGTGAGGTCGGTGTTCCAGAGCAGGGTGCCATGGCTGACCATGCGTGGGCCGGCCACGTATTGGGCGTTGCCCGAAATTTTACGCCCCTCCACCACGATGTCGTTGCGTCCGGAGAGTTCGGCCGGGACGCCTATGCTCTGCAGCACGTCTATCACCGGCTGGGTGAACTTGCGGAAATTATGAAAATTATCGGTGGAATTGGGAGCGATGAAGGAAAAATTGAGGTTTCCGAGGTCGTGGTAGACCGCGCCTCCGCCGGACAGGCGGCGCACCACGTGGATGGCATGTTCCTCGACGTAATCGACGTTGATTTCCTCAACTGTATTTTGGTTGCGCCCGATGATGATGGAGGGCTCATTGATGTAAAACAGCAGGATTTCCTGGCGCGGGGCGAGGTTACGGATGGCAAATTCCTCCATGGCCAGGTTGAAGGCGGGATCGTGATTGTTTTCGTTGTCAATAAAAATCATGAGGCTTTCCTTTTACGTCACTCTCGTAAGGCTATTATAGTTTATGGCGGTTTCAGGCGAGCAGGGACGTATATACTGCGGGAGGGGCAAAGGCTTGAGAGGACTGGGCTTGTGTTTTAGAGCTTGGGAGCAGCGCTGGGGTGGTTTTCCAGCCATTTCAAGGCTTCGCGCTTGCTGAGCGGGTGGAGCGGGGTGTTAGCCACGAACGCGCGCACGCCATCCGCGTTTACGCGGGAGTAGGTGCGCAGGCTCCAACCGATGGCTTTGTTGATGAAAAATTCACGCGAACCAAGGTTTTCAAGGATGATATCTTTGAGGAGGGTGAAGTCTGTGGCCTGCTTGTAATTGTTTTGGAAAAGGATGGCGACCCGACGCAACCAAATGTCTTCGGACGCGCGCCAGTCCGGGAGAGTGGCCAGATGTTCGGCGGGGAAGCGCTTGAAGTAGGGCCCAACAAGGCTAATCGCGATTGTGTCGACCGTATCCCACCAGGATTTGTGGGTAACAAGGTATTCCAGGGTAGATGACCAGCCGGGGGGCAGCCCGGGAAGGGAGCGGTTGAGCAGGCCCAAAGCGAAGTACTGGAACTCCCGCTCGGGTTCATCCCAGAGTTCGCGCAGGATGGCATCCAGCTCCGAGAGGGCGGGCAGGCCCCATTCAGCCACCGCCTGGCGGTTAAGCTGGCCGATCAGTGCGGATTGCATGCCCAGGAACGCAAATTGGTCGCGCATATAGGCTGCCATCGGGCCGGCCGCGGTCGGGTTGGCATGCGAATGAAACAGTGCTTTCACCTGGGTGACATAGGCGGACATAACCGGACTCCTTGAACGGTCTTATTATAGCGGGATTGTTTGTATTGAAAGGGAAAGGAAACAGCCGCCCCAACGTGGGGCGGCTGAAAAAAGGCGTAAAGTTGTTGTGGTGACGACACCGGGCAAAAGCAGTCCGTGCCGGGGCATCAGCGTTTAGCGGTTGACCAGCCAGTTGATCAGCAGTTGTTTTTCCTCGGCGTTAATCTTGGCGCCATAACTAATCATCGTGTCCAGCGTGCTGGACCATTGCTCCGCGGTTTTCTTCTGAGAAAGGATAAATTCAACCGTGTGGGGGCTGCCCACCAACTTTTCCTTCAACAGCGCCAGCATTTGTTCCTCGCTGGGCTGGGTCGGCTGGGCGGCGGTTTGGCTGGCGTCGGTTTGAGCAACGGTGGCCTGTTGGGTGGGTTGTGTGGTGACGGCCTGGCTGGCGCAAGCGGAGACTACCAAAAGCACCAGAAGGCTGAGAAGAAGTATCCATCTTTGTTTTTTCATATGCTTACCTCGTTATGTCTTGTAATCTATACGAGGAATGTAC
>JAKOSR010000181.1 GCA_029777225.1 Chloroflexota bacterium
ATTTTCCCGCTGCATATGTGGATTCCCATGCTGGGCAAGGAAAGCCACCCCTGGGTATACACATTCCTCTTGGGGATGTCTCAGACCATCCTGGTGGTCTTTCTGCTGGTTTTCCTGGACCGCTACGCGTGGCTGAGGGGGCTGCCGGGGATGTTCCAATCATTGAGCCTGACTGGCGTTATCATGATTGCCGTTGGCGGGGTATTCGCGGCGTTCCAAAAAGACCTGCGACGGGTGTTTGGGTATGTTTTCCTGGCGGAGACCGGTTACGCCGTTTTAGCCGTGGGGTTGAGCCAAAAGGGCGGGCTGAATGACCTCGCGCTGCTGATGATGCCGCGCGCGTTGGGCTACTGGCTGTGGGGATATGCACTCTCAAACCTGCAGGAAAAGGGGCAGGGAAACCTGGCCGAATGGCCGGCGCTCGCCGGGGAATACCTGCGCAATCCATGGATCAGCGCCGCCCTCGTTTTCAGCCTGCTCAGCCTGAGTGGCACACCATTGCTGGCGAGTTTCCCCGGTAAACGCTTGTTGTGGTTTTTGACGCCCACCCAGGGATTATCCCTGCTGGTTGGATTCGCGATGGGTGTGGGTGGAATGGTGGTGTTCATCCTCCGGCTCATCCGGGTGTTAATCCAGGTTCCGGACGAGGAGACGTACGCTGACAAAGGGCCAGAATCCGTGGGCACACGCGTTCTGCTGATTGCCATGATGGCCCTCATGGCGTTACTGGGCACCTTCCCCTTCCTGGTGTTGCCATACTTTACTCAAATCTTTAGTCAATTCACGCAATTGTTACCCCTCCCATAGTGAAAAAGTACATCAAACCCGGCCGAACTGGTTTATAGGTATAATCACAAGCACGAATTTTTACAATAATATCCCCCTAAAAGGTGAAACATGGACGAACTTGCTGGATTGGAACAACTTGAGAAGCGCGTAGAGTGGCTCGATAACGAACGCCGTAATGACAAGACCAACCTTGCTTCCTTACAAAACCGCCTGACCACGCTGGAAAGCGACAACATGACCCTGCGTAAACAAATCAAGGACCAGGACGTGGTCATTTCAAAGCTCACTAGCCAGGTTAGCGGGCTGGACAAATATGACAACCGGATTGATCGGCTGAATATCGACCTCACCAAGCAAATTCGCGAAGTGAACGAACGGGCTGACCAAAACCTGGGTGAGAGCGTCAAGCGCCTGAAACTGGATGTGGAAGCAATCAAGAAATCCGTGGCAGACATATTCCCCTTTACGGAACAGTTTGACCCGATTCGCAACGAATTGAAGGCATACAAGTTGGAGGATTCCAGGCTGGCGCGTTTAATTGAAGAACTCAAGGTCAAAATCCAGGACGTAGGTCGCTTTGACGAGGATTACCGCCGCTCGTTGCACCTGTTGGAAGAAAACCGGCGCCAGGAAGCCAAACGGCTGACAGACTTGCAGGGTGAAGTGGCCGCTGTTCGCAAGCGCGTGGAGGAAACCCGCAATCGGTTTGACAGCTTCACGGACAGCTTCCGGACGTTGGATATGCGCATTGCCGAGCTGCAGACCTACGAACGCGACCGCAAGGAAGCCCAACTGGAATTTACTGAAAAAGTGAATAATGCCCTGATGGACAAGGAAAAAACCTTCAAAACCTGGGAAAAACGCTTTGATGACATCCAAAAGGTGAATGTGGACCTCAGCACCCAAATGCAGGACCTCGAACAAATCCGGCAGAGCGTTTCCAAGTCTTTGGGCGGTGTGGATGAAGTCACCCAGAAGTTTGAACGGCGCATCAACGAAATCAGCGAAGTGCAACGGCTGAATGACGAGCGCTTCCGCCAGGAATGGACGGTTTTCAAAGCCGACGACCTGAAGCGCTGGACCAATTACATGCTTTCGCAGGAAGAACTGGCGCGGGACTCCCACCAGGAGATGTCCGCGGCCAAACAACAGCTGGAAGCTTTGAATGACGTGACTCTGCGTACGCGGGACGAGCTGGAGAGGCTGCGCAGGGAGACCGTTAAGCATGTGCAGTCCATCCTGGTGGCCTACCAGGAGTCCATCCAAAGCATTGCTCCCCTGCTGGACAAAAAGGCGTAACTGACGCCATGCACATTGTCGGCACTGCCGGGCACGTTGACCACGGCAAATCCACCCTCGTCGCCGCGCTGACCGGCACGCACCCAGACCGGTTGAAGGAAGAAATCGACCGGGAGATGACCATTGACCTCGGTTTTGCTTCGATGACCCTGCCAAACGGCGAGACGGTCGGCATTATCGACGTACCCGGCCACCGCGATTTCATCGGCAACATGCTTTCAGGCATTGGAGGGATAGACGCCGTGCTGCTGGTCATCGCGGCGGACGAGGGGGTTTCAGCGCAGACCAGGGAACACCTGGCCATCATCGATTTGCTTGAAATCGAACGCGGCGTGGTGGTTTTGACCAAGACCGACCTCGCCCCGGACCCTGACTGGCTGGACCTGGTGGAAATGGAAGCCAGGGAAATACTGCAGGGCACCTCGCTGGCTGAGGCCCCGGTGGCGCGCGTTTCAGCCAAAACGGGCGCTGGATTACCAGAACTGGTGAGCACGCTCCAGGGCATTTTGGCGCAAACACCGCCCAAACGCGACCTGGGCAGGCCGCGGCTGCCCGTGGACCGCGTGTTCACGTTGACAGGCTTTGGGACAGTGGTGACGGGCACGTTGCTGGATGGCAGCTTCACGGTGGGGGATGTAGGGGTGTGCCTGCCGGCCGGGCTGGGGGGCAGGGTGCGCGGCTTGCAGAACCACAAGCACAAATTGCAGAAAATTCAACCGGGGTTCCGCACGGCGATGAACATCAATGGCATCGACAAGGATGATATTCACCGCGGGGATGTGGTTGCCCTGCCCAACATGTATACGCCGACCCACCTGCTTGACGCGCACATCCGCGTGCTGGCGGACGCGGGCATCAGCCTTAAACATAATATGGCGGTGAGCCTGTTTATCAGCGCGGCGGAAGTGCCCGCGCGTTTGCGGCTGTTGGGGACGAACCTGTTGGAACCAGGCCAAAGCGGCTTCGTGCAGTTGCGGACGGAGGAACCGGTGGTGGCCGAACAGGGAGATCATCTCATCCTGCGCCTGCCTTCACCATCGGCAACGCTGGGCGGTGGGGTTGTGCTGGACGCCCATCCCACGAAGGTCTACCGGCGCTTTGATGAGCGCGCGCTGAAGCAGCTTGAAACACGCCGCGCGGGTAAATCCGCTGACCTGGTGCTGCAGGCCCTGGGCGCGATTGGAATGGCCTCGCAGAAAGCCTTGCTGGCCCGGGTGAGCCTTCCGCAGGCGCAAGTTTTGGAAATCCTGGAGCAGCTCAGGTTGGAGCACGCGGTGACGCTGGTTAGGGATGACAAAAACCCTGACAAGAAAACCTGGATGGATAGCGGAAGCTGGGCAAAGCTGCGTGAGAGCCTCTTGAGGGCACTGCAGCAGCACCACGCGGACTTCCCATTCAAAAAGGGGATGCCCAGGGAACAACTGAGGGCACTGACCAAGCTCAACCAGGATCTATTTGAATCTCTTTTAACCCGCATGGAGAAAGACGGGGAGATAAGCACAGAGGGCGTTTTGGCCTGGCTGTCAAACCACCAGGTACGGTTGAGCGAGGCGGAGCAAGCCAAGGCAGACCCTGTTTTACTGCAATTCAGCCAAGCTCCCTACGCGCCACCGTCAATTGCCGAAGTGGAAGCCAGCCTGGGCGAGGACCTGTTGGAAGGGCTGGTTGGGTCAGGGCAGCTGGTGCGCCTGAACGACCAGGTGCTGCTCTCAATGGCTGCCTTTGATGCCATGAAAAACTGGGTGGCGGAAAAAATCAACACGAGTGGCAGCGTAAGCCTGGCGGAGGTGCGTGATCACTATGAGACGAGCCGGAAATATGCCGCGGCGCTGCTCGAATACCTGGATGAAATTGGATTTACGGCACGCAGGGGTGACATCCGCGTGTTAAGGATAGTAAAATGATAGGGAAGAACTCACCAGAGAAAAAGGAGAAGAAATGACCTGGAAGATTTTAGTCACAGACGGACTTGAGAAGGAAGGGAAAAGCATCCTCGAAGAGGTGGCGGAAGTTGCTGACAAAAAAGGGATTGAGGCCCCGGAATTGCTGGAGATTATCCCGGAGTATCATGCCATCATCGTGCGTGGACGCACCAAGGTTAACCGAGCCGTGCTTGAGGCCGGTAAAAAACTCAAGGTCGTCGGCCGGATGGGTGTTGGGATTGACAACATCGATGTGACCGCGGCGAAGGAGCTGGGAATCACCGTGGTGAACTGCGCTGTCGCGACTTCGGAAGCGGTGGCAGAACTGGCGATGGGTTTCCTCTTTGGACTGGCGCGTGAGATACCGCGCGGGGACGAAACCATGAAAACCGAAAAGTTCTCCAAGAAAGAACTGAGTGGCATTGAGCTGATGGGTAAAACGCTTGGCATCGTGGGCTTTGGGAATATCGGCCGGTTGTTGGGTAAATATGCCGCCGCGATGGGCATGAAGATTCTGGCCTACGATGAGTACCGGGACGCGGCCTACATCCACAATGCCGGCGCGGAACCTGCGACCCTGGACGAGCTGCTCGCGACCTCTGACTTCATCAGCTTCCATCTGCCTTTGACTCCTGAGTCCAAGTACATGATTAGTGACGCCGCGTTTGCCAAGATGAAGGATGGGGTCCGCATTGTTGATGCCGCGCGGGGTGGAATTATTGAAGAAGCTGCCCTGCTGCGCGCCTTGGAATCGGGCAAGGTAGCCGGAGCCGCCCTGGACGTGTTTGAAAAAGAGCCCCCCGTGGACTGGACGCTCATCAAACACCCGAAAGTCATCGCGACGCCACATGTCGGCGCCCAAACCGAGGAAGCCCAATTACGCGCCGCCGTGGACATTTCAACCGAAGTGCTGAACGCGCTTAACGACCAGCCACTGCGCTGGAAGATTTGCTAAGGTATATAGGACTCGCGGTCAATGGGAACCGAGCAGAAACTTCAAGAGTTACGTTTACGCGAACAAGAAATAGCCACCCTGGGGGGGGTCCAGGCTCTGCTTGACTGGGACCAGCAGGTGAACATGCCGGTTGGAGGCGCGGAAGACCGCGCCAACCACATGGCAATAATTGGCAGTATTTTGCACGACCGCTCGACGTCGCCGGAGCTGGGGCAGTTGATAGCTGATGTGGCAGCCGACATCCCCGACCTGGAGGCTGATGACCCCATCGCGCGGGAAGTGAAGGTGGCCAAGCGCGATTACGACCACGCTACGCGCATCCCCAAGGAAAAGATGATTGCGTTCATCATGACCACCAGTGCGGCACACGAGGCCTGGGTGAAAGCCAGAAGGGAGAACGATTTCCCCTTCTTCCAACCGCACCTTGAGCACATCGTGGAATTACTGCGGGAGATTGCTGAGCTTTTCAAGCCCTACGACCACCCGTATGACGCACTGTTGGACCAGTATGAGCCTGGGATGAAAACGGCCGAGGTGCAAGCGATTTTTAGCGCGCTGCGCCCGAGACAGGTGGAGCTGCTCAACAAAATCGCGAATTCTGAGCAAGTGGATAACCAATTCATCAAGCAGCTGTACGATTTTGACCTGCAGCGCAAGATGAGCGAGTACGTCAGCCGGCTTTTTGGCTATTAGATGGACCACGGCCGAATCGACCTGGCACCCCACCCGTTTACCACAAACTTTGGGCATGGCGATGTACGCATGACCACTCGGTTCCTGGATGATGATGGCATGTCATCCCTGTTTAGCACGATGCACGAAACTGGCCACGCCTTGTATGACCAGGGAATCAGCCCCAAATACCAAGGTACGAGCCTGGGCCATGCAGTTTCTTCGGGAACCCATGAATCGCAAAGCCGGCTCTGGGAGAACCTGGTGGGCAGGTCCCGCGAATTTTGGCGGTTTGCCTACCCCACCATGGGCATGTTATTCCCTGCCCAACTGGGAAACGTGGACCTTGAGCATTTCTACCGCGGGATTAACCGGGTGGAGCCCAGTTTCATCCGCGTGGAGGCCGACGAAGCCACCTACAACATGCACATCATCCTGAGGATGGAATTGGAAATCGGCCTGATTGAAGGCTCACTGGCCACACGCGATTTACCTGAAGTCTGGAACAGCAAGATGAAGGAATACCTGGGCATCACGCCTGAAAATGACAGCGTTGGCGTGCTGCAGGATGTGCACTGGTCTGGCGGCATGATTGGCTACTTCCCGACCTACGCACTTGGCAATCTCATCTCCGCCCAACTTTGGCACAAGATGACCAGCGACCACCCGGGGATCCCGGAGCAAATGGCCACGGGGCATTTTGAGACCATTTTGGGGTGGTTGCGCGAGAATATCCACCAGCATGGCAGCCGGTACGACTCGATGGATTTGGTCCAACGGGTGACCGGGGAACGTTTGAACGCGGATTATTACATCGAATACCTGACCGGGAAGTATAAAGAAATCTACCGGTTCTAGGCTTAAACGAACGCGCCCTGCTGAACGGCAGGGCGCTTGTTTTTAAGGCTGGTTGGCGCTGGGGGTGGGCGTCATCGCGGGGGTCGCGGTTGGCGCGGGTGTTGGCGTGGGCATGGGGGTTTGGCCAGAGGGGTCATGCACGTAGACGTAGTCGCCCACATCCGCCCAGTTGTAGACCCAATGGGCATCGCCAGGGAACATGTTGACGCAACCGTGAGACTGCTTGAAACCAAGGGTGGTCGGCCAGTAGATGCCGTGAATGGCCTGAGCGTTGTTGTAATACAACGACCATGGGACGCTTTGCAGGAAGTAAAAATCGGAGCGGTCGCTCTTGTAGGAGCCCTGCATGGTGTGGGTTTCAAACTTTTCGTAAACCTGGTAAACTCCGGGGTCTGAGTAAAGTTCACCGGAGCCCGTGGCGATGAGGGCGGCGAAAATGAGCCGGCCCTTTTCGTAGACAGCCATGGTCTGGTTATAGAGGTCAATGTTTATCCAGCGGTCTCTTTCCACGCCGGCAGGTTTTTGGGTATCCACAACAACGACACGAGCTTTTACCGCGGGCACCCACTCCTGCGGTCCAATTTCAAACCAATCGTAACCTTCGGCCGCGCGGGTTTGGTAGATTTGGATGACGTCATACTTGGCGTACTGCGCGACCGTGGGGGCAGAGAATGAAGGCGAGCTGTAGCTGGGGGTCTCAACGATGGTCCAACCGAAATCATTCTTTGGGGTGGCTGAGAATTCCAGCCCCTGCGAGCGCGGCCAGGAATAGAAAGGTGTGGCTTCCACCCAGCCGCCGCCCTCGGTTTGGACAAAGGTGCGGCCATTGACCTCACGGGAGCTGTACATGGTCACGTAGCGGGAGCCACCACCTGGGATGGTGTTGATGATGGTCCCATCGGATGTGGCAGCTTCCAGGCTGGCATAAACAGGCACTTCTCCGTTCGAGGTGATGCGGGCGAGGTATTCGGGGAGCTCAGAAAGCGAGGGGTCCGGCGAAGCAGCTGGTAAATCCCGGATTGGGTAGGGAAAACCGAGCTCGCTCAGCGCCTTGATGGACTGGGAGGAGCCCAAAGGAACACATGTGGCAGGTGTTGACTGGTAAAGGCCGGGCAGGCAAATCGGCAAATCGTAATACCCCCCGTCCCCGGTGGAGGTGCCGGCCTGCACGGGAAGGGTCACGCCGCCCTGCGAAAGCAGGACAACTAGCGCGATGAGGGTGAACAAACGGGTCTTTTTCATGATTTCCATTATAGCCGCAGTTTTCGAAGCGGTTTTCCTGGATACAACCTCAGGCCGGCCGGTCAGGAGATGGAATATTCCTGTAAATGCTGCATTGTGCCGCATGGAAAGAAAGAATCCGAGTAGAATCAACGTAATTGTTAACTGTTTCTGGAGGCCAGCATGAAGTATCCGATTTATCATGTCGACGCTTTTGCCGTACAGCCATTCAAGGGCAATCCCGCCGCGGTTTGCCTGTTGGAAAAGGAACGCGACCCCGCCTGGATGCAGTCTGTAGCTGCGGAAATGCGGCTTTCAGAGACGGCTTTCCTGACCGCCAAGGGCGAAGGCTACAACTTACGCTGGTTCACTCCCGAGATGGAAGTTGAGCTCTGTGGACATGCCACCCTGGCCAGCGCACACATCCTGTATGAATTTGGCTTTTATGAGCCTGATGAAGTCATCAAGTTTTACACCAAGAGCGGCCTAATCACCTCCAGCTTTAGCCGGGGTACGATTGAGCTGGACATGCCACGCCGGGACCCCAAGCCGGTTACCATGGTGGAGGGATTGCTCGACGTGGTTGGCATTCAGCCCGTGCAGGTGATGGGCTACGAGCACAAGCAACTGTTGGTTGAATTGCCCACGCCAGAAGACGTGGAAAATTTTGTGCCCGATTTCGCAAAAATTAAACAACTGGCGTACCCTGACCTCATCCTGACCGCCGCGTGTGACTGTGTGAAGTACGATTTCATTTCGCGCTTTTTCTCGCCTAAGACTGGCATCAACGAAGACCCGGTGACCGGGATGGCGCATTGCGTTTTGGGACCCTACTGGGCAACGAAGCTTGAGAAAACCAAGTTCCACGCGTACCAGGCATCCAAACGCGGTGGAGAGGTTTGGGTGAGGCTTGGAACGGACCGCACGTACGTCGGCGGCAAGGCCATTACAGTGGCTGCCGGCGAACTGCTGCATCAACGGGATTAAGAAAACATCGTTTGACCTGGCAACCTCGGTGATTTGTTTGACGCCGGGGTTGTCGTTTTTTCAGGCAAAAGCGCCCTGGCGAAACAATCCGCCACATGAGATAAGCACAACCAGCCAAAAGGATGGAAGGCAAAGGAGAACAGCATGCAGCTTCTAAAAGACAGGATCTTAAAGCAGGGGCAAAACCTGGGGAACGGAATTTTAAAAGTGGACCGGTTTATCAATCACCAGGTTGATCCGAACCTGATGGATGCCTGCGGCCTGGAATTCGCGCGGCTGTTTGCTACACTTGGCGCGGAAAAAATCCTGACGGCAGAAATCTCGGGCATCGCGCCGGCCATCATGGCAGGCAAGTACCTTGGCATACCGGTGGTCTACGCGCGCAAGAGCAAACCCGTCACCATGCCCAGTGAGGTGTACCTGACGGTGGCTCCCTCTCATACCAAGGGCATTATGACGGAGCTCATCGTTTCTCCGGAGTACCTGGGCAGGGACGAGAAAATACTCATCATCGACGACTTTTTGGCCTCCGGCGCGACCATCGCGGGGTTGGTAAGGCTGGCACAGACAGCCGGCGCGCGCGTGGTGGGTATTGGCACCCTGGTGGAAAAGACATTTGAAAAAGGACGCCAATTGCTGACCTACCTTGGCGTGCCAATCCATTCACTGGTTTCCATCTGCAACATGGATGATGGCCAAATCATCTTCACCGACGAATACGAGGCCTGAGTTCCTGCCCATGGCCGAACGAATTCTCATCCTCGATTTTGGTTCACAGTACACCCAGCTCATCGCGCGGCGGGTGCGCGAACTGCAGGTTTTCTGCGAGCTGCTGCCCTGGAACACGCCAAAAGTCGAAGCGCTGACAGAGACAACGCGTGGGATTATCCTCTCAGGTGGGCCGCAGTCGGTTTACGACTTCGGGGCACCCACGTTGCCCGGGTACGTGTTGAAGAGCGGGCTACCCGTTTTGGGGATTTGCTATGGGATGCAGATACTCGCGGCTGGGACCGGCGGGTTGGTGGAACGCGCCTCATTGCAGGAATATGGGCTGGCAGAAATCCAGGTTTTGGGTGTGAATCCGCTGCTGACCGAAAGCCCGCAGACCGTGTGGATGTCCCATGGGGACCAGATTACACGGCCCCCAGAGCAGTGGCAGGTGATTGCTTCGTCTGCCTATTGCCCGGTTGCCGGCATCATGGACGAGACACACAGGTTGTTTGGGCTGCAATTCCACCCGGAAGTGTCGCA
>JAKOSR010000182.1 GCA_029777225.1 Chloroflexota bacterium
CATGGATTACATCCGCTCCGGCCTCCTCGCATAGGCGCACATCTCTTTCCAGGTTGGCGAGGTCGGCGGATAGGATGGATGGGGCAATAATAGGTTTCATTGTTATTCTACTCATGGTTTTAAGGTGAGGTAAACATACAGCCAAAACGGGATTAATCCAAACAACGCCACAAACGCTGCCAATCCCAGGAACCAGGTCGTCCAGTCGATTTCCTGCTCTTCCTCTTCCTGGATTTCTTCTTCCTCTGTCACCACTTGCCCGGCCGTCTGCGGTTTACCGCCTGGTTCTGGCTCCAGGGCTTTGGCCGCGCTGGTCCCCACGGGTTGGGAGCCTGGCCCGGTGATTGTTGGGTTATCAACCGCCGGTGGCGGCACGGTGGCCGCGCTCGTGAACGACGTGGAACCCATCATCATACCCGCTGTGTATCCAATCGGGCTGGGGTTGATTCCTCCGTTTTCCTGGAAGGCCTGCAGCAGACGCCCCAGCTGATCCGCGGTGCGGTAACGTGCGGAAGGCTCCTTGGAAAGGACCTTCAACATGATTTCTTCAAGCTGGGCTGGGATTGCGGGGTCGATGGAACGTGGTGCCACCGGGGTCTCTTCGCGATGCATACGCGCAAGTTCTGTTGAATTCGACGCTTCAAATGGCAGTTTCCCGGTCAGCATTTCATAAAGGATGACGCCCAGGGAATACACGTCCGATGCCGGGGAGGGCGGCAGCCCCGCGGCTTGTTCGGGTGAAAAGTAGTGTGGGGACCCCCACACCACATCGTGGTGCTCCTCAGGCGAGATGGTGGATAGCGCTCTTGCGATTCCAAAGTCCGTCACCTTCAAGCGTGCTTCAGGGCTGACCAGAAAATTGTGTGGTTTGATGTCGCAGTGCACCAGCCCGGCCCGGTGCGCGTACCCCACCCCCTGGCAGGCCTGCACCATCAACTGCAAGGCTTCTGCCACGGTGAATTTCCGTTTCTCCTTGATGAGGGATTTCAGGTCGGTTCCAGGTACATATTCCATCACGATGAACAGATGCCCCTGGTCGAGGCCAAAATCATGCACGGTGACGATGTTGGGGTGTGAGAGGTTGGCCGCGGCTCGGGCTTCCTGCCTAAAACGTTCCCGGAAGGCCACATCCTGGCTGAAATCCTCACGTAGCAGCTTTACCGCCACCGGGCGTTCCAGCATCAGGTCGCGCGCTTTGTAAACCAGCGCCATCCCCCCTGTCCCCAGGGATTGTTGCAACTGGTAACGGTCATTCAAAATAGCAGGCGTGGCCATACGCGCTCATTATAATGCAAAACACCCCTCCTCCTTTGCCTCGTACTTCCCCTCCTTTGCTGCCTGTGTGGCCCAAACACCATTAAATTACGCGCAATTCCAAATAACTATTAACAATGTCCCCCCAATTAACCTTAAAAATTCCACTTTCTTTGCAAATTGCGTGCCAAAACCCTTGCGTTGGAAGGGTCATTAGCATATAATGTGGGTATTGATGTCATAAAGTGTCATGAAGTGTCAAATTAGGAGCGCTGGGTTGCCGGCGCTTCGGCAATTAAAGCAGGAGTAGAACAAATGTTTTATGGGAGGTTTGAACATAATATAGACCCAAAAGGTCGCATGACGGTCCCTGCTGCTTACCGCGATCAAACCCCTTCCGGCGTATTCGTGACACTCGGTCTGGATGGCAACCTGATGGCCTACGCCAAGGAAAAGTACGGCCTGATTGCCGACTCGCTGAACGCCATCACCATCACCGACCCGGACTCCCGCGCCCTCCGGCGCCGCATCCTTGGCAACACCGCCGACCTGACCTTCGACTCAGCTGGCCGCATTCTTATCCCCGCTTACCTGCGTAAATACGCGAAGATTGAAAACGAGGTGACTATCGTCGGGGTTGGGGATAGTTTTGAGATTTGGTCACCGGAATTACTGCAAGCCAAGGAAGGTCCCCTGGAAGAAGCTGGGGATGATGGTGATCGCTGGCTTGCCTTTGACATCACCACGAGAGGCAATAAATGACGCGGGAGGTTTGGGACTACCCTGACCACCGCCCTGTACTTTACCAGGAAGTTTTAAACAGTCTCTCTCCTTCCTCCCCAGGCATGTACCTGGATGGCACGCTTGGAGCTGGAGGCCACGCCAAGGGTATCCTCGCGGCGTGCGCTCCCGAAGGCCAGCTGCTGGGGCTGGATGTCGACCCATTCGCCATCAGCCTTGCCACCCACCGCCTGGAAAGCTATGCCAGTCGTTGCTTTATCAGGCAGGGTTCCTACGCCCACAGTGCGGATTTTCTGCGGGAACTGGGTTGGCCGGGTTTGGACGGGGCTCTGCTCGACTTGGGGGTTTCTTCCATGCAGCTGGACCACCCGGAACGTGGCTTCTCGTTCCGCCAGGATGGACCGCTGGACATGCGCTTCGATTCCTCCCAAGGGCCCAGTGCCGCCGACTTGGTTAACAATCTTCCTGAAAAGGAGCTGGCCGATATCATCTGGCGATACGGAGAAGAGCGTTTTTCACGGCGTGTCGCGAAAGCAATTGTTCACGCCCGCCCCTTCGCCTCCACTTTGGCCCTCGCGGAAGTTGTGCGTAAAGCGGTCGGCAGAAGCCAGGAAAAGCAGGATCCGGCCACCCGGACCTTCCAGTCCCTCCGGATTGCCGTGAACGACGAATTGAAGACCATCGAACAAGCCATCCCGGGCTTGATAGCACTCTTAAAACCACACGGGCGTGTCGCAATTATCAGTTTCCATTCCCTGGAAGACCGGCTGGTCAAGCAGGCCTTCCAACGCGAAAGCAGGGATTGTGTTTGCCCGCCAGAACAACCGGTGTGTACCTGCGGCCACAAAGCTTTGATTCGTGTCCTGACGCATCGCCCCATCATGGCGACCGGGCAGGAAACCACGCTCAACCCCCGCGCTCGCAGCGCCAGGTTGCGTGTGGCAGAAAGAATTAATTAATGGCACGGTTTTTGCATGGAAAAGGCTATGAAAATGAACTTCTTACAAGCCTATAAGCAAGCTCCCTGGCGCAAACAGCTCCAGTGGATTGGTATTTTCCTGGCCATCCTGGTGGCGGTTACAGCCGTCGCGGGCATTTACCTTTCCATCAGCCGGCTCGCCGCGACCTCGGGCCGCCGCATCCAGAACCTGGAATCCACGGTTAATGACTTAAAACTTGAAGTCAACGACCTGAACACCGAACTGGCCCTGATTTCCTCGGCGCGCTCAATGAGCCAGCGCTTGGAAGGCGCGGAAATGGTTGAGGTTGATCCGCCCCAGGCCATCTATATCGAAGTCCCCGGTTATGTCCCCCTGGACTCGGGCGTTTTGGCGCCGCCACCAAGTGCGGAGGAAGTTGAAACGCCAACCCTGCTGCCGGAATTCACCGCTTCCCTTTGGGATTGGTTCAGGGCCCGGACGGCGGGCTTCGCGCTTTCAGGTATCCAGGCTACGGAGGTGGTTCCGTGAACAATCACGTGTGGATGCGTTTCTGGCTTGTTTGTGTGGTCATCTCAGTTTTGGCTGGCGCGGTGGGGGTTCAAATGATTCGAATCCAAAACATCCCTGGCGCCAAGGAAATCCTGGCGGAATCGACGGTTTACCAGGGTGTCACGCACCTGGTTTACCCTGAACGTGGGAACATCTACGACGCCGGCGGCAAACTCCTGGCTGGCAACGAAACTGTCTACGAAGTTGGTTTGGACCTCGCCGCCATCATCCAACCCGAAACGGTTGCCCAGGTCGCCTCCAGTGTCCTCGGGCTGGATTACCTCCAGACCCTCAATTACGCCAAGATGAAACCCGGCGATGGGGGGTACTACTACATCACGCTCGATGGATTTGTTGAAAAATCCAAGATTGACCAGTTGGAAGCCATCTCGAAGGAATACGAGGACCGCGTGGTGGGCCGCAATGAAGTCAGCCCCAGCCTGGATGGTCTCACCTGGACAGCCTATAACAAGCGCAGCTACCCTGAAAAGGATGTGGCCTCCAATATTCTGGGCTTCTACAGCTTCCTCGACCGCACGGATGGCGTCGGCTATTTTGGCGTTGAAGAAACCTACGACCAGCTGCTTGCCGGCACCCCCAAGGAAGTCTACACCGCGTTTGACCCGCAAAAAATTACCACAGTGGAAGAAGTTCCCCCGGGTGCCAGCCTTGTCCTCACCATCGACCGCGAAGTTCAGGCCATGACCGAAAAGAGCCTGGATGAGGCGTTGGACTGGTCCGGCGCGGAATCGGGCACGATTGTGGTCTACAACCCCGAGGATGGCAGCATTATCGCCATGGCCAACTCGCCCCGCCTGGACCCCAACGACTACTGGACCTACGCCGACGTCTTCCCAAACCCCACCCCCTTCAACCGGGCCGTGAGCGAGACGTACGAACCTGGCTCGGTCTTCAAGGTCCTTACCATGGCCTCCGCGCTCGACGCGGGCGCGGTCACACCAGAGACCGTTTTCACCGATACAGGCCAAATCCTGGTCGGCGGTAGTTACATCTACAACTGGAACTCCGGTGCCTGGGGCGATGTGGACATGACCGGTTGTATGCAACACTCCCTGAATGTGTGCCTGGCCTGGATTGCCACCCAACTTGGCCCGGACAAATTCTATTCCTACATGCGTGCCTTCGGCCTCGACCGCAACACGGGCATCGACCTCGGTGGTGAAAACCACTGGCCGCTCAAGGTGCCCGGCGATAGCCAATGGTACGAAGTGGACCTGGCGACCAACTCGTTTGGCCAGGGTATTTCAGTCACCCCCGTTCAGATGGTCATGGCCATCGGCGCGGTGGCTAATGAAGGTAAAATGATGGCTCCCCACGTAGTCAAAGCCATGATTATCGACGGCAAGCAATACGACATCGACCCGGTTGTGGTGGGTACACCAATCAAGGCCGAGACCGCGGAAACGCTCACCCAGATGCTCGTCAATTCCCTGGAAGAGGAAAGTTCCAACGCCCTGGTGGAAGGCTACACGGTGGCTGGCAAAACCGGCACCGCCGAAATCCCCACCCAGTTTGGCTACACCAGCGCTGTCACCAACACCTCCTTCGTCGGCTGGGGCCCGGCCGAGGACCCCAAGTTCCTGGTTTACGTCTGGCTCGAAAAACCGACCATCTCCATCTGGGGCTCTGAAGTGGCTGCGCCTGTCTTTTCCAAGTTGGTTTCAAAACTGGTCGTCCTGCTCGATATCCCACCGGATGATGTCCGGCTGGGGTTAAAAGCGGATGGTCAGGCTTCATTGGGGAGTGAGTGAGCTAGGATGTTGACGCTTAAGCACATCCTGAAAGCCCTGGCGGTCGAGGCTTACGTTTCCTCGGACTTTGCCATCACAAGGGGCGTTGTCGATTCCCGCTGCGTGGAAAAAGGCGACCTCTTCATTGCCATGCCTGGTGAAAACACCGATGGGCACCTCTTTGTGGACCGGGCTTTCAAAAGTGGGGCGGTTTTGGCTTTGGTGGAACATCCTTTTGAGTCCGCCTACCCAATTGTGGATATCCACGCCCAGCCGCTTGACCTCCCTTCAAAGGCTCCATTTAGCCTGCTTGTGCCCAATGCGCTCAAAGCGCTTCAAACCATCGCCGCCTACTGGCGCAATCAATTCGACCTGCACGTCATCGGCATCACCGGTAGCGTCGGCAAATCCTCCACCAAGGAATTGACCGCTTCAGTGCTTTCGCATCGTTTCTTTACCCTAAAAAATCCAGGGAACATGAACAATGAAGTCGGTTTGCCCCTCACGCTTCTATCGTTAAACGAGGATCATGAAGTCGCCGTGCTGGAAATGGGTTTTTATGTTCCCGGCGACATCAAGCTGCTTTGCGATATCGCCCGGCCCGAAATCGGCGTCGTGACCAATATCGGTACCGTCCACGCGGAACGTGCCGGCTCCATGGAAGATATCGCCAAAGGCAAGGCTGAACTGGTGCAGTCTTTGCCAGCTTCCCCTCGCGGGGTTGCCATCCTGAATCACGATGACCCGTTTGTGAAGGCCATGTCCGAAAAAACCGCCGCCAGGCCCTTCTATTACGGTCTGAATCCCGACGCTGACCTGTGGGCCGACGAAATTGAAAGCCACGGCCTGGATGGCCTGCGTTGCCGCATCCATTATGCAGGTGAATCGGTTTATCTCACCGCCCCACTGATTGGCCGCCACTCGGTTTACACCATTTTACGCTCCGCCGCGGTTGCCCTCACCCTTGGTATTTCCTGGGACTGGATTTTTGAAGCTTTGAAAAACACGAAAATCCAGTTGCGCGTGGTAACCTCCCGGACTGCCACCGGTGCCCTCCTGATTGACGACACCTATAACGCCTCGCCGGATTCCACCATGGCCGCGCTGAACTTGCTGAACGACCTTAAAGGCCGCAAAATCGCGGTTTTGGGGGATATGCTGGAACTTGGCCGTTATGAAGCCGAAGGTCACATCAATGTGGGGATTCGTGCCTCTGAAGTGGCTGACGAGTTGGTCCTGGTGGGTGAACGCAGCAAACTTACCCAAAAGGCAGCCCTCTCCAACGATTTCCCCGCGGGCAAAATCCATTGGTTCCCAAGCGCCCCTGAAGCGGCGCTCTTCCTCGCCTCACAACTTAAAGAAGGCGATATCGCCCTCGTCAAAGGGTCACGCAGTATGCGCATGGAACAAATCATCTCCCAGCTGGAGGAAGTGCGATGACCCAAAGTACTTCCCTGGCCATTGCCATCGGCGGGATTGCCTTCCTCCTCAGCGTCATTTGGGGAGACCCGTTCATTCGTTTCCTCAAGACCTTCCGCATCGGCAAGATTATCCGCATCGATGTGCCCGAATCGCACATGGCCAAGATGAACACCCCAACCATGGGCGGCTTCATGTTCCTGATGCCCGTCACGGTTCTTACGGTCATCCTGAACGCGGTTTCCCTTTTTGGCTCCAGGCTTTTTGGTGCCTCCATCCTCGTCCCCCTCGCCACGCTTTGGGGCTTCGCGCTCATCGGCGCGGTGGATGATTGGGAAGGAGTGCGCGGTCCCCGCAAGGGATTGGGCATGCGCTCCAGCACCAAGTTCATCCTGCAAGTGGTGGTCGCGTTGGTCATCGCTTACGCGCTAAAAGATGTTCTGCTCGTTCCTCAACTGGTTTGGCCCACCGCCCTGCAGCCCCTGAACCTCGGCTGGCTCTACCTCCCGATTGCCGCCTTTATCATCGTGGAAATGGCCAATGCGGTCAACTTCACGGATGGCATCGATGGCCTGGCCGGCATGATTGCCCTGACCGCCTTTGGGGTCTACGGCATCATCGCCCTCAATATTGGCCTGGTCTACCTGGCCCGGTTCTGTTTTTGCGTCGTCGGCGCGCTGGCCGGCTTCCTTTGGTTCAACGTCAAACCCGCCCAGCTCTACATGGGCGATACCGGCTCGCAGGCCTTGGGTGCCACCCTGGCCGTGGTCGCCCTCATGACCGGCCGCTGGCTCTTCCTGCCACTGATTGCCATCATCCCGACCGCTGAAATGTTGAGTGTGGTAATCCAGGTGACCTATTTCAAGCTTTCTCATGGCAAACGAGTTTTCCGAAAATCCCCCATCCATCATCACTTCGAGATGATTGGCTGGGAAGAAAACCAGATTGTGCTTCGCTTTTGGCTGATTGAACTTATCGGCGCGATGATTGGGTTCGCGCTAACCTTCTTAGGATAAATATGACCGATTATGCAGGCAAGAAAATGATTGTGATAGGGGCCGCCCGCCAGGGTCTCGCCTTGTGTAAATTCCTGGCCGGTCGCAACGCCCACGTTTTTCTGACGGACTCCCGCCCGGCGGAGAGCCTGGAGGACGAGCTTAAATCATTGAGTGGCCTGGATATCACGCCCGTCCTGGGCAGCCATCCGTTCGACCTGCTCGACGCTGCGGACGTAGTCTGCCTTTCTGGCGGCGTGGACCCAAAAATCCCCTTCGTGGTGGAAGCAGCCCACAGGCAGATTCCCCTGACGAACGACTCGCAGATTTTCCTGGAAGAATGCCCCTGCCCCGTGGTCGGCATCACCGGCTCAGCCGGCAAAACCACCACAACGGCCCTGGTTGGCTTGATGGCTCAAAAGCACTTTGAAATGAAATCCTCCTCCCATAAGGCCTGGGTTGGCGGCAATATCGGCACCCCCCTGATTTCGGTTGTGGACCAGATGCGAGAGGATGACCTGGCAGTCTTGGAACTTTCCAGTTTTCAACTGGAACTAATGACCCGCTCCCCACAGGTGGCCGCGGTGCTGAATATCACCCCCAATCACCTCGACCGTCACGGCACGATGAGCGCCTACACGGCTGCCAAGGCCAAAATTTTGAACTTCCAGCAACCCGGCGATATCGCCGTGCTCAATCGCGAAGATGAAGGCTCATGGAACCTCGGCAACCTGGTCAAATCAGACATCATCAGCTTTGGTCAAAGACAACCGCCTTTCAAGGCCAGCGGCACATACCTGGACAAGGACTGGATTTGGCTGCAAATTGGCCGCGAACAGATAAAAATGCTGCCGGTCGAGTGGATACAGCTCCGGGGTAAACACAACCTTAGCAACGTCCTCGCGGCTTGCGCCATTGCTGCCGGCGCCACGCTGGCTCTACCCGCCATCCAGGGTGCCGTCGAAGAGTTTCAGGGCGTTCCGCATCGCCTCGAATTTGTTCGCAATGTCAAAGGCGCCGATTGGTACAACGACTCCATTGCCACGGCACCGGAACGTTCCATTGCCGCGATTAAATCCTTTGATCAGCCCATTGTGCTGCTCCTCGGTGGCCGCGATAAACGCCTGCCCTGGGATACCCTCGCTGACCTTGTCCGTCGCCGTGTCTCGCGTGTCATTCTCTTCGGCGAAGCGGCTGAACTCATCTCGGAAGCGATTGGCCCGCGCAAACCCGGTCAATTCCTGAAATCAGTGGTCAAATGCGACACCCTCCAGCAGGCTGTCAGCATTGCCGCCAGCCAGGTGACCGAAGGCGATGTGGTCCTTCTCTCGCCTGGTGGCACCAGCTTCGATGCCTTCAAGGATTTTGAGGAACGTGGTGAGGCCTTTAGAAAATGGGTGAATGAACTATGATGGAAAACAAAGTCAGAACTCCCAGGCGCACGAACAATAGCCGGCTGCCATTTGATGTGCCGTTGCTTCTCATCACCGCCAGTTTGCTGGTTTTTGGCATTGTCATGGTCTACTCCTCCAGCTGGGATGCCTCCCTGCTGATTGATAAACCCACCACCTACGTTTTTTCGCGTCAGATGATGTGGGTGACAGCGGGTCTTATCCTGGCCGCCCTGCTCAGCCGCATTGATTACCATCTCTACGGCAAAGTCGTGGTCCTGGTCATGCTCGGGATTATCGTTCTCCTGGTTCTCGTCCTTTTGGTTGGTGACGAACGCTTCAATTCCAAGCGATCCCTGCTTAACGGTTCAATCCAACCGGGTGAGCTGGCCAAGGTCTGGATTGTCATTTACCTGTCCTTCTGGCTCACCGGTCACAAGGAAAACCTCAAGGATATCGGCAACGGTCTCATTCCCCTGGTTTTCATCATCGGCGTTGTTGCCGCGTTGATTATCCTGCAACCCGATTTAAGCGCTGCTCTCACCATTGCTCTGTTGGGTGGCATCATGTTCTTCCTGGCAGGTGGGGACTGGAAGCAACTGGTCCTGATCCTTGTTTTCGGTGTGCTCCTGGCGTTTGTAATGTACGCCATATCCACAACGGCGCGCATCCGTATTGACGAATACTTAAAGGGTCTGCAGAACCCAACCGAAGGTTCCTATCACATCCGGCGAACCTTTGAAGCCATCATCAAAGGCGGCTTTTTCGGCGTTGGCCTGGGCAAGGCGGATACCAAGTTCACCGGTCTGCCGCTGCCCCACTCCGATAGTATTTTCGCGGTCATCGCGGAAGAAACCGGCCTTTTGGGTGCCTTCGTGGTGATTGCCCTTTATGCCATGTTGATCTGGCGTGGCCTGAAAATCGCCCGGCGTGCCCCGGACCAACTCGGTTCCCTGATTTCTTTTGGGCTGGTTTCCTGGGTGGTCATCGAGGCAATGATTAACATCCTGGTGATTGTGGGCCTCTTCCCCTTTGCCGGGAACGCCCTTCCGTTGATTAGCGCCGGTGGTTCCAGCATGGTTGCCACTTTGGCGGCCATTGGCATCACGATGAATGTCGCCCGTCAGGGCGTGGCAAAAGAAGAAAATGATGAAAGGAGCCAGGCCAGTGCGACTGTTGATTTGCGCGGGCGGGACTGGCGGCGGAGTGTATCCGGCGCTAACCGTTTCAGAGACTCTGAAGAATGAAACCAACATCTTGCTGTGGGTTGGCAGCCAGGGCGGCATGGAGCGCGAGCTCGTCGTCCGTTCAGGCATTGCCTTCAAAGAAATTCCAGCTGCGGGTGTGCACGGCGTCTCGCTCAAGAAACTACCGGGAAACCTGGTAAGGCTATGGAAAGGATATTCACAATCCAAACAAATACTCAGGGAATTCAAACCCGATGCCCTTTTCTTCACTGGTGGTTATGTGGCCATTCCCATGGCGCTCGCTGGTCTCAAGTTCAAATCGCTTCTCTACGTCCCCGATTTGGAACCAGGCCTGGCTCTCAAAACCCTGGCACGTTGGTCAGATAGGATTGCTGTGACCGTGGAACAGACAAAAGCTTTCTTCAAACATCAGGAACGCGTCACCGTCACCGGCTATCCTCTGCGCGCGGAGTTGACGGGTTGGACCAAGGCCAAGGCTTTGGAATACTTCGGTTTTGACCCCGCTCTCCCTACCCTGCTCTTCATGGGTGGCAGCAGCGGTGCCCGCTCCATAAATAACGCGGTCCTGGCCATTGCCGACCAGCTGACAAGCCGGTACCAGGTCCTCCACCTGACGGGTCACCTGGACTGGGAAGCCCTTCAACCCAGGATTAAGCAATTGGGCCCACGTTATCAAGCCTTCCCATACCTGCACGAGATGGGCGCGGCCCTCAGCGTTGCGGATTTGGTCGTCTCCCGCGCCGGAGCTTCCATCCTGGGTGAATATCCATTTTTCGGCCTTCCCGCCGTCCTGGTCCCCTACCCATACGCCTGGCGCTACCAGAAGGTCAACGCGGATTACCTGGTGGACCGCCAAGCCGCCGTGCTACTGGAGGACAAATTCCTCACCAGTCACTTGCTCGCGACCATCGAGGAACTAATGGGCGACTCAGCCAGGCTCTCCCACATGGCCCGTGCCATGGCGGCCCTCGCCAATCCCAAAGCGGCCGAAAACATCGCCGCTCTGCTCATGGAAATGGCGGAAGGATAAACGCATGATTACTCTTTCTGTGCTTTTCTACGTTCTCATGGTTTTCTTCGTCCTGATTGGCGCGCTGCGTGGCTGGTCCAAGGAAGTTTTGGTCTTCTTTGCCGGGATTGTCAGCCTCGCGGTGGTGGAAGTGCTGCTGCCCAAGCTGACCAACGGAATGCCCGCTGACCGGGTGCTGATGTTTCAGTTGCTTGCCCTGCTTGCCTGCGCTTTCATCGGCTATCAAACCCCCAGTCTCCGCCGCTTGCTGGATACTGGCCGGTTTGAACGCAATTCAACCCGGGACCTGATTATGGGTGCTTTTATGGGTGCCTTCAATGGCTATCTCTTTGTCGGTTCGGCCTGGTACTTCATTGCCAAGGCCAACTACCCTTTCACCCAGATAATCCCCCCCGATGCGGCCACCGAAGCCGGCCAGGAAGCCATCAAGATTCTCAGCCTGGCCCTGCCTAACTACCTGCAGGTGCCAAACATTTATTACGCCATTATTTTGGGTTGTCTCATCGTATTGGGAGTGTTCATCTAATGAACAAAGTGCACTTTATCGGGATTGGTGGAACCGGCATCTCAGCCATCGCCCTGCTCCTTTTGGAACGGGGTTGGCAGATAAGCGGTACGGATGTGAACCCATCCCGTTATTTTGACGCGCTCACCGCCGCTGGCGCCACCACCCTCATCGGTCACCACCCTGACCTCGCGCTGCAGGCGGACGTGATTGTCCGTTCTTCAGCCGTCAAGGATGATGACCCCGAGGTCCGGGCCGCGAGAGAGGCCGGCATCCCGGTACTCAAACGCGCCGAATTTCTCTCCCAGGTCATCGAAGACCGCACCTTGCTCGCCATCAGTGGCTCGCATGGCAAAACCACCACCACAGGCATGCTTGTCAGCTTGCTCCGCAGCCTCGGTGCCAACCCCAGCTTCATCCTGGGAGCCGAGGTCAAAGGCCTGGGCTGCAACGCACATGCCGGCAGCGACCAGTATTTTGTGATTGAAGCGGACGAATACGACAATATGTTCCTGGGCCTCTCCCCAACGCTGAGCATTGTCACCAACATCGAACACGACCACCCCGATTTCTTCCCCACACCCGAGGTTTACCTCTCCGCCTTCCATCAGTTTCTGGCAAAAACCCGCCCGGGCGGCATCGCCCTCCTGTGTGGGGACGACGCGGGTGTCCAAACGCTTCTTGGCCAGCTGGACCTTCCTGGTGTCGACGTTTTCACCTACGGTTTCGGACTGCAAAACACCTTTGTGGCCACCCATTGCGCCTGGGACGGTGAGGCCTCCAACTTCGAAATCATCCGTCAGCTGGACGAGAACGCGCTCCG
>JAKOSR010000183.1 GCA_029777225.1 Chloroflexota bacterium
AATGGTTTGCCAGGGAATACAAGATTCCATCCCCTTGCTTGACCGCGCCGGTATCGCTGGAGACGATATCGACCTGGACGTCATCTGTCAGACCCGCGTACTTTTTTTGGTGTTCTTCGCACAGGAATGATAGCAGCGAGTTCCGCCAATTGCGATCTTGTGATTTCCACCAGTCAAAGTCCACCCGGAACTTTGTTTGAATTGTTGGTTTTATCAGGCTGGGAATTTTATTGAGCATCGGTCTCCTTTAATTGTTCTCAACCAGATGGAAGTAAAAGTCCCCTACATGAGCAAATTCAGCACCTTCGCCAAGAAGTTGAAGTAGATTTTGTGGTGGCGTACGGCGGATGACGTTCATGGCCGCGTAAAGGTCCATGAAGTGCACGTGCCTCTGGTTATTAAGCTTGGAAAGTTCATTCATCATGCGGATTAAGTCGGTCTTCAGATTGATGTTCTTGCCTTCCCGCTGCTTCCAAACTTCATCAAGCCCTGCAACATCCGGGATGGCGATGGCCATGCGTTCGTTAAAACCGGCTGAGATGGATTGCCGGAGCAGCGCGAAGACGATACCGCCA
The DNA here is from genome assembly GCA_029777225.1 of Chloroflexota bacterium. GTDB lineage: Bacteria > Chloroflexota > Anaerolineae > Anaerolineales > Anaerolineaceae > Mesolinea. Next base: position 576 of record JAKOSR010000183.1, read on the forward strand.
TCCGCGCCGACAAGCACGGTTTTAATCCATTCCTTGTTGGAGCGCTTTTTTTCTGGTTTGATGGTGATGACATCTGCTTCGCTGGTGGCACCGATTTCAACGATACTGCCAGGGATAAGATTCTGGTCTTCGTACCAATCCTTGAGACCGATGACATATTTCCCTTGGCGTACCACCCAGGCAGGAATTCGCACCCCGGTTTGCTCATCCTTGAAAACAATGCGAACATGGCTGGTTTCGAGGGCCGAGGGGAAAACCTGGAACGTAGACGGGGTGATTGGCAGACTGCCTGTGCGCCAATGGGGATAAGTGAGCACGACGCTCGCGCGGTTCGCGCGTTTGGCTTCATCAAAATCCGTTTCATCGAAAGCTTGTTCGTCGTCCAGACTGGAGAATATTTTTTTGGCCTCCTCGGAAAAGCCATCCAGGGAAGCTGGGGAAACGCTCAGCCTCAGGTAGGCTGGCACATCCAGGACCGATGCTGGCTCAAGGCGCTTGAGGAACCAGGAGAATTGGCCACTGGTGCCAACTTCATCGAAGCGCGGATCTTCCTGCAAGGCGTAGTTCAATGAAAACTCAGCGAGTTTTTTGTTTTCATCGTCCGTAACGATTTCCAGCTGGGAGAGAAGTTCTCCAATTGGCATGGGGCCGCCGGCCTGGCCGTCGAGGATGGCCTCAGCCAGGTTGAGTTCGCCTTTGCCAATATCCATGAGTAAGGACTTGGGGAACCATGTGTAGCCAATGCGGATGAGTTCTTTTTGGTTTGAGAGCGCGCTTTTTAGACGGGCTTTGATTTCCGGGCCATAAACCTGGAGGATGGTCTCCGCGTCCTGTTTGTCGGCACCCAGCTGCTGGTAATTTGATTCGTTGAGGGGGTGGCTTTCCAGGTTTGTGGCAAAGTCCTGCTGTTGGCCATCAATGAGCACACTGCTGACGGTGAAGCTGCCCAGGTCGGGGTTGTTGCCAGCCCGTTCAGCGGTAACCACACCGGTTTTCCAATCCAGCTCCGGAAAGATTAGTTTCGCTCCAACCGGGTAAGTGTTCCGGGGATAGTAGAGCTGACCTGCTTCTTCAGCCTGCAATTCCGCTTCCAGGGCGAGGGTTTCCATGCGATGGGCGACGAGGACTTGGACGAGCCCATCGAGTGTGTATGGTTCCTCTTTTTCAAACAGGAAGCTGGTTAATTTTTGGAGGTCATCTGATGTGATTTTAAGATTTTGCCAATAATCGGCGGCGCTATGCTTTGGTGAACCCATTCAATCCTCTTCGAAATAATATGTGGAGATTATACATGAAAAATGAGGTGGCCTCACGGGGTGAATTCGAAATGAATAACCATTGCCTGAGGTTTTGAAGGAATTTGGCATGGGGGACGGATAAAGAAGCTCGATTGGTTGCTAGCCTTTTCGCTAATTCTTAAGCGAGGAAAGAAAGCGGATAGGGATATGTGGATGTTGTTGCCAGAAGGTTAGGAAACGTCGATAATGGCGGGGTTTTATTTGGTTAACTGTGAAGGTTCTATATTCGCCATAACTGCGCGTAGCCACATAATACAGATGAGTTTATTTAGGGGAATGGGATGTCGAAAAGGGGGCGAATGCGTTGCGTCCTTCTCAAAGCATTCTTTTTGTACGGAGTTCGAGATAAGAAAATGAGAAAAGTAATTTTTGTAGAATAGCCTGACCATATTGGGTAAACATGGGCGCTTTATAAACAAAAGACCACGGCTGTTTACCGTGGTCTTGATTGATTTGGCGTGTTTAACTACAGCAGGAAGGAAATCGCCAGGCCAATGAGGAGGCCCATGAAAGAGGTTAGGAAAAGCATCACCACCTGGGACTTTTGGAAATCCTTCACCGTCACCTTGTTTGGAATGGTCAAACCGGTCAGCTGCAATTGCTTGAGAGGGGAGATATCAACCTTAATGGTTGGTTGGAAGCTCAGCGACTCAGTCTTTGACGCGTTTAGCAAAATGTCACTAACTGGCGCGGAGACTGACGCGCGTCTGATTCTTTGCGTTTCAAAGGAAAGCTTTATTCCCGCGATTTCCATTAGTGTTAGCCTTTCCTTTTTCCCAGTCCGTTGTTTACCGTGAAGATGACATCTTTATAATATGGCCGTCCGCATCCGTTACGACGCGGACTTTCTGTTCCAATCTTTTCTCACCTGGAAGGATCTCAGAGAGACTAAAGACCAGCAAAAAGCGATTTTCAGATTGCTCGGTCACAACCGGTTTTTTACCCGAGAGTTTAGGATTTCTCTGCGTGGCAGCCAGGCAAGCTTTTTGAAGCGCGTCAGATTTCATGCCATCACCTACTTTTTAAAGTTTGCTCTGCGACGCAGGAAGGCTGGGACATCCAGGTTATTGGCGTTATCCACCTGCGAGGTGTAAGTGTTAATCCCGATTTCAGTCTGGGGCGTGGTCGGTTGTTGCATGGCCGGCTTGCTTTGGGCCTGGTACATGGAGGCTTTTTCTTCAGAAACACGCACGGAGCCGACTTCCGCCTTGGGGGTATTTTTCTTATTGCCAATACCCGTAACGATGAGTATCAATTGGACGCGATCTTCCATACGCTGGTCCGTGATAATGCCTGGCACGATATCCGCGTGGAAACCAGACGCTTCCTGCAAGGTTTGCAGCGCGTCAGTGACGTCACGGAAGGACATGTTCTCACTCCCGGTGAAGTTGGCGATCATGGATGTCGCGGAGAAGAGGTCGATGTCATCCAGCAATGGATGGTGCAAGGCCTTGCTGATGGCTTCCTGGATTTTGTTGGGACCAGAGCCGGTACCAATAGTGAGCAGTGCTCCTCCACCTTGCTGCATAACGCGTTTGATATGGGAGAAGTCCACATTAATCAAACCGGTTTCCGTGATGAGTTCAGAGATGCCCTGGACTCCCTGGCGCAGGACGTCATCCGCGAGCGTGAAGGCCATTTCAAGCGGCAAATCACGCGGGGCAACCTCGATGAGCTTGTCATTGGGGATGACGATGAGGGTGTCGGTGAATTCGGCAAGCTTGGCGATGCCCTCATCGGCGTTGCGCTGACGGCGACCTAGCTCAAAGGAGAATGGCCTGGTCACAACAGCAACGGTTACAGCGCCCTGGGCCTTCGCGATTTTGGCCGCAATCGGGATTGAGCCGGTGCCTGTGCCACCGCCCATGCCCGCGGTGAGGAAGACCATCTCCGCTCCTTCGAGGACTGAGGCGAGATCCTTGGAGCTCTCCTCGGCAGCAGATTCGCCAACGGTTGGCAAGCCGCCGGCACCCAGCCCCCGGGTCGCTTTGGGACCCAGCTGGATTTTGTTTGGCGCCAGGTTTGTGGCGAGGGCTTGCGAATCGGTATTGGCCGCGACGAATGTGACACCTTGCATGCCGGATTCAATCATGCGGTTGATGGCGTTGGAACCACCACCACCCATCCCAAGCACAACGATTTTGGGAAGCGCGGAGGCGATGGGGGTCTTCATGGTGTAAGAGGATGATGGGCTCATTTTTTCTCCTTAAAAAAACTATACTGCTGCGTTAATGCTGCTGATGACCTGTTCGTCCACCAGGCAGCCGGCTTCGCGCAGCATCTGGATGTCATTTTCAGAAAAGACTGAGTTTTCGTTCCAGATGGTCACCTTCCTGGCATTCATTGCTTCAAAAAGTGAGAACCCGATGGTGGGACGTGATTCCCGGATGATGGGGCGAATTCGATCAATCGTGTTTTCGGGTACGCCCCAATCGTATGAGGGCAAGAGCAGGTAATGGTCAATCGGGTACATCCATTCCGCGACCCTATCGGCGACAGAAAATTCCACGGCCTGTTTGCGCGTTTGCCCAAGCCTATCCTTGTAGGTTGAGACAGAAACACTTTTGGGCTTGCCAGATGTATCGTACCAGGCGGTTTTCTCCAGCGGGTCGCTGGGTTCGGAGCTGAGAAGCCAGAACATGCAGCCAAGGACGTTTTCCGGGAGCGTGACTTGTTGCTCTCCTTTGCCAGAGGCATCCTGGATGAGCCCAACGAGGGTTTCAAAGCTCAGGGCGGGGTCCAACGTATTGGAGGAAATATCAGACGCGCCAAAAAAGAACAAGAGAATTTTCGGCGCGATGTTCAATATACTTTTCACGATATCCGCGTACCACTGCCAGGTATTGAAACCAACATGGTCCTCTTCACCGATTTCAGTCTTGCTGTAAGGCCGGGGAGACTTCCACTTGGCGGTCCCCCCGGTGCCCCAAGTCAGGGGCTTTCCAAAGGTCTGGGCACTGATGGCCATGTGCAGGTTGGATTCAAAATCCAGGGATTTGCGCTGTTGAACCAGCTGAAGCAGTTTTTTCAGGAAGGAAAGGTCCCAATAATCACCGCCGGGTTGGAGTGGGGGGAAGACTGGGGTCATCCCGCACTGCTCCGCGAGGCGGATGAAGGGCAGATAACGATCGAGGAAGCGCTCCACCAGGTCACCTTGTGACCAAGTGCCTTCGAGCCAGGCCGACTTCGTGTTTGGGCTCTTGAAGAAGATGGCATGCTTTGCGCCCCACTTCGCGTATTCGGTCAGCAGGAGGCGCAGGTCTTCGGGACGCGTGGTGCCATTAACCTGCAAATCAAAATGAATAACAGGATGGATGCCGGCCTCGACAAGACCTGAGATGAAATCCTCGGGTATGGCCTGGGAGACACCGCTTTTGAGCACAAGCCAACCCGCGTCGAGCGACTTTAGCTCAGGCAGCCATAAGGCCAGGTCCCGGTTTTGGTAATGGTTCAAATCTTGAAAGTAGTGAAATCCAAGTCGTTTATCCATTTTGTCTACCCATCAATCCTTTAAATATCACTTTATCTATAGTGCAAGTAATATGCCAAAACACAACATATTCCTGATATAATCACAGCATGATTTTGGTCACAGGTGGCACCGGTTTTATCGGCGGCGAGTTGGTTAAGCAGCTCCAGGCAGAAGGCAAACCTTACCGGTTACTACTCAACCCTAATGTTGGACAGGGCACCATTCCCAAAGGTTTTGACGTCAATTTGGCCATCAGTTCGTTGAAGGATGTTCGCGGCCTACGGGCTGCCATGCAAGGTGTGGATACCATCTACCACCTGGCAGGGGTGGAGCGTTACGGAGCTCAGGCCCAGCTGGAAGAGCTGGAAGTGGTGGGTATTGAAACACTCACGCAGGCAGCCAGGGAGGCGCACATCCAACGCTTTGTTTACCTCAGCTACCTCCGCGCTGACCGCGCTTCCGCTTATCGGCTGATGCAGGCCAAGGGTATCGCTGAGCATGTAATTCGTAATTCCGGCATTCCGTACACCATTTTTCGGACCAGCCTGATCTTTGGAAAGGGCGACAATTTCACGCAGAACCTGGCGCGGCTAATCCGGATTTCGCCTGGCATTGTGCTCATCCCTGGGAAAGGCAGCACCTTGTTCCAGCCATTGTGGATAGGCGACCTGGTAACGTGCATGATTTGGGTCCTGGAAATGCCGGAAATGGTGAACCAGGTGGTTGAAATTGGTGGACCGGAACATTTGAGTTTCCTTGAGATTCTGCAGGAAATCATGGCAGTAACAGGCAAAAAACGGAAATTCGTGGAATTCAATCCTGCCCAGCTCAATTGGCTGACCCAGCTCCTCGAATCAATGGTGAAGGGTTTTCCGACATCTGTCTTTTGGATGGATTACCTTGCTGAAGACCATGTCTGTGACCTGGACAGCATTCCCCGTAAATTTGGCATCAACCCAGCCCGATTCCATAAGAAGCTGGACTATCTTATAAACTAACCTAATCGAGAGACCATGAACCTTTGCATCCACGGACATTTTTATCAACCCCCACGTGAAGACCCCATTTCAAACTATATCCCCGATGAAATTGGCGCCGAACCTTTCCATAACTGGAATGAGCGCATCCTGAACGAGTGTTACGCGCCAAATGCCCGGGCTGGAAACTTTGGCCGCATCAGTTTCAATGTTGGCCCAACGCTTTTTCGCTGGATGGCCGAATTCGCGCCTGATGTCACAAGTATGATTATTGAGCAGGAAAAAGCTAATTTTGAGCGCTATGGCACTGGCAACGGCATGGCACAAGGATACAACCACGTTATTTTGCCGCTGGCGACCTACCAGGACAAAGTCACGCAAATCCGATGGGGGATTGGCGACTTCATTTTCCGCTTTGGCCACACCCCGGAAGGATTTTGGCTGCCAGAGACCGCGGTGGATAACAAGACATTGCAGGTCCTTTCTGACCAGGGGATCAAATTCACCATTCTTGCTCCATGGCAGGTAACTGCCTCGCAGGATGAACTTGGTCCGTATCGCGTGGATTTGGGAGAAAACCATGAACCCATCATAGCGTTCACGTACGACCGCGAATTAAGCACCCGCATCAGCTTCATCCCGGAAGCCACCCGCAATGGAGACGCGTTCCTCGCTGAAATCGTCCGGACGCACAACCATAACCCGGACCGTCTGACGACCATGGCGAGTGATGGTGAACTGTATGGGCACCATCAACATTTCCGCGACTACTTCCTGACCTATTTGCTCACAGAAGGAGCAGCCAAATACGGCGTGGATTGGACTTATCCAGGCCGATGGATCAAGGAGCACGACATTCCGCATACTGCAAGCTTAAATGAACGCACCTCCTGGTCGTGTTTGCATGGGGTGACACGTTGGGAGGATGAGTGTGGTTGCGCGCCGGGGGCGGATTGGAAAAAGCCCTTGCGCCTGGCATTCAACCAAATCGCGGAATGGGTTGACCAGATCTTCCTGGATGTGACCTCCACGTTATTCCCCGACCCCTGGGAGCTGCGTCACCGCTATATTGATGTGTTAACCGGGAAAATGACGACGGAAGCGCTCTGCCTGGAGCTCGCCAACGGGAGTTGGCAGCCGGGGCAAATACGGCGCGTGGAAACACTCTTACACGCGCAATATGCACGCCAAAGGATGTTCACGTCGTGCGGTTTCTACTTTGATGAATTTCATCGGATTGAGCCGCAGAACAACATCGCTTACGCGGCCAACGCGGTTTGGTTAGCCCAATCCGCGACCGGATTGGACATCAGCCCTGCAATTTTGGATTTGCTCCGCCAGGTAAAAAGCAAAAAAACAGGTCTGAGAGGGGATGTGGTTTTCTCTCAGACCTTGATGCGAACCAGAGAAGAAAAACTGGCCTAAACCAGGTTGCTTAACAGCTTGTCGAGTTGGTAATCTGAGGCCAGGTAGGCTTTTTCAAGATTTTTAAAGACTCCACGGGTCAGGAAAACCTTCTCAATGAGTCCAGTCCGGGCTTCCACGCTTTGTGGTTGGGCACTTAATAACAACAGCGTGCCGGCCTGTTCGTAAACCTGCATTTCTTCAAATTTCTCTTTGCTGAACCAGCGAATGTTGTTGCTGGTATTTATGTCCAGGTAGTCCTGGAAAGCGGGATCCTTAAGCCATTCCTGCACCAGTACTCCAGCGGATTTTGGAGCTGAGTCGAAAATCCAATCCAGGTGGACCATCATCCATTTGATGGCCTGGGATTGTTTGTAGGCTTCAAAATCACTGTAACCTAGCGTTTTGAGCGTCGACTCAACCAGATTGCCAATGGCAACTTCGTCCAAAAGTTGCCGGTTGGCTTTCACTGCTTCAGGCTGGGTATTGGGACCGACGAGGTTGGAGAGCAAAGCCCAAATGAGCAGGACAAATCTCTTTCGGG
>JAKOSR010000184.1 GCA_029777225.1 Chloroflexota bacterium
AATGTAGTCTCCTTCAGGAGTGAAAACCTGGATATTACGTGGGCCGCTCAATACCAGCAAGTTGCCTTGCTTGTCGAACTCAATGGACCGGGGATAAAATAATTGGCCTGGAGCATCCCCAAAGCTTCCCCACTGATTGAGCAAGATTTCCATGTCAGGTGAAAACTCATAGATTCGAGGTCTTTGTATATCAGAGACGAATATGTTTCCATTAAGCGGGTTGATGGCCACGTCGACTGGCTTTTCAAGGTGATCAGATTCACCCAGTTGACCAATTGCTTTTTCAAAATTTCCCAGGGTGTCGCATATGACGATACGTCCATAGCGATCAAAATTATCACCGAATTCGGAAATGATCAATTTGTTGTCAGGCGTCACCTCGATTTTTATTGGATTTAACAGCGGTGTATCGCTGCCTGTAGGAGTGCTCCATTTTCTAATTTGTGTGCCATCCGCGGTAAATGATTTTATCGAGGAGCTATCCCCATAGACAGCTATGGCATGAATAATTCCATCCGCGTCAATGGCGACATCATATATTGAATCCCAATATCCTGTCTCTTCGTCAAAACTCCAGATGGTGCGGAGGTATTCACCTGCTTTTGAAAAAACTTTGATTGTCCCATATCCAGCCACGTAGATGGTTCCATCTGGCCCGGTGGTTATTCCCATCGCGTTAGCTAATTGTCCGTCACCATACCCGTAACCACCGAAATTTTGAAAGGTTTCTTCTCCGGGAATTATCCTGGTGATGCGGTTGTAATGGCCATTAACAACAAGGATATGACCCTCATCGGTTAACCGCAGGTCTGAACCCTGATTAAGCACATTGCCTTCACCGCCCCAGCTGTGGTGCAGAGTGATTTCGGGTTCAGTGGATTGAGCAATACCCGACGGCACATTAAAAAGCAGTAATGTTATGGCAATTAGGACCACTACTGATCGTTTTATCATCTTCCCTCCTTGATGCGTGAACTATTACTATGGTGATTTCCCAGTCATAAAATTATTATATTCGAAAAAACCTTGATTCTTTGAAGACAACAGCTAATTGCGTCGACATGAGTTATTGCTCCGCCCAACACCAAACATTTGTCCCAATAATTCTGTTTGCCGCTCCTGTTGCTGGTTGGCTTTATGCTCTTTTCCTCCCTTTTGGCATTTAACTTGCAACAAATTACCTGACCACACCCGGTCATCATTGGAGGTTTTGCATGGAACGAGCATTCGGGTTGGACATCAGCAAGTACCAATCCAGCGCTGATGGCACCAGGAAAATGGACTTCAACAAGGTCGCCGCGAATAAAGAAGAGGTGACCTTTATCGCCGCGCGCGCCGGCGTCTCCTGGGGCTACCAGGACCCCCGCTTTGAGTATTACTGGTCCGAAATGGCCCGCATCAAGGTCGGCCGCATTGCCTACTTCGTGCTCTACTTCGGTGAAAGCGCCCTGGCCCAGATGGATGCTCTTTTCAAAATCCTCGAAAACAAGGCGGATTGGAATTACGACCGCCTCGCCCTGGACGCGGAAGTCAACGGCATCAACACCCGCGCCCGCATCACGGCCACCACGCTCAAGAGCCTGGATATCTGCCGCGCCCGCACCGGGCGCTACCCGCTCATCTACTCCCGCGCCTCCTGGATAAACTCCTACCTCGATGTTTCTTCCCTGCCGGCCGTGGACTGGTGGCTGGCCAATTACCGCAAATCCGCCCCCCCGCCGTTCTACACCGCTGAACATCCCGGCCCGCCCATCCTCCCCAAGGGCGTCTCCACCTACCTCATCCACCAGACCGGCGACCACTGCCGGCCTATCGGCGGGGTGAGCTCCACCATGGACTACAACCGCTGGAATGGCGAAAAAGCGGATGTGGTGCGCTACTTTGGCAACCAGGCCGGCCAGCCTCTGCCGCCCGCACCCACGGTGCTCTTCATGTCCAAGTGCATCGTCCCCGCGCTCTATAAGCGCGAAGGGCCCGGGACCTCCTACAAGGTGATTGGCGCGCTCAGCCTCGGGGATGTTGTCAGCGTGTACGAACAAAAAGGGGATTGGCTGCGCATCGATGCCACCGCCCAGGTTTGGTGTTGTGGCACCAGCAACTACATGCAGCGCGTAGCCGGCAAAACCCCGGCTGTGCTCTTCAAAGCCCAATGCATCGTCTCCGCCCAGTACCTGCGTTCGGGGCCTGCCAAGACCCACCAGGTCATCGGTACTCTCCAGGGGGGCCAGGTGGTCAATGTCTTCCAGGTGCAGGACGGTTGGTTCCGGGTCTCCGCCACCCACCCAGTCTGGGTCAGCGGCGGCAGCCAATACCTGCGCCAACTTTAATTTTTCCAGGAAACAAAAAAGCGCTGTCCGGAAGGACAGCGCTATGCATTGCCAGAGGTTTAGAGGCCTTTGAGCAGCACACCGAGAGCCAGCACAACGAAGGCGGCAATCAGCAGCCAGCCGGCGTAAGCGGCCACAGCGGCGAGGATGCTGAATTGGCCGAGCAGACCCAGGACGAATAAAACAAGGGCGACGAGAAAGGTGACATTCTTTGGGGCACTGAGTTGCATGATAATTACTCCTTATGAATAGTTGATAATGGATTGCCAGGTGGCAATCTTTTCGCATTTTACGGCAGGCTTGCACAGGTGTCAATGTACTCACCCCCAAAACATTCAAAAAGATGAATATTCACGCCCAAAATGGGGTCACGTTGTGAAAAAACTTGACACGCCACGCCCGCGGGGAGGATAATCGCTCAAGGCACGCGGCACCCGCCCGGGCCAAAAAAGGAGCCATACCCATGCAAAAACCAAGCACCCGCCGCCTCGCGCCAGCCATCCTTGTCATTATCATTTTCGGCATCATCAGCATGTTGGGCGACGTCATCTACGAGGGCGCCCGAAGTGCAAACGGCCAGTACCTCAACCTGCTTGGCTTCAGCGCGGCTTCGGTTGGCCTGGTGTTTGGCCTGGGTGAATTTTTGGGCTACGCCCTGCGTTTGGTGGCCGGCCTGCTTTCCGATAAAACCGGTCGCCATTGGCTTTTTATTTTCCTCGGCTACAGCATGCTGATTGTCGTGGCCATGCTCGGCATCACCAACTCCTGGCCCTTCATCGTGACGCTCATCCTGCTGGAGCGCCTCGGCAAGGCCCTCCGCAACCCAGCCAAAGACACCCTGGTTTCGCAGGTGGCCGAGGGGCAGGTGGGTGTTGGTTTCGCTTTTGGCCTGCAGGAAGCGCTGGACCAGATTGGCGCCTTTCTTGGCCCACTCATCTTCACCCTGGTGTTTCTGGTCACCGGCAAACAAGCCATCCAGGACTACCAGCTGGCCTATCGCTGGTTGGTTGTGCCTTTCGTGCTGCTGATGGCGTTCCTGTACTTTGCCATGCGCAAGGTCAAATCGGAAAACCTCATCCCAAAGCCCAAAACGCGCGCGTTCGAGGCCGAGAAGCTTAAACCCATCTTCTGGATTTACACGGCTTTCACCTTCTTTAGTACGCTGGGTTTTGTCAATTTCAGCCTGATTGGTTACCACCTCAAGGACAACGCCCTTCTGCCAGACGGCCAGATAACCTTGCTCTACGCCGTGGCCATGGCCGTGGACGCCCTGGCGGCGTTGGTGGTCGGCAGGTGGTACGACCGGTTGAAGCAAAAACGCGGCACCCGCATGGGCGGGCTGGCCGTGTTGGCCGGCATCCCCCTGCTCACCCTGCTGCTACCCTTCCTGACGCTCAGCCATTCCGTCCCGCTGATTGTGACCGGCATGCTGCTTTTTGGCATCGTCATCGGCACCCACGAGACCATCATGCGTTCCGCCATCGCCGACCTCACGCCCTTTCATAAGCGCGGTACGGGCTATGGCGTGTTTAATTCCGTTTATGGGCTGGCTTTCCTGGCCGGCGCGGCGCTAATGGGTAAATTTTATGACCTTTCCTGGATGGGGGCGATTTACGGCGTGTCCGTCGCGGTGGAAGCTTTGGCCATCGTGTTTTACCTGCGCTTGCGTGCCATGAGCCGGCTACAGTCTCCGCCCATGGGCGAGCCTGGCAACAGCCAGCCCTAATCACTACCGCGCCGGCCAAGGGGACGCGTGGATTATTAACAACCTTACACAAGCCTCCTCGTTGAAAGGGGACTGTCTTGACAATTCCATTAATATTGTTAAAATAGTTGATAAGTGAACTAATCAGCGCGTGGCAATCTCTACTGTCATGAAATCAAGGAAAATGCAGTTATACGACTCGCTTAAAGCCATATTCTTACATATTGACAACCACGAGAAAAACTTCCTGGCGCAATATGGTTTAAATGTGGCCCGATTCTTTACACTCATGCATCTCAGCAAACACCCCGGCATCAATTACATAGACCTCAGCGACCGGATGCTCTGCACCAAAAGCAACACCACCCGTGTTGTCCAGGGCATGCAGAAGGATGGCCTGGTCGTCCGTCAGAATCACCCCGCGGATGGCCGCAGTTACCAATTATTCCTCACTCCCGCCGGCGAAACCCTTTTCCACCGTGCTTATCCCGGTTACCAGCACATGGTGGAATCCCTCATGTCCCAGTTTAGCGATGAAGATATTGCCCGCTACACCGGCGACAGCCGCATGATTGAAAGCACCCTGGCCAAAGGGCTGGCAAAATCAGGCAACGGCGCCAAAGCGCCCGCGTCTGCCAAAACCGCTCCACGTGCCGGGATAGCCCCAAATGTCGATGGCAAACTTGCCAGTCAAGTTCAAACGTTTCAAAGGAGAAACAAATGAAGAAAAGTTATCTATTCATAGCAATCGCTCTGGTTGCTACTCTGCTGCTTGGCGCCTGCGCCCAGGCCACAGAGGCCCCCGCTACGACTGAAGCCCCCACCGAGGCCCCAGTCGTGACCGAAGCTCCGACCGAAGCCCCCACCGCGGCTCCGACCGAAGCCCCCACCGAAGCCGCCCCCGTGGCGACCCTCCGCATCTGGGCAGATGAACAGCGCGCTCCCGTTCTGGCTGAGCTCGGCGCTGAATTCAAAGCCCAATACAATGTCGACGTTGTCGTCGAAAACATCTCCGGCATCCGCGACCAATTCGCCGTGGCTGCCCCCGCTGGCGAAGGCCCTGACATCATCGTCATCGCCCACGACCAGATGCCCGCCCTCGTGGCCTCCGGCCTGTTGGCCCCGATTGAACTCGGCGCCAAGTCCAGCGAATTCGTTGAGGAAGCCCTCAAGGCCTTCACCTACCAGGGTGCCCTCTACGGTATGCCCTACGCCACCGAGAACCTCGGCTTCTTCTACAATACCGACCTCGTCACCGAAGTTCCCACCACCTGGCAAGGTGTTTATGACCTCAGCAAACAGCTGATTGCCGATGGTAAAGTGGAATACGGTATGGTTCTGGGCGGTACTTCCTATGATGCCTATCCCTGGATGTCCTCTCAGGGTGGTTACATCTTCGGTTTGGACGCCAATGGCGATTACAATCCCCAGGATGTTGGCATTGACAGCGAAGGCATGATTAAGTTCGGCGAGATGGCCCTCCAGTGGAAGAACGATGGCGTCCTCTCTGACAACCTCGACAACACCACCGCCAAATCCATGTTCAAAGATGGCACCGTTGCCTTCATGATGAACGGTCCATGGGAACTTGGTAACCTGCGCGACGCTGGCACCCCCTTTGCTGTGGCTGCCTTCCCCGATAGTGGCGCTCCCTTCATGGGCGTCCAGGGCTTCTGCGTCAACGCTTTCTCCGAGAACATCCTCCTGGCCCAGTCCTTCCTGACTGAATTCGTGGCCACCGAAGATGCCATGCTCAAGTTCTACCAGGCTGATCCCCGCGTACCCGCGCTGAAATCCGCCCTCGAAAAGATGGACGATCCTGATTTGATCAAGATTGCTGAAGCTGGCGCCAACGCCCAACCCATGCCCGGTATTCCTGAAATGGGCAAGGTCTGGGGTGATTGGGGCAATGCCCTCACCTTCATCTTCGATGGTTCCAAGACCCCTGAACAGGCCTACAAGGATGCCGCCGCCAATATCCGCGCTGCCATCGCCACCGACACCAAGGGCATGGTCAACCTGCCCGGTTCATGGCAAAAGGCTGCCGGCTTCGATTGCGAGTGGGATCCCAAGTGCGCGGCCACAGTGATGACCCTCGGCGATGACGGCCTCTATACCGCCACCTTCAAAATCCCCGCTGGGGACTACGAAGTCAAAGTTGCCCTCGACGGCGGCTGGGACACCAACTATGGTGTGGACGGCGTCGCTGGCGGCGATAACGTCAAGTTCACGGTTGCGACCGAAGGCGATGTTCTCTTCAGCTTCGATCCCAACAGCCACATTCTCACCGTAACAGTTCCCTAGTTTTCAGTTTTCAAAGGAGACCAGTACCCACTGGTCTCCTTTTCTCAAAATTGCATAGAAAGGAGTGACAGGGTATGGGAAATATGGAAGGTTCCATGGCGACTGTCGCAAAAAAGACAATTACCAGCGTGTCATCCATTGTCACAACGGCGATTGTCATCATTGTGGATGCGCTCCTCGCTTATTTCGCTTATCGGCTGGCGGACCTCGGCTATATCCCGCTGATGATTGTTTTCATCCTGATCATCGCAATCATCTCATTAAGTTTCATGGTGCCCAATCTCAAACACTTCCGCTGGATGGCCATTGGCCTTTCGGCCTGGTTACTGTTCTCGATTTTCCCGATTCTTTACACCGTCTATAACGCTTTCACCAACTATGGCGACGGGCACCTCATCACTAAAACCCAGGCGATAGAACAAATCCAGAAGCAAACCTATTTGCCTGAGACAGGAAAATCTTACACCTGGGTGGCCTACAGGTCAGACACGAACGAGTATCTGCTCTGGCTCAAGGATACCGACGGCACCACCAGCATCGTTCGCATGGTGGATGCCCAGGCCGCAGACCACACCCTGGAAGTTGTCCCCGGCCAAAACGGGATTGGCGAGCTGGATGCCGACGGCGCCCCGCTGACCATCGAAGGCTATACCCGCCTCAATAAAATCCTGGCTGCCACGGATAAAAACCTGACGAGCATCAAGTTTGGCGCGGCAGATAACACCATCCAGGTGCGCTCGCCTTCCGAAGCGGCCCAGCTGCTTCCACTCTACCAGTTTGACGACGCCACCGGCAATTTCACCAACACGCAAACCGGCAAGGTCTATGAAGACATCCAGGGAACCTGGACCGCCAAAGACCGCACCGCGCTCATTCCCGGTTATTCCGCCCAGGTTGGCGGTGAGAACTTCGTGGAGTTTATCACCGACCCCGGCCTGCGCGGTCCCCTGGTGACTATCGTCGTCTGGAACTTCATTTTTGCCACCATGAGTCTCTTCTTGACCTTCTCCCTGGGCTTGTTTATCGCCATCATCTACGGCGACCCAAATTTCAAGGGCAAGAAGCTGTTGCGCTCGCTCCTGTTGATCCCGTACACCATTCCCAGCCTGATTACCATCCTGATTTGGCGCGGTATGTTTAACCCGGACCTGGGCATCATCAACCGCGTCATCACCAGTATCTTTGGTGTGGCGCCAAAGTGGTTCAACCAGGCCGGCTGGGCGCGTACGGCCATCCTGATTGTGAACATGTGGCTTGGCTACCCCTATTGGATGCTTGTGACCAGTGGCGCGTTGCAGTCCATCCCCAGCGACATCTACGAAGCCGCCCAGGTGGATGGGGCGACCGGTTGGCAGCGGTTCTGGAACATTACCCTGCCACTCCTGCTCGTCTCGGTTGGGCCTCTGATGATTGCTTCGTTCATTTTCAACTTCAACAACTTCAACTTGATATATGCGTTCATCAACGGCGGGCCGCCAATTCCAACCGCTTCCACGCAGGCCGGTTACACCGACATTATCATCAGCTATGTCTACAACCTGGCCTTCGCCAGCGGTCGTGGCATCCGCTACGGTTACGCTTCAGCCATTTCCCTGGTTCTGTTTGTTGTGATTGCCCTGATGTCCCTGGCGCAGTTCCGGCTCACCAATATGTGGGAGGAAGTAGGCGAAAATGTCTAAGAAAACTGAAACCATTTCCGGAAGCAAGCGCACAGGTCTGATCCTGCGTTGGATTTTGGCCATTGTGCTGGTCGCTTTCAGTATCTTCCCGGTGCTCTGGATTATTTCCGCCGCGATTAACCCTGTGAACGACCTGGCCAATCAGCAGCTCATCCCGGCCAACGCGAATTTTGATAACTTCAGGCAGCTTGCCACCAACCCGGTCTTCCCCTTCTTTACCTGGCTGTGGAACTCCATCAAGGTCTCGGTTTCCTCGGTGATTGTAACCCTTTCGCTGACGACCATGGCGGCTTTCGCGTTTTCGCGCTTCCGCTTTAAGGGTCGCCAGGGTCTGCTCAAGGCGATTTTGCTCATCCAGAGCTTCCCGAACCTGCTGGCCATCGTGGCCTTGTTCTCGATTGTCAAACAGATGGGCGATATCATCCCCTGGCTCGGCCTCAACACGCATGCCGGTCTCGTTTTGGTCTACTCCGGCGGTGCCATGGGCATGAACATCTGGCTTATGAAGGGCTATATGGATACCATTCCACGCGATATTGATGAGAGTGCCCATGTGGATGGCGCCACCGATTGGCAGGTGTTTAGCAAGCTCATCCTGCCGCTCCTGCGTCCAATCCTGACCGTCATCGGCATCCTCAGCTTCATCGGCACCTACGGTGAGTTCATTATCGCCCGCACCTTGCTCACCCGCACCGAAATGCAGACGGCCATGGTGGGCTTGCAGATTTTCACCGCTGGCCAATATACCCAAAACTGGGGTGTCTTCGCGGCCGGCGCGCTCATCGCAGCCCTGCCAATCATGATTATCTACCTGATTTTGCAGGACCAGATTGTCGGCGGCCTCACCCAGGGCGCGGTCAAGGGTTAAACCCAAACCATATCGCTATGAAAACAGGGCGGCTGCAAGCCGCCCTGTTCTTTATCCCCTCACGAAATTTTGGGGCCACCCAGGCAGGGAGAGGTCTGTCAGGGTTGTCCCTTCTCGCCCAGTAAATCAGTGTTAATCAACAGGATTTGGTCATCCGTCCCGGCCGGCACCCCGCGCCCATCCCGGTTGCTGGTGCCCAGGTAAAGCAGACCCCCAGTAGAGACCGCCAGCGACCGCAGGCGCCCGTATTCCCCCGCCAGGTATCGCTCAAGTGGGCCGACGCTTTGCTCCAGAACTTCCACCACGTAGAGCGTCTGGCCGCGCAACCCAGCAAAGAACAAGCGTCCATTCAAAAAGGCCAGGTCTGCTGGCGCCCAGGTTTCATTCCCTCCCGACTGCAATACGGGGCTGAGCATCCCCTCCGCGGTCTCATCGCCCTGGATGACTGGCCAGCCATAATTGCCTCCCGGGACTATCAGGTTCAATTCGTCGTACCCCGAGCCTAGCTCACTCGGACCGTGCTCCACCGCCCAAAGCCTGCCCTGCGCGTCCCAGGCCAGGCCCTGCGGATTGCGGTGCCCATAAGACCACACTGCTGTGCCAAAGGGATTGTCGGGCGGGATGCTCCCATTGGCCGCGATGCGCAAAATCTTGCCATTCAGCGAGGCCAGGTCCTGGGCGGAGGCAGCGTCGCCTGCGTCTCCGGTGGTGATGTACAAATAGCCATCCGGCCCGAAAGCCAGCCTTCCGCCATCGTGCACGGCGGCCCCCCGGATACCTACCAACAACACCTGCCGTTCTGAAAGGGCTTGGCCGTTGAAGGTATAGCGTTCCACCCGGTTCACCAGGCCACCATTTTCGTTGGCCGTAAGGTAGAGGTAGAGCCAGCCATTTTCATCAAAGTCTGGGTCAATTGCCAGCCCCAGCAGCCCTCCCTCGCTGGTTTCAACCACGCCGGGCACATCCAGTACGATGCCGGGTTCCACCAGGTGGACCAATCGCCCCGGGCGTTCCGTCACCAGCAGGCTGCCATCAGGGAGGGGAACAATTTCCCATGGCACGTCCAGAAGGGCAGCCGCCACTGTAACTTTGGGGGCCGGCTGGGTCGCGATTGGCGTTGGTTCTGCTGGCTGGGTGGGTGTTTCCATTTCAGGCGACGCGGTCTCTGGAGTAAATGAGGCACCAGGCGCGGCGGTGGGGGAAACGATGGCTCCCTGTGTCGCCTCCAGCTCACCTGGGAGGCTAGGCGCGGCCGTCGTCGGTCCCGCCGGGCTGGCGCAGGCGGTAACCGTAAGCACCAAAATGATTAGTGAAAGCAGCAGTTTTGTTTTCATGGGCGCATCTTAACATAACGTTTCAACCCTTTCCACGCGACATCCAAGCTTTATAAGACTTCACGAGGTGACCAGGCCTGCTTTTCTGGTCTGAACCTCTGGGGGCTGGTGCCGGGCTTGAAAATGGTAAATCCACGTGCTATCATCTAATTATCAACGGGCTTGCCCGTTCCAACGGCCCAAAACCATCAAATACATTTTGTATAATCCGTCCTGGTTGATCATCTTCCTTTGGGCGTGCCAGTGCCTGGTCAAACCACAACAACCTCAACCCAACGACATGTTCGCTTAACCAACAAGGAGGGAGCGATGAAGGTCAGAGCCATTTTCATGATTGGAATGGTTTTTGTTGTATTTTGCGGCCTGGTCCAGGTGGACGCGGCCGCGCTCGATGTCAACGTGATTGATTTCCCATATACCAAAGCGACCATCGATGGCGATGAAACCGATGTGATTAACCTGTCCACAGCCCTGGTGGGAGCGGCGGAAATTCCCCTGATAAGCTTTGAACAAACCGGCGTCCCTCAAATCCAATGGGCTCACCTTGCCACCCAGGACGTGCCGGGTAATTGCCCGTCCAACGCGGGATGGAAATGTGATTTCTGGGGAGTCACCACCATGGTCAACGGTTCACTCAGCAATGTCGGCACCGACCGCTTTGGCCCCGATACTTTCGGCCTGGCCTGGGCTTTTAGCGATGGCACTTACATTCAAGGCTGGCTCATGGAGTACTTCAACAACATGAGCCGCAACGACATAAACTGGGAATACCTGATTGAAGAGTCCAAATTTGGTGGCACCATGATTGGCGCCCCATCCATCGAACTGGTTGGCGGACATTTCAGGCTCGCCGCAGTATTCCGGGATAATGGCGACATTAGGACCTACCAATTGGTTTATCTGCACTATGTCGGGGGAAGCAATACCTCGTGCTACCACGTTGCCTCTGGTTACCAGTGCGATGTGATTGAGGTTTCCGTGGCGACACCCCTAGGCCAGCCCAGCCTGGCTTACGCCGGGGGCGATACAGGCATCGCTTACACCAAGGGTAACGCCGTGCGTTATGCCTACCCCTGGGGCAGTATCCCGGGTAGAGCGTCCAACTGTGGGCCTGGCGGTGACACCTGGCGCTGTATTGATATTGACGCGCCCTCAGTGGGTACAATTGGCACCAAGCTGGCGCTTGCCTATGGTTCTGATAGGACACACGCCGCTCTACTCTATAATCACAAACCCACCACCAAGGATATGATCATGCGCGCCACGTATGTGGGAAGCGGTGGTAATTGTGGCAAGGACGGGTATTTAGGAACTGATCCGGTCTATCGTTGGGATTGCAGCGATTTGGACGCCTTCATCGACAATATCAACAACACAACCTTCGCGCTCACCTTTGACCCGAACAACTATCCGGTGGCTTCGTGGAACAACAAGTTCACCGGGGACGAAGCACAACGCTTGTATGTCGGCTATCCCAACGCCCGCGTGGGCGCGGGTGGAGGCTGGCAGAAGCACATCGTGGATGGGAATGACTGGTCCACCACGGGCATCTGGAACAATATCTCCATCAATAGCGCGGGCCTGACCTTCATAGGGTACATGCAGCCTACTTACCGGGCTTGTGGGGACCCAGGGTGTGCGATTGATTTGAGCGACAATCTCAGGATGGCTGCGCAATGGTTTAGGACCTACGCGCCAATTGTCTTACGATAACACGCTTGTGTTGAACGCTAATGCCCGCCCCACACTTGCCGTGGGGCGGACTGTTTCCCTTGTTGGGCGCGCGTGTGATATCGGGGAATGTTTTGCCCCCTTTTTCCCTGATTGTGGATACAATATTAATGGAAACATTGTTGAACCATCCCAGCAATTTTGGGCTCTACGCGGGTCACAGGAGGTTTTCATGTCCCGGAAAACGATAAAAACCTTGCTCGTCTTGCTTGGCATTCTCGCGTTTGGCGTATCCTTCGCGGCTGATTATATTTATCCCGGTTATTATCCCGGCATTCATTCCACCCAGGTTATCGGGATGGCCTTTGGTGGGTTGCTGTTGCTTGTGGGCCTCTTCCTGCCCTCCAGCAAGGCCTGACCCGTCCTTCACGCGCTATCCTTACCGCCATCCCCCCGCTTGGCGCTGCCTGGGGCAGTTGTCGCGCGGGATAATCGATTATCCTCCCCCCCCGATAACTGGCGCGCCTGCCGCGGGCGCGCTTTTCGCTTACAATTATCCCGATAACCATTCGGGAGAACAGCCCATGCCCCAATCGCACCATCCCTACCCGGATCACCTGTTTGGTGACCTGGACAAGCCTCAAAAAGGCGCTGCCCGTCACGTCCGCGACGTGCTGGGCGTCCGTCATCACGCCGTCCGCTCCCCCTGGCTGCCCGCGGATGGTCAGGCCGTCACGCTCCGGGCATCCACCAGCGCCGATATTTGCGCCCGCTCCGTGGTGGTTTCCTTCACCACAGACGACTGGGCAACTTCCACCGACCTGCCTTTCACCCCCACCCAAACCACCTGGGATACCACCGCCTGGACCTGGCTGCGTCATTGGGTCTGCGAACTGCCACCCATGCCCTCGGGGACCATGCTGCGCTATTACGTTTGGGCCGCGTTGCCTGGCGGCAAACGCGCTTATGCCGAAACGCAATCGTCCACATCGGCTGATGCCACGCCCTATGCCCTCTGGTTGGACCCGCACCCCAATCCCCCGGCCTGGGCCGCGGACGCGGTCACCTACCAGGTCTTTGTCGACCGCTTCAACCCGGGCGCCGGGAGGGATTGGCTGCAGACCGCCAACCTCTGCCAGCCCTTTGGTGGCACCCTGCGCGGCGTGACCGAGAAGCTCGACCATATCAAGGCGTTGGGCTGCAATACCGTTTGGCTCACCCCCATCTTCAAAAGCCCCACCCATCACGGCTACGACGCCAGCGATTACGCTCAAATTGAGCCGCGCTTTGGCACGGAAGCCGACCTGCGCGAATTGATTGCCGGGGCCCACGCCCGCGGTATGCGCCTGCTGCTGGACTTTGTGGCCAACCACACCTCCGACCAGCATTGGGCCATGCAATCAGCCTTAGCCAGCCCCGAAAGCCCCGAACGCGCCTGGTACAAATGGGAGAAGTGGCCACGCTATACCGCCTATTACGACGTGCGAAGCATGCCGGAGCTCGATTTGCGCTTTGGCAGCCCGGCACGCGCGCACCTGCTCGAAATCGCCCAAAAATGGCTCACGCTTGGGGTGGATGGCTACCGGCTCGACTATGCCCCTGGTCCTGGCCAGGAATTTTGGGCGGATTTCCGACGGGCCTGCCGCGCGGTCAACCCGGACTGCTGGACTTTCGGTGAGGTGGTTGGCCCCGCGGATGAACAGCTTTCTTTTGCCGGCACCATGGATGGCACGCTGGACTTCCTCACTTGCCAGGCGCTACGCGAGACCTTCGCCACGCGCGGCTGGCCCCTTTCCAGGTTCGCCGCGTATCTCGAAAACAACCCCCTGTACTTCCCGCGGGGGTTCTCGCGCCCGGCTTTCATCGACAATCACGACATGAACCGCTTCCTCTTCACTGCCCTGGGCAGCCTTGAAGCGGAGCATGCCGCCCTCACCATGCTCTACCTGCTGCCAGGCCAGCCCATCATTTACTACGGTACGGAAAGCGGCCTGCCACAGGCCCAATCCATTCACGACCCCGGTTCCCCTGGGTTTGACGAGGCGCGCGGCCCCATGAACTGGGCCTCCGCCACGGGCCATCCGACTGCCGGTCTGCTGCGCCAGTTGGCGGATTTCCGCGCTGCTAACCCCTGGCTCGGGCAGGCCACCTGGCAGACGGAGACGCTGGATGAGGCTGGCGGGGAAGCGCTTTTCCGGGTCTCAGGCGATGGCCACGCCCTTCGCGTGCGGGTCAGGTTTGAGGCCGGCCAGCCGCGGGTCGGAATGGATGCGTGATTGTGAAGTTTCGAGCCAGGAGGAGTGGCGTCTGATTATCAAAGCAGAACCTGGCAACCTGGTCTCTATTCCTCACCAACGAATGGGCAAAAGCATACGGCTTGCTTTGTAGTTTGGTATACTTTTTTCTACCAGTCTGTTGTTTCGTTTCACTCTTTGTTGATCCTTACCTTGGGAAGGCGGAAAATGGGTTCAATCAGAGTTGGCAGGCACAAAGCTTTTCGATTGATCCTTGCGTACGCGAGCGTATTCTTTCTTGGCGCGTGCACAATGTCTCCGTTATTCGTCACAACCACCACCTTGACCACGGCAAGCACAAACAGGCCCACCGAGACGTCCACACGAGTGCCTTCTCCAACCCTGACTCCCACGCAAACACAGACCCCTGCCCCACAAATTCTCACGAGTCAGCAATTACTGGAAAATTGTGAGGGATTATCCAGGTTGGGTAAGGAGGTGACCATTGATGGCTACGTGTTTATGCCAAAGTATGTCGTGTATGGTTCCGGGGACTGGCGGGGAATGAGCTTGTCTGACTTCCTCACCGAGGACTCACAAACCTTGAGAGTGTATGTAAAACTTGGAGAGGGACCGAACACCATGGATCCCATTCCCGAGTTTTTCACAGAGAAGGACCTGGTGATGCGTGATTATTCTGGCCAGGTTGTCCATCATGGATTTCTAGTCTCCGTGACCGGATTGCCACGCTTTAATCCAGACCAGGCGGATGGAAAATGTACACTCTGGGTTGACAAGATTCAATCCCAGATGCCACCAAGTGTTCTGGTTCCCTTGGAGACGAACATTAAGCCGCTCCTGGAGCGTTACACCATCGGCCATGGTATGCAGGCGACCGTGGTTGAGCGCTGCGCGGAGTTGGGTTTCCAAAAGCAGCTCGTCCGAATCCAGGTGTCCATTGATTGCTGGAACTTCCCTGCTGAGTGTAATCTGGGAATCTGTCAAATAAAAATTATGGATAAAACTGGTAGTCTGTTCGCTTCCTTCGTCCAGGCTGAAGCGCCGAACTGCATGGTGATTGACAAGACGGTCTGGGGGCCAAACAGTTGGAAGATTTTTGATTCTTCAGGAGCGGAAGCTGATAAGGAGAACTTAATTCTTGAAGGGGTTCTGTATTCCGACCCCCAGGGTTGCCGGATTTCAGTGTATACCGTGAATGGTGGTTGACGTGGGGCCTCCTTCTGGAGAAGGGGACCGGCCATACCGGGCTCTGATTTTATTTTTCGTTGAGGGATAAACCGAAGGCGAGATGGAATTCGTAATTCCCCTTGTCAGCTTGATTAGCTGGTTATATTAACTCCCAGTTACATCTTTTTACATACAAGCCAGTTACCTTGCGTTAAAACGTCCCAATCAGCCAATACGCCAGCGCCATAATCAGCGGGATGGTGATGATGACCCCCAGCGTGGTAAGCATCACCATTTGCACGGCCAGGTTTATGTCTTTTTCGTAACGGGTTGCAAACAGCACCGAGTTCATGGCCGTCGGTGTGGCCGCGGTCAACGCGCAGGCCAGGAACAGCGTTTCATCATGCGTCAGCAGGTAGATGACCGGCAGAATCAGCAAGGGTACCAGCAAATCCCGCAGCAGCATCACCTTCCACGCGCCGGTGTCCTTCAGGTTGAATTGTTCGCGGAAGGTATGGAACTGGATACCCACGATGATCATGGCCATGGGGGACTGTACCGCGGCCAGCGAGGCGATGGGCTGGCGGATTATCCCCGGCAGCGTAATTTTGAACGCGTAAAACAACAGCACGATGATGACGGTGATGACGCCGGGGTTGGCCAGGTTGCGCAGCCGGCTGCCCCCGTTCTTGCCGTCCATCAACCACACTCCGTAAGTCCACAGCATCACGTTAAAAACCGCCACAAAGATGGAAGTGTACGCAGCGCCCAGGTCACCTAAAACCGCCTTCACCAGCGGCAGGCCAAAAAAGCCGGCGTTGTAGAACACCGCCGAGAAGATGAGCATGCCCTGCCGGCTGACCGGTTCGCGATGGAACACCAGGTGCGCCAACAAGCCGCCCACCAGGAAAACCAACACGGCGGTCACGGCCGCGATGAGCATGTTTCCTACTTCCAAATCCTTCGCGGAGACCTGGAAGGCGGTGATGATGACCGCGGGGGTCATCACCATCAGGATTAAGTTGGTCAGCGGGCGCGCCAACTGACCGTCCACGACCTTGTACTGGGCGCAAAGATACCCAATCCCAATCATCATGAACAGAATGAGGATTTGTTGGAGAACAATCTGTGTGCCTTGAATAATCATCATTAACCTGGCCGGCGCCGCGCGAGTCGTCCACGCGGCGTGAAAGCAGTGCTGAGTTTATCGCATTTTCGTGGTTTTGGGCATTTTCAATTGGGGATTGCCCCGATCTGCCGGGGAAAAGGGGCGTTAAGCGTATGGGTAAGCCTTGCGCGTGCGCATCTTCTTGAAGCGGGGTTATACAAACCCTTTAAATACCGGTCTGCAATAAGGCATAATGAGCGTATGAACAAACGCAGTAGGTCCCAAAATGGCAAGAAAACCCCATGGCCCCTGATTGCCTTCCTGGCTGTCATGGTAGTGGCGGTTGGTTTTTCCATCTACCTTGGTGCGCGCGGTAAAGCTGGCAACCCGGTGCTGCGCACCCAGGATGACGTGCCCCGGATTAGCCCGCAGGAAGCCTACCAGGCGGTCCAGAACGGCGATGCGGTCCTGCTGGATACGCGTTCTGCTGAACAATTCGCGGCCTCCCACGCTGCAGGCGCTCTCAGCCTGCCCGTTGCGGATGTTGAAGCCGCGCTTGCCACCCTGGACCCCGAGGTGTGGTACATCACCTACTGTACCTGACCGGCTGAAAACACGAGCGCCCGTGCGGCGTTCCTCATGTTACAAAACGGGATTAAACGAGCCAATCCGATCCTCGGCGGGCTCGAAGCATGGATTGCCGCCGGCTATCCGCTGGAACCCTGACCTCTGAAATACAAGTGACCAAAACAGCCCCAAAAGGGCTGTTTTTGCTTAATCCTCGTGCTGCCCGGCCTTGTGTGCCGGCCCCGCGTCTTCCTGTGTAACCGCATCCAGCGGCTTGCTTTTTAGCTGGGCCAGCACCACGGCGGCCAGCATCAACACGCACCCCAGTCCTTCCCGCGCGCTCATGCGTTCGCCCAAAAACAGCATCCCGGCCAGCAGCGCGAACACCGATTCCAGGCTGAGAATCAGGCTGGCGACCGCCGGCTGCACCCTCACCTGCCCAAGCACCTGCAGAGTATAGGCTACCCCCACCACCACGATGCCCGCGTACGCGATAAGCCACCCCGCGGATTTCAATGCATCCAGCGTGGGGGCTTCCCTTGCCAGCGCGACAATGAAGCCCAGCACCCCGGCCACCAGGAACTGTCCAAAAGCGACCTTGAGCCCGGAGGTCTTTCGGGTGGCCCGGTCAATCGCCAAAATGTGCAACGCCCACAGCAGCGCGCCAATGAGCACCGCCGCGTCCCCGCGCTGGATGGTGAACTGGCTGGTGACAGCCAGCAAATACAGCCCCGATACGCCCAACCCAACAGCCATCCAATGCGCCAGACGGACACTTTTGCCCAAGAACAACCCCAGGATGGGCACAATCACGATATACAGCGCCGTGATGAAGCCGGCCTTCCCGGCTGTGGTGGTCACAATCCCCACTTGTTGGAAGGACGCTGCCAAAAAGAGCACCCCGCCGCAACCCAGGCTGGCCACGAGCCAGGCGCGCCCTGACCCCCGGCCTGTTTCCTTGTCTTTGGGCGTTGCCCCGCCCTGCCAGGCGAGCAGCGGCAGCAGCACCACGGAGCCAATCAAAAAGCGCGCCGCGATGAACGTGAAGGGCTGCACCAGGGCCATGGCCAGGCGCTGCACGCTGAAGCCGGTGCCCCAAATGAAGGCGGTCAGCAGCAGCATGATTTCCCCAGGCACGCCCGATCGCTGGGTGCCCGCGGCCAAATTGGGGGCTGAGTCGGGTAGTGACATCGTCGTTTTCTGGTCTGGTGGGTTCATTGCCTGCCATCTTTGCGTGAACTAGCGCTGTTGACCAACATTTCCTTGCCTAAGCATGCAGAAGGCGGCAGGTTTGTGGCCCGCCGCCTTTGTGTTGTTCTCCAAAGGGCACTCAGAGCCCTCGCTCGCCGCGTACGTAGGGCACACCCAACGCAGCCGGGGCTCCCAGGCGTTTTCGGCGCGCCCTGGCAGACCCCCACAGTAGGGCTATGATGGTCAGTACGAACGGGGTCATCTGTAAAAAGAAAACCAGGTTGTGGTCATAGAAAAATGGGTTCTTGTACCCCAGCAGCATCGTGGGGCCCTGCAGGTCGAGCATGAAGCGCCTCAACATGCCAAACAGGTATCCGCCCACTGCCGCGCCGGTCGGGTTCCACTGCGCGAAGATGACCAGCGCCACCGCGATCCAGCCCTGGCCGGAAGTCGTCAGGTTGCTGTACCAGCCTGGGGAAATGGCCACGCTGATGCTGGCTCCTGCCAGGCCGGCCATGCAGCCCCCTATGAACGTATAGAGGTAGCGCGTCCGGTAGATATTCACGCCCAGCGTGTCCGCCGCGGCCGGGTTTTCGCCCACCGCGCGCAGGTGCAGCCCGGGTTTAGTCTTGAAGATGAAATACCACGAGGCTGGGATGAGTAAATAGCCAAAGTAAACCAGCAGGTTCTGGTCGGTGAAGAAGATTTTACCAACCCAGGGGATTAGCGAAAGCAGCGGAATGGTCGCGTTGGGGACGGTGGGGGTGTTCAGCCCCGTCAGCCCTTCGCCCAGCACCAGCGCCAGGCCAGTCCCCAAAAAGGTCAGTGAAAGCCCGCTCACGGTCTGGTCAGCCTGGAAGTGAATGGTCACCAAGGCATGCGCGAGGCTTAGCAGCCCTCCCGCGCCGATGGCGGCCAGCAGCGCGAGAATCACGCTCCCGCTTTCGTAACTGACTTTGAAGGCGGCCATTGCTCCAAAGAGCATCATGCCTTCCACCCCCAGGTTCTGGATTCCGGAGCGTTCAGATAAAATTTCGCCAATCGCGGCAATCAGCAGGATGGTGCCGGTGGAAATGCCGGCGCGTAAGATGACATCCAGGTTCATGCTGTTTCCTCCTCCGTGCGGACCAACCGCACGTGATACTTGAGCAGCACGTCACTGCTGATGACCAGGAAGAGGATGGTGCCCTGGATCATGAACGAGACACCTGAAGGCTGAATTTCCCGGCCGGCTACGATGAGCGCGCCAAACAGGATGGACACCACGATGACCGCGTAAGGGTTCAGCTTGGCCAGCCAGGCGACAATTACGCCCGAAAAGCCGTACGACGTTGAAATGCGTTCCTGCAGCCGGTGCACCACGCCGCTGACCTCTGCCATGCCCGCCAGCCCGGCCAGCGCGCCAGAAAACATGAACACCAGGATGATGTTGCGGGTGATATCAATCCCGGCGTAGCGGGCTGCGCGCGGGTTGTCCCCAATCAGGTTTATTTTGTAGCCCCAGCGGCTGCGGTACACAATCAGCCACACGATGACCGCTGCCACCAGCCCAAACACCACGCCCAGATGCAGCGTGATGCCCGAAAAAACAGGGTACTGCTTGGCCAGGTCGGCCAGGCGGGGCAGCCAGGCCACATTGGGGAAGGTGCGCGTCATTTGGAAACCCGCGTCCGAATACTTGCCAAAAATCCAGTAATTATTCCAAAACACCGCGATGTAGTTGAGCATCAGGGTGGTGATGACTTCATTAATATTGAAGCGCGCTTTGAGCACCCCGGGGATAAAACCATACACAGCGCCGCCAATCAATCCCAAGATGGCCATCAGGCTCAGGATGACAAACTTGGGGGTTGTCTCCAGTGGCACCAGCGGCACCAAAACCACCAGGCTGGCAAAAAAAGCGCCGATGTAAAATTGCCCCTCTGCCCCGATGTTCCACAGGTGCATCCTGAAAGCCACACTGCAGCCCAGGCCAATCAGGATTAGCGGGGTGGCCTTCACAACCACATCCGAAAACGCGCCCCAGGAGCCGAACGCGGCCCTAAAGAAGTACTGGTAAATGCGTAAGGGGTCGGCTTTCATCAAAGCCAAAACGATGCCGCTGAACACAAACGCGACCACCACGGCCCCCAGCGATGTGACCGCCGGCAGCCATTTGGGTGTTTCCTCGGTGCGTTTCACCAATTGCAGAGAATAAGGCAGCCTCATGGTCTGCCTCCTTTATTCCAGTCTGGCCCGCGCACTTTGCGCAAAATTCTTTCTTTTTCAGTCTCCGGCGGGAGGTATTCCGCTTCCTCCGCCGGCATCGCCGGCTCAATTTCCTCCTCGGGTGGGGCGGGCGGCTCTGGTGTGGCTGTTTCCGCGTCAGCTTGCGCTGCTTCGTCGGTTTCTCCGGTTTGCGCCCCGGCATCTGCGTCAGCCTGGCCGGCTTCCGGCGGGAAAACGCCATCATCGCACGCCGTCCCACGGCGTGCCATGCCGGTCATCATCAGGCCAATCGTGTTGATGTCCGTGACCTTGGGGTTCACAATCCCCACGATTTCACCCTCGTACATCACGGCAATCCGGTCCGAAAGGTCCATCAACTCGTCCAGGTCTTCTGAGACGAGCAAAATGGCGCAGCCTTGCTCACGCTGGTTTAGCAGCAGCTGCTGCACGCCCTCAATCGCCCCAACGTCCAGCCCGCGGGTGGGCTGCATGGCCACCACCAGGCGCGGTTGGGAGGAAAGCTCGCGGGCCAAAATCAACTTCTGCAGGTTGCCGCCTGAGAGCTTGCGCGCCTGCGTTTCCACGCTTGGCGATTGGATGTCGTATTGTTCACGCAGTTTTTTGGCCTGGTTGTTGGCGGCTGTGTAATCCAGGCGCCAACGGTGGCTGATGGGCTCGTGCTCAAAGTTCTTCATGATGACGTTCTTGGTTATGGACAGGTTGGGCGCTGTTCCCACCCCCACACGGTCTTCCGGGATGTGTGCCAGCCCTTGTTCAATCGAAAACTGGGGGGTCTTGTTGGCGATGTTTTTGCCGCCCATCCAGATGCGCCCCGTGCAGGTCCGCATGCCGGTGATGACTTCCACCAGCTCGCTCTGCCCGTTGCCGGCCACGCCTGCAATGCCCAATATTTCGCCTTCCTTCAGACACAGGCTCACATTCTTGAGCGCCGGCAGGTCCTTGTTGTTCATCGCGCTCACGTCTTCCAGCATCAGCACGGTGTCTCCGGCTTCCTGGTCGCATTTCTTCAGGTTGAAGAGCACTTCCCGTCCAACCATCAGCGAGGCCAGTTTCTCCTTGGTCAGCCCCTCCAGCGGGACGCCCTCGGCCGTGGTCTTGCCCTTGCGCAGGATGGTCAGCCGGTCCGCCACAGCGCGGACTTCGTTGAGCTTGTGGCTGATGAACACGATGGATTTTCCCTGGGCGGCCATGCCTCGCAGTGTCAAAATCAGCTCGTCCGCCTCCTGTGGCGCCAACACGGCGGTCGGCTCGTCCAACACCAAGATGTTCGCGCCGCGATACAGGATTTTGAGAATTTCAACCCGCTGCTGTTCACCCACCGAAAGCTGCCAAATCTTGGCGGTGGGGTCAATGTTCAGCCCAAACTGCGCGGCCAGTTCCCTTACCTTCTCATCGTATTTCTTCAGGTTGAGCGTAAAGCGTGGCTCATCCAGCCCGATGAGAATGTTTTCGGTGACGCTCTGGTTTGGCACCAGCATGAAGTGCTGGTGAATCATGCCAATCCCGCTCAGGATGGCGTCCTTAGGCGAATTAAACACAACTTTCTTGCTATTGACGCGAATCGTGCCAGATTGGGGTTTGTACAGCCCGGTTAACACATTCATCAGGCTGCTTTTCCCTGCCCCGTTCTCCCCCAGCAGGGCGTGGATTTCACCCTTATTCAAGGTGAAGCTCACATGGTCATTGGCCAAAACGCCCGGAAAACGCAGCACAATATCCTGCATTTCAACCGCGGGGCTTTCAGGGATGGATGTCGGTAAAGTCATCGCTGTGGAAGTCTTTTCTTTTGGAATAAGAGAGATGGCTCATTTGAGCCATCTCTCGTTGTCGTATTGGTTTTTATAGGTCGGGCAGTTCGGCCGTGAAGTTCTGGTTCCACCAGTACATGCAGGTGGTGCAGGTGCTGCCGAACTCCTTGAAGCCATCCAGGTCAATTTGCTGAAGGCTGACACCATCCGGCAGGATGACATTGCCCTTGTTGTCGGTAATTGGGCCCTTGAAGACGTCGAAGCGCGTGAACTTGCCAGCCAGCATCTCGGCGAGCGTGTCCTTCACCAGCTTGAGGTCCGCAGCCGGCAGGTCTTTCACGCCGGGCATCATGGTTTCGCCTTCCATGAAGCCATACAGGCCCAAACCGCCGGAATCGGCATCAAAGTAATCCCAGGTGCCTTTCCAGGTGCCCGCGCGGGATTCATCCACAATCTTGGCATACAGGATGCCCCAGTTCCAATACATGGAGGTCAGGCAGGTATCCAGCGTGCAGTTGCCCTTGTAGTCGTAGGTGATACCCCACTTGCCTTCGGGGGCGGCCAGGGCCGGGGCGGGGGTGTCCGCGCCGGTCATAACCACCTGGGCGCCGGCATCAAACAACGACTTGGCGCCTTCCTGTTCCAGGATGGGGTCATGCCAGGTGTTGATGAAGCGCACATCAATGGTGCATTCGGGGCAGGTCCTCTGCACACCCAGGGCAAAAGCATTGCCCAGGCGCAGTTCCTCAGGGATTGGGAAGGTGGCCATGTAACCGAGTTTCGGGTTGCCGTCCATCTTGGCACGGGATCCAGCCAGCATGCCGGCCAGGTACTTGATGTCTTCCATGGCGCCCATCAGGTTACCAAAGTTGGCTTCGTTGGTCTTATAACCGCTGATGTGGATGAAGTCGATATCCGGAAATTCGTTGGCAACGGTCTCGGTGGCATCCATAAAGCCGAAGGAAGTGGTGAAGATGACGTCAAAACCCTTGCGGGCCAGCGAGCGGGTCACCTGCTCGGCATCGGCGCCTTCAGCCACGTTCTCGACATAAGCGGTGTGAACGCCCTGGAGCGTGTCCTGGACGTACATCCGGCCTACATCATGGGACTGCGACCAACCGCCGTCATCGTGTGGGCCAACATATACAAACGCGACGTTGTAGCAGCCCTTCACAGGGGCAGGCACCTGGTACGAGCCAACGGTTTCAGAGGCGGTCTCCGCCTTGCAGTCCACGGTTGGTTCAGTTGTGGCGGCAGGCTTAGCGCAAGCCGCGAGCAGGAGGGTAAAGATGAGAAACAAAGTGGTGTAAATGGCAAACTTTTTGTTCATGTTTTCTCCTAAAAGGTGAGATTGGGTGGATGGTGGCGCGAAAAAGAGCTTTTCTCCTGGATCTCCTTTCATGAAATACAACAAGCTA
The DNA here is from genome assembly GCA_029777225.1 of Chloroflexota bacterium. Classification (GTDB taxonomy): domain Bacteria; phylum Chloroflexota; class Anaerolineae; order Anaerolineales; family Anaerolineaceae; genus Mesolinea. The sequence goes on from JAKOSR010000184.1 coordinate 23,572, forward strand.
CCTGTAACAAAATAATTTTACATCGAATTTTACCAACTGGCGGAATTTGCCTGGAAACTGGATGGCTTGCGAGCCTAAACCCTGGGATGTGCAGCCGGCTCTTATAAAAGAAGAAGGTTGCCAAAAGCAACCTTCTGTTCTTGTTCCAGGCTCATCCGAGCTCACCGACCGCGGCATCCATCTTGCCCGCCGCGCTCAATAGGTCGTCAATCAACTCCACGGACATCGACACGCCTTTGTCCGTAAAGCGAAATTCCTCCGCGCCGCCATACTTGGCCATCACGCGGATGTCCATGAGCATCTTTTCCCGGTACATGCGCGTGCTCACCCTTACCACCTGCGAAGCGCTCTTGGCTATTTCCGCCGCCTGCCCCTCCACGGTCAAAAAGTTCTCCAGGGCCTTGATGGCGTTGTAGAGTTCGGGCCATTTTTCTACTGGCAAGCTCACGCCTTTGCGCGTGGGGGTTGGTTCTTCGCGGCTGGCCAGGCGGGCATACACCCGGATGTCCGTCAGCATCTTGCCCTTGAATTCATTCAGGCTAAAAACGATGGTTTCCGTGCGGTTTTTCTCAAAACTGGTGATAATTTCTGAATTACTGCTGTTTTCTTCCATACTACCTCTGTTGTTAAAATATCCTCCCCATTTTACAACAGTTTTCCGGCTGTCAATGCATGGGCTTGCCGGACCTACAGATGCGTCACTTCAACATCAGGCCAGTTCGCCACCAGCAGTTCCGCCACCAGCTTCCGATGGCAGGTGTCCGCCGATTTTTCGCTGCACAACAGGCAGCACGTCTTTTCCTCGAACAATTTGCGGTCCAAAGTCTCCGGGATGTTCCGTTCCTTCATCAGCTTTAAAAAGGCACCCCGGTATTTCTCCCAGTTGTGGTCAGCCCGGTAGGCTTTCAACACTTCCGCGCTGGGCGCGAGTTCTTCAAGATGCACGTAGTCGCAGTTGTTCAATGCTTTTAAAAAATAGCGCAGGTCACCCTGCTTGGCAAATCCCGAAAGCTGTCCGCCGGGGTGCTCACGGATGTCCACCACTCTTTCCACGCCGTTTTCCCGTAAAAGCGCGAAAAATTCCTCCGCGGATTTCTGTGTGAAGCCGATGGTTTTAAGTTTCATGTCTCCTCCTAAAAAAGTGAAAGCTGATCAGTGTTTGGGTCACGCACTTCACCTGCCAGCGCGCTTTCCGTGATGATGCTGCCATCCCCGCGGATGTGCAGCACGCCGCAGCCTTTTTCAGCCAAATAGCAGCCAATCAGCAGATGCCGGTGGCAGACCGCCGGGTTCTCTTCGGAGCACATCACGGCCACCCGCCGCGAATTTACCAGGTCCATCAGTTCCCGGATGCCTTGCTGAAATTCCGCGCGGTTCATCATCCTGGCGTAATCAAGCGCGCGCTGGCGATTATTTTTTTCTTCGGGGATACGGTCATCTTTGTAAACGGAGGGGTCATTTGGCCGGCCGCCCAGGATGTCGCCCATGTAGCGGTAGTCAATCACCGCCTCTCGCAGGGTTTGCGCGAAGATCTCACGATTAAACTGGCTGGAATACTTACTGTACGGCTGGCTGCGTACGTCCACCAACAGCGCGATTTGAAACTGGCGCAGCAGGTCCACGATTTTTTCCGCCGGCACATTGCTGTGGCCGATGGTGTAAAGGGTTGGCGGGCTAGCCGTGGCCATGTCTTCAGCTTGCATCGCTTATCTCCCTGCGGATGAGCGGGTCTTGTTCCATAACCCATCATACGGTGGTTGCCGCGTGATATTTGCTTATGTACAAACTATAGATGGACAAGCCTTCCCCCCTCAATCTCACCCTCGCGCTGTTCAGTCCGCGAATACTGTGATGCCCTGCCCTTCAACCACCCGGCCAATCTCCCAGGCCGGAAGGTCTGCCGCCTCTCTTGCCCGCGCGAAGGCTTCCAGCCTGCCCTCCGGAACCGCCAGCAGCAGCCCGCCGCTGGTCTGCGGGTCAAAGAGCAACATGCGTTCAGGCTCCGTCAACCCGGCGTCCAGGCGCGTGTCCCTGCCATAGTACTCCAGGTTGTCGAAGGCGCCCCCGGGGAAGGTGAAGGCCTCGGCGAATTTGCGCGCGCAACCAATCAAGGGCAGGTTGCCAAAGTGGAGTTCAAACCCCACCCGGCTTGCCTGGGCCATCTCCATGGCGTGCCCGATGAGGCCAAAGCCTGTGATGTCCGTGGCGGTTTTCAGTTCCAGCCGGGTGGCCACTTCCCCCGCCGCCCGGTTCAGGCGTTTCATCCAATCCACCGCTTCGCGCAGCTCGTCCGCGCCCACCAGCCCGCGCTTATGCGCCGTGGTGGTCACCCCGAACCCCAGGGGTTTGGTCAAAAACAGGTGGTCTCCCGGCAAGGCACCGCCCTTGGTGAGCAGCCGCACGGTCTCCACGATGCCCAAAACTGCCAGCCCGTATTTGGGTTCCTCATCCTGGATGGAATGGCCACCTGCAATCACCGCGCCAGCCTCCCTCACCTTTTCAGCGCCACCGCGCAGGATTTCACGGCTCACTTCCACCGGCAGGTTGGATGGGAAAGCCAATAGGTTCAGCGCCAATAACGGCCGGCCACCCATGGCGTACACATCTGAAAGGCTGTTGGCCGCCGCGATGGCCCCATAGTCATAGGCATCATCCGCGATGGGCGTGAAGAAGTCTGTAGTGAGCACCAGCGCCTGGGAATCGTTCAATTTCCACACCGCGGCATCGTCCGCGGAGCTGAGGCCCACCAGCAAATCGGGGTAGTCAGCGGGGGCAAAGGTATCCGTGATTGGCTGCAGAACCTGCGCCAGCGTCTCCGCGTTGAGCTTGGAAGCTCAGCCCGCGCACTTTGAGAGCGTTGTCAGCCGGATCTGCTTGCCAGAGGATGGCAGCTCATTATTTTGCATGCCCAAATCATACCTGAAAAGCTGTCTGTCTGAAATAGTCATTTTCACGAGTGATAAAATTTACCCATGACCAGCACCAACCAGATTATCCTCAGCCAGCTGACCCCGCCCGCCAGCCGCAGCAGCGTCCTGTTCCGCGAGCGGGTCAACCGGCTGCTGGAGGGTTCGCTTGAACATCGCCTCACGCTGCTGGTCGCGGAAACCGGCTTTGGCAAAACCACCTCCCTGCTGGCTTTTCTTGAGCGCGCGGAGGTCCCGCAGGTGTTTTGGTTCTCGGTCCGCGGGGCCGAACGTGACCCCCGCCTTTTCCTCTCCTACCTGTTCAGTGCCTTCAGCCAGCGTGGTCTCAATCTCGGCCAGGAGGCCCTGCGCCTGCTTGCCAATACTGAAACCGACGAGACGGACGCGCTGGTCGCCCTGGTGAACACCCTCAGCCAGCACCTCCCCGGCCCCAGCCTGCTCGTGCTGGACGACTTCCAATCCGTACGGGAATCCCGCTCCGTGGTCGCGCTGGTGGACTGGTTCGTGGACCATCTCCCGCGTGAGCTTCATCTCATCATCTCCAGCCGTGTAGCGCTAAGCTTCTCTTCCCTCAACCGCTGGCGCCTCAAGGGGGAGGTGTTGGAGTTGGGGCAGGACGAACTCGCCTTCTCTGAAAAGGAAACCGCCAGCCTCTTCCGGGAATCCTACAAGGTAGCCTTACCCGAGGGGGATATCCGCCAACTGCATGAACGTACCGAGGGTTGGGCCATCGGCTTGCAAGCGGTCTGGCAGACGTTGCGCGTCTGGCCGGAGGATGGCATCAGGCGCATTTTCAGCGAAGAAGGCGGCGCCTCCCTCGAAAACCTGTTTGACTACCTCGCTGAGGAGGTCCTGGACAAGCTGGAACCCGCCCAGCAGGAATTTCTGAAGCGTACCTCCGTGCTCTCCTTCCTGGATAGCGATGTGTGCGATTTTCTGCTCGACTGCCAGGATAGCCTGGAGATGTTGGCCGGCCTGCACGCGGCTGGCTTGTTCGTGGACCAATTGCGCCCCGGTATCTACCGCTACCATCATCTCTTCCGCGACTTTCTGCTTAACCGCCTGGGTGAAACCCCAGACCTCGCGCGCGAGATACATCGCAAGGTGGGCAGCTACTTTCTCGCCCATCAATACTGGGATGGGGCCATTTCGCATTTGCTTTCCGCCGGCGACTATGCCCAGGTGGCGCATATCCTTGAGGAAATCGGCGACCGCCTGATTCAATCGGGCATGGTCCAGTCCATACGTTATTGGGTCACCCAGCTGCCTGAAGTCAATCGAGCACAGTTTGCCTATGGCCAATACCTGATGGGCCAGGTGGCCCGCTACGAAAATAATTTTGACCAGTCGCTCGAGTATTACCGCTCGGCCCAGCGCCTCTACCAGGCGAGGGGGGATGCCTGGGGTCTCAGCCTGGCCCTGCGCGGGCAGGCCCAGGTCTACCTGGATACCATCCGGCCCATTAACGCCTCCCAGCTCCTCAGCCGGGCCCTGAGCCTGATGGACCCCAAAGAATCACCCCAGGATGTGGCCGGCCTGCTTATCCAGATCGCGGAAAACCAGGTGAATGCCGGCGAAACCGCCCAGGCCGAGCTCAACCTGCGCCGCTCATATGCCCTGACCGGCGAGGAGAACGTGGAAGGCAACTATATCCAGGCGCGCCTGCTGTTGCGCACGGGTCGCCTCCAGGAAGGCATTGCCTTGCTCACCCAGCTGGAACCCACGGGTGGCGACCTGAAGACCCGCCTGCCCCGCTTCCACCGCGAAGCCTCCCTGCTGCTTTCGCTGTTTTACTGCTTCCTTGGCGATGAGGATAAAGCGGCCGCTTATGCCCGCAAAGGACAGGAACTGGCTGAAAACCTTCACTCGCCGATTGTTCGCAGCATTGGCAGCATGCGCCTGGGTCATGCCATGCAACTCCATCCGGATTCACTCCTGACGCCCTGGGATATCCGCCACATCCGCGAGTATTACGATGAGGCCATCCGGGATGTGGATATCGTCCGCATTCACGTGGAACCACTGTGGGGCATCTGCCGCCTACTGGGTTACAACGGCCAGCTGCCAGAGGCCAAAATTGTGGGCAAGGAAGCCCTTTCGATTGCCAGCAGCGCGGGGGATGAGTGGATTGGCATGCTGGTGCGCGTTTCCCTGGGTGCCAGCCAGGCCATGGCCGGCGAATACGAGGAAGCCAGCCAGCAATTGGCCGTTGCTGAGTCCATCGCGTTGCGCGTAGGTGACCCACTTTGCCGATCAGCGGCTTTGCTCTGGCAGGCCTACACCGCCGATAAACAGGGCTTTCCCAGTTCGAGCATGCTCTTTTTGGAGCAGGCGCTCGCGCTGATTGA
>JAKOSR010000185.1 GCA_029777225.1 Chloroflexota bacterium
AGGTAACGCGGTGGGAGGGAGACTGTGCCATTGCCGATGGTTTCATTCGTCAGCCAGCGCAGCTTGCGATAACCAGTCACCTCAATCCGCAACCGCAGGTCGCCAAAGTCCCGGCTGAATGTGCCAAAGACTTCCCCTTGATGCGACGCGAAGTTTTCGATGGTTGTTTCCAGCGTGGGCACGGTGTAGTAATCCGTCTGCCCTTTTTCAAGCAGGCAGAGGCCATGCTCCAGGTCAAGGTCCTTTACAGTGTAGGTCTCTGCCTCGTGCAGGTACACGGCTTCGGGATGAACCAACCAGGCCGCGCTTCCCGCATCGATTTCCCCGATTAATTCTTCACCCTCGTCTGTGATGCTCTTGAGCGAAATCCTGCTTGGTGTACTGCTTCTCAGGGAGACATCCGCCGCGGGAAATTGCTCGCCGAGCCAAAAATAGCGATCATTTTGCTGGTAAAGCAGGCCGGAATTGGCGAACATCTTCAGGAAGTTTTCCAGTAAGCCTGGCTCCAAGGACCCGAATGTGTCTCCTTGGTTAAATCCCAGTTCAAATGCCGCGCACTGCAGGTGTTGCAGCAGGATGGGCAGGTTGTCCGGGTTGATGAGCGCGTTTTCCGGGTTACCTTCCGTCAAGTATTCAGGATGGTGGGCCAGGTATTGGTCCATCGCGTCTGGAGCAGTGACCATGATGGCCAGCGAGGTTTGCAATTGTCGGCCAGCCCGCCCAGCACGCTGCAGGGTGGTGGCCACAGAGCCAGGATACCCAACCAGGATGACGGACTCCAAGTCGCCGATATCAATCCCAAGCTCCAACGCGGATGTGGCCACGACGGTTCGGACCGCTCCGCTTTTCAAGTCCTGCTCGATTTGCCTGCGGTCAGTCTTCAGGTAGCCACTGCGATAGCCCCGCACCAGCCCGCGATAAGCTTCGGGAAGCTGGTCCATCATGTACATGAGAATCATTTCCACGGTGCGCCTGGTCCGGGCGAAGATGAGGCTTTGCCGGCCGGCCAGGAGTAGCTTTCGGCCCAGGTTGATGCCTGCCTGGATGGCACTTTTACGCAGCCCCAATTGTTCGTCAATCAGAGGCGGGTTGTAAATCAGAAAAAAGCGCTTGCCATGCGGCGAGCCGTCCCGGTCAATGAGCGTCAAGGGGCTGTCCACCAATTTTTCACCCAATTCGAGCGGGTTTCCGATGGTTGCGGATGTCAGGATGAAACGCGGCCAACTGCCGTAAAAATTGGCAATTCTCTTTAGCCTACGGATGACGTTGGCAATATGCGAACCGAACACGCCGCGGTAGATATGAATTTCATCGATGACCACGAAGGAAAGATTTCTGAAAAACTTATGCCACAGGGTATGGTGTGGCAGGATGGCCTGGTGCAGCATGTCCGGATTGGTGATAAGGATGCTTGCTTTTTTACGGATTTCCTGCCGGTGATGGGCTGGCGTATCGCCATCATACACGGCGCAAGGCAGGTCATTTTCAGCGCCTGAAGCCTGTAGTAGGGTTTGCAGGCCTTTAAGCTGGTCCTGTTCCAGCGCTTTGGTGGGGAACAGGTACAAAGCCGTGGCGGCCGTATTGCGCAGCATCGCCTCGAGCACAGGCAGGTTGTAACAGAGGGTCTTCCCACTTGCTGTGCCAGTGGAGACGACGACGCTTTTCCCTTCAGCAAGCAGGTGAAAGGCATCGGCCTGGTGGCTGTAAAGGCTGGTGACCCCCTTACTGATAAGCGCTTCCCTTAGCGCTGGTGTTATGTCCGTGGGCAGGTCGCGGAGTTCACCCTTGCTGGCGGGGATTGTTTTGCAACTGGCAATGCTCCCCGCAAATTCAGGGTCTGTTTGCCAATTTTCCAATATTGACTGGATGTCCAGCATCAGGGAACCTGTCGGATGGCTTATGTTTTGGGTTTCTTTTTCAAAGCGGATCTGACCATCATATCCAGCACAGGGTAAATCAGGTTCCCAAGACTTGTGGCAGCAAAGTACATCAGTTTGGCGTCCGTACCCGGTAGGATGGCGTATTTTCCTCGCTCAACCTGGCTCAAGATGGCAAGCGCAACATCATCCGCGTTGAGGGGTTTGCTGACACCCGATATCTGGCGGGTTTCAAAAGGTTTAAATTGGTCTTCCCAGGCAAGCTGTGGGGTATCCGTGTCGGGTGGATAGACGATTGAAACCCGCACACCCTTTGGCTTAATTTCATTCCGAAGGGCATCCGAGAATCCGCGTACGGCGAATTTGGAGCCGCAATAGGCGGTGTATCCGAAAAGCCCAACCACGCCCGCGATGGATGAAAAATTGACAAAGTGCCCACTGCCCCGTTTGAGAAAATCAGGCAGGAATACCTTGCATACGTTGACCGTGCCGAAGTAATTGATGTCCATCGTCCAATGGTAAATGTCGAGGTCGAGCTCCTCAACATATCCGGGACGCGCGACGCCAGCACAGTTGAAAATAATATCTGGCGTTCCAGCCGTGGTGATTTGCCTGGCGGCACTACTGACAGAGTCCAGGTTGGCCACGTCCGCTGAGAAGATATCCAGCGTTTGCGAGGTGGCCTGACGGGACTTCTCCACTTCAGCCCTGGCATTTTGCAGCCGCTCCATGTTTTGAGCCAAAAGGTTCAACGAAGCTCCGCGCGCGAAAAGTCTTTTGGCGAGCGCAAGCCCTATGCCACTGGAGCCACCCGTAATCAAAACGTACTTATTTTGGAAATATGCGTTCATGAATGCCCACAATTCGAACAGCTACCAGAGCTGCAGGAGCTGCAGCTGGATAATTGATGCGTGACCGACCTGCCATTGCTGATGGCGCTAACCAGCGACGGCAGACGGTTTACCTGCGTGCTTCCACAAGTCGGGCAAGGCTGGGCCTCATCCGCCTGCGAGATATTACGCAGTTGTTCAAAAGTCTTCTCACAATGTTGACAGTGATATTCGTACAATGGCATGCTCAGCCTCGTCTATTCGTGGGAGGGCGCGTACCGGTTCCTGATTGCTGGAATCAAGTAGTCCCTAAAAGCGTGCGCCTGGTCGTAATCCGGCTTCCAATCCCAGTCCTGCCTGGCGGCGCTATCATCGACATCCTCGGGCCAGGTGTCCACGATTTTTTGCCGGCGCAAGTCAGGTTCAAATTCTATTTGCGCACCCTGGAAGGCTGCCTGCGTGATTTCCGCGAGCTCCTCCGCGTCCGGGTTAAAACTGGTGACATTATAGACATCCTGAGTCAGGCGTTCCTTATCCGCTTCCTGCAGGGTGATTAGGGCCTTAATGGCATCTGGCATGACCATAAATGGCAGCCTGGTATCCGGCCGGACAAAGCACTGGTAGGGCAGGCCCTTTGCCGCGGCGTGCAGCATTTCCGGCCCGTAGTCGCTCGTGCCACCAGTTGGGATGGTCTCAGCGCTAATCAACCCGGGGAAACGCACGCATCGAAAGTCCACGGAGGGGTTGGTGCTGCTGTCGGCGGCCAGCTGGCGATAGTAGCGGCCATAATATCGGCCGAGGTTCTCGCAATACAACTTGTTGCAACCATACATGGTTGTTGGATAAGTGAACTGCGTTTCCTTCACCTTGCCAGCTTGTTTTTTCTCGTCCAGGCTGGCGAGCCCGTAAGCCGCAATGGAGCTTGGATAAATAAATTTAACCGAATTACCCTGCCAGTTCGATTGTTCCACGGCCAGCCTGAGCAAGTTGAGTGTGCCTTCCACGTTGATGCGATGTGCCGTCTCCGGGTTGTACTCCGCCTTGGTGGAAAGGATGGAGGCCAGGTGGTAAATCACTCTAATCTGATGCTCCACGACCAGCCTGCCAAGCAGGATTTGGTCCAGGATGTCTCCAACAATCCACGAAGAAACCTCACTCCGCAGTGATTTGTCCAGTGGATTCACATCTATCGCCACGATGGAACTATTTTTCTCAGCCAGGTACCGGATGAGCCCATGGCCAATTTCGCCATTCGCGCCGGTTATTAGGACAACTTCTTCACGCATATTTTCTCCTTTTTATGCGGGTTTAATCGGAAACTGGATGGAAACCCGGCGGATGCCATTGAACAATACAGGGCGAACCCTGAAAACCACCACGGTCATATCATCCTTGGGTTCGCCTGTGTCCAGGCTGATGGCCTGGTTCAAGACAAAATCCGCCATCGCCTGCACATCCATGGATTGGTCTTCGAGGAAGGTTTCCATAATCTCACGGATATCCAGGCTCTGGTGGCTTTGCCCACCCGCAGAGCAAATTCCGTCCGAAAGTAAAAAGAAGGTGAGGTCGCTTTCGAGTTGGAACTGGAACACGGCAGGGGTAATACATCCACCAGCTAATGTTTCGGACTCAAGATTCAAAAAATCAACCTGTTCAGGCCGAATAATCACCACTGGAACACAATTGTTCTTGGTGATGATGATGGTTTGGCTTTCCAGGTCGCAGGAAATCACGCTCAGGGCCACAGAAGCCCGGCCATGATGCTCGTTTTTAAGGTTGGTAAGCACCGCCCTGGAAGCGGCACCATCATGAATGCCATCGCTGATGAGGCCCATCAAGGCATGGACGGCTTTGATGCTAATGGCCTTGGAACGCTGGTTATCTAGTTTTCCTTCAGCCATGATGATGGATATTCCCCCGTTCGGTCTTTCGATGATTTCAACTTTGTCCCCTTCCTGAGGGGATGTATAGCTGTCAACCTTGGCAATGGCGGCTTGAATTTCCATCCCTCAATTTTATCCTAATTAGTCCGAATCCAGAGGTTCATGAGGGTGTTGGGTTGTGTTGTAAAATAATCCCGGTCAAAAAGGAGACAGCAACGTTGTGCCATCAGAGTATTAGATTAGGAAAAATTGTTGGTCTATTATTAGTGATTGTCCTTGTGGCTGGTTGCGCGGGGTTGCGTTCCGCCCTACCTGCTCCGACAGCCACGTCTCAGGCAGCCAGCATTGTGCCAACCCAGGCTTCGTTGCCTTGCCCCGCTGGGAGCTTCGTCACGAGCATCGCCAGCGTGCAGGGTGCCGGCCACCGCTCACCGTTGGATGGTAAGACCGGTTTATGCCTCTCCGGGATTATTACGGCCATTAAAAGCAATGGATTCTATATGCAGGATCCGATGGGGGACGGCAAAGATGCCACATCCGATGGTATTTTTGTGGAAGTGCGTTCGGCTTTCCAGGTTTCTAAAGGGGACCAGGTGCTGGTGTGGAACGCGAATGTGAAAGAATACAACCCAGCCGGGGTTGGAGAAAACTCGCTCACGATTACCAACCTGCGCCTGGGCAATTACCAGGTTCTCTCCAGTGGTAACGCGCTCCCGGCGCCTATTGTCCTGGGGCGGGGCGGGCGTGTAATTCCAAGCACCATCATCGAAAACGATGTGAATGGTTATGCCGGCCGCAACGGCATCTTTGACCCCCTTGAGGATGGTTTGGATTTCTATGAAAGCCTGGAGGGCATGCTCGTCCAGGTGAATGACGCGCTGGCCATCAGCCCGACCGCCAGTTTTAAGGAGGTGGCAATCCTTGCCGATGGAGGCCAGGACGCCGGCTTGCTTTCAGACAGGAACATCTTGCTCGCCACGGAAGCCGATTTCAACCCTGAACGCATCTTTATCGACGACGCGTTCGTCAATATACCGAACATACTGCCTGGAGCCCGCTTCACGAAACCCATTGTTGGGATCATGGATTACAGCTTTGGCAATTTCAAGCTGGAACCAACCGGACAGCTGCAGTTTATGCAAGGCAAACCGGTCATTAACGAGGTCCGGGCGCCGGAGGAATCCGAGCTTTCCATCGCAACTTACAATGTTGAAAACCTGGATGCCATCACTTATCCGG
>JAKOSR010000186.1 GCA_029777225.1 Chloroflexota bacterium
ACGCAATCCGACAAAATATTTAAAGATTAACCCGTGATTACTCTTTGGGGTCCGCTCTATCCAATGGTTAGCCAATACCCTTGGATCAGATAGGGCAGGCTTCTGCCTGCCCTATCTGATCCAAGGTTTTTCTACATCTAGTCGTCTTCTTCCACTTCGCCGTTCTTCTCAGTCCGAAGCCGGTCATGCGTGTCGAGAATGCGCTTGCGCATGCGCAGGCTCTTGGGTGTCACCTCCACCAGTTCGTCCGGCCCGAGGTACTCAATCATTTCATCCAGGCTCATCAACCGGGGTGGGTCAAGCCGTTCTTCCAAGTCGCGGATGGATTGACGCATGTTGGTCAGATGTTTTTTCTTGGCGATGTTAATGGACAAATCCTGAGAGCGCGGGGTTTCGCCCACAACCATTCCCTCGTATACCGGAACGCCTGGCCCGATGAAAAGCGTGCCGCGCGGTTCGGCATTCTTGAGGCCATACGTGGTTGAAACGCCACTCTCCCGGGCCACAATCGAACTGGTCTGCCGGCTTTCAATTGGACCCTCCAGCTTGTCGTTGCCCAGGTAAAAGCTGTTTAAAACACCACGCCCGTGGGTCACATTCAGGAATTTATACCTGAAACCAAGCAAGCCACGTGTGGGCATGACGTAAATCAGGTGGACAGTACCATCGGGGTTGTTGGTCATATTGGTCATGCGGCCACGCCTTTGGCCCAGCATTTCCACCACAGCGCCGACATACTCTGAATCCACATCCACGTGCACTTCCTCAAAGGGCTCCAGCTTGGTGCCATCTTCGTTTGTGACCACGATGGCTTCCGGCCGGCTCACCTGGAATTCGTACCCTTCGCGGCGCATGGTTTCAATCAGGATGCCCAGGTGCAGTTCACCCCGGCCGGAAACCATGAATTCATCTTTCGAGTCTGTTTGTTCCACGCGCAAGGCAATATTGGTGCGCAGTTCCGTGGTCAGGCGTTCGGCCAGCTTGCGTGAGGTGCTCCATTTGCTCTCCTCACCCGAAAACGGAGAGGTGTTCACACCGAAGGTCATTTTCACGGTTGGGGGTTGCACAGTAATGACCGGCAAGGCAGCCGGGCTCTCGTAATCCGCGAGTGTTTCGCCAATTTGGATGTCTTTGAGCCCACCGATGGTGACGATTTCGCCAGCGGTCACCTGGTCCACGGCCACTTTCTCAAGGCCCTGGAAGGTGTAAATATAACGCGCCTGGATTTTTTCCATGCTGCCATCGTGTTGGATGCGGTAAATGAACTGGTTGTTGAGCAATTTACCGGCATGGATACGACCGGATGCGGTCACACCACTATACTCGTCATAGCCCAGGTTGGTCACGAGCATCTGAAACGGGGCGTCAGGGTCGGCGATGGGGCCGGGAATTTCCTTGAGGATACACTCAAACAAGGGGCGGAGGTTGTTTTCCAACTGCTGGGTCACGCCAGCCGTGCCTTCCAAACCGTTGGCGTAAATGATTGGGAATTCCAACAACTTTTCATTGGCTCCCAGTTCCACAAACAGGTCAAAAGTATCGTTCAACGCCCTGTCGGCATCCGCGTCTTTGCGGTCGAGCTTGTTAATTACGACGATGGTGCGCAGGTTCTTGGCGATGGCCTGTTTGAGTACAAAGCGCGTTTGGGGTTTTGGCCCTTCAGCCGCGTCCACCAGCAATAAAACGCCATCCACCATGTTCATGATGCGTTCGACCTCACCACCGAAATCCGCGTGCCCGGGGGTATCAACGATGTTAATCTTTATCAACTCACCTGTGACGGGGTCAGGGATGGTAATCGCGGTATTTTTGGCAAGAATGGTAATTCCACGCTCGCGTTCCAGGTCGTTGGAGTCCATCACTCTTTCCTGAACTTTTTGGTTCTCACGGAAGGTTTTGGCCTGGCGTAACATCGAATCAATCAGGGTCGTCTTACCATGGTCAACATGGGCAATGATGGCCACGTTGCGAATATCTTTGCGTTCTCTAAACATGCTTCGTCTCTCTTACTGAATAAAAAACCCGGTTTCCCGGGTTTGGCACTTGCGTCACAATCCAATCACACCATAAAAATACGGTGGTGCTTCAACCGGTTCATTACTGATTTTGACCGATTTTTTTATCTTGACCATGGCTTCGTTGTACTTGCACTCGTCGTTGACGTGCACCTCGAAAAGGGTCTGCCCCTTCTCAACACGATCCCCAATTTTGACGTGGACCATGATGCCAACAGCCGGGTCGATGGGGTCGCCCTTTTTAAGGCGGCCAGCCCCTAAAATAACCGAGCTTTCGCCAATTTCCTGCGCGTTCACTTCAGCCGCCCAACCACTTTCTTCGGCCTGGATGGTGTGAATAATGCCGGCCTTGGGAAGCTTCCCCAGGTCATCGATGTAACTCACATCGCCTCCCTGGGCAATCACGAGTTCGCAGAATTTTTCCAAGGCGGAACCATTGTCAATCGCGCGTTGGGCTAAAACCAAACCTTGCTCTTCCGTGGCTGCCTTTCCACCAAGCAGGAGCATGTACGCGGCAAGATGCTGGCAGTGATAGCGGTAATCCTCCGGGCCAATGCCCTTGAGCATTTCCACGGCTTCCTTCACCTCAAGCGCGTTGCCCACGGCGCTGCCAAGCGGCTGGTCCATCGGTGAAAGCACGGCAATCACCTTTCTTCCGCTCAGTTTTCCAATCGCCACCATGGTGTGAGCCAGTTCTTTGGCGTCATCGAGGGTTTTCATGAAAGCACCCTGGCCAACCTTTACATCCAGGACAATCGCGTGTGCCCCTGCGGCAATCTTTTTGCTCATGACAGAAGACGCGATGAGAGGGATGGACTGCACTGTGCCAGTGACATCCCGCAGCGCGTAAAGCTTGCCATCCGCGGGCGCCAGGTCTGCGCTCTGGCCAGTGAGCACGATTTGGTGCTCTTTGAGAATTTCGATAAATTGCTGCGTGGTCAGGTCGGTCTTGAATCCCGGGATGGACTCTAGTTTGTCAATGGTCCCACCGCTAAAGCCTAGGCCGCGCCCGGACATCTTTCCGACAGGCAGGCCACAGGCGGCAACGATGGGGGCAACCGTGAGCGTGGTTTTATCCCCTACTCCACCGGTGGAGTGCTTGTCCACCACGGGGTAGACCTCCTGCCCCAGGTCCAGCGTCTCACCTGAACGCGCCATGGCAAGGGTAAGATTCGTGATTTCTTCAGCGCTCATGCCATTTAAAAGGACTGCCATGGCCCAGGCCGACATCTGGTAGTCTGGGATGGAGCCATCGGTATAACCCTCAACCAGGAACCCGATTTCTTCGTTGGTGAGCTCCAATTTATCCCGTTTTTTGATAATCAAATCAACCGCGCGCATGGCAACCTCAAATTCTTCCGGGATTACTTCCGGGGATGGACACAAACCTTGCGATTGGGCTCTTCGCCAGTGGATTCAGAGTATACACGCGGATTGTCGCGAAGTTCCATGTGGATGATGCGGCGTTCATTGGCCGGCATCGGTTCCAGGCACTGTTTTCGGTCAGTGCTGGCCACCTGGTCGGCTATGCGCCGGGCAAGCTTTTGCAGTTCCACAACACGTCGGGCCCGATAGTTCTGTACATCCAGCTGGATAGGGATCCAATCTCCAAAACGGCGGCTCGCGATTAGGCCGGTGATATGTTGGAGCGCATTTAACGTCTCTGATTTTCGACCGATCAGGAAGCTCAAATCCGCCCCCTCGATGTTTACATAAACGACGGGGGTCTCCGATTCCTCCACCATCTGCAGCCGGGTATTCACAACTGCGCTGATGCCCATGTTTTTAAGGATTTCCAGGGTCGTTTCAGCGACAATCGCCTGCTGTTCTTCATAGCCGGATACCATCTCAGACGTGGGAACAGTGGATTGTTCAATTTCTGGCTTTACCACAGTTATCGGTCTTTCCTGGGCTGGTTTTTCCGGCCTTGCAGGCACGGAACCAGGTTCGCGAAGGGTCAGCCTGACGCGTGCCTGGCGGGAAGCAAAGCGAAACAGGTTGCGCTTTCCCTCATCCAGCACTTCAATATTCACATCTTCACGCGCGGCACCGATTTCTGCCAGGCCTTTTTCCACGGCTTCTTCAACTGTGGCGGCACTGGCTTCAATCACGTTGTTCTCATTCATCTTTCTCTCCTCATCCCCCACGTTTGATGGGTTAACGTTTCATCTTGGGACGCTGCTTTTTTGCAGCCGACCTCGCTGAGGGTTTGACCGTTTTTTCCGGTTCAACCACCGGTTCTTCTTCCTCATCGTCGTCTTCTATTACCACGACCGGGGCTTTAGGCTTTGGAGCCGGTTTCACCCAGGGGAGTATCCCCGACCAGTCGACCTTGCCCATCGCCGCGTACTGCACGATGGTCGCGAGGTTGCTCACTAGGAAGTAAAGCGCAAGACCAGAAGCAAGTGAATAGGCCATCCAGCCCATCAGGACGGGCATGTAAAGGTTCATGCTCTTGGTCATCGCGGCCGCCTGGTCGTTCTGGCTGGTCGGGGGGGTCATCACCTTAGTTTGCAGGAAAGTGGTGAGAACCACCACGATTGCCAGAATCGGAACCCCAAATCCAAACAAGACCAGCCGTTCGGGCTGACCCAGGTCCATCCAAAGGAAGTGGTTTTGAATGGGGAGAATCTTGGTGGGGTCCAGGAAGGGGTAGATGATGCGTTCCAGCGAGCTGAGTTCCAATGGCGTGGCAGCCATGGCCTTCATGATGCTCTGGTACAGGCCAATGATGATGGGGAATTGAATCAGGGTTGGCAGACAGGAACCAAAGGGGTTGATGCCTTTTTCCTTGTAAATCCGCATCTGTTCCTGGGCCATGCGTTCTTTGTCGTTCTTGTATTTCTCCTGCATCTTCTTGTAATGCGGATCATTTTGCAAATCCTGCATTGCCGCAGAAGCTTTAAGTTGTTTGGCTGTGAGCGGGTAAGTGAGCAGCTTAATCAACAGGGTGAAGAGAATAATAGCAACGCCAAAATTCTTGACCACCATGGTGATCATCAAGAGTACGTTGGTAAAAGGTTGAATAATCAGTGTATCCCACATAGTAGTCTTCCTAATTCGCTGGCATAAAGGACCAGAGTTGGTTGCCTTTGAAATCAAATGCATAGAGTATATTGGCGCCCTTGATGGTGCCTACCAGGAAGACATCCCCTGCCAGGACAGGCGTACCATAAATTTGACCATCCACAGTTTTCGTCCAGATGGGGTTCCGGTCGAGGTCATATCGCGTGATGACGCCATCCTCGGTGGCCAGAACAAAGGAGTCTTCAAGTGCCAGCGGGCCGGCAATCATGTCTCCTCCGGCATTCACGCGCCAGTTCAGTGCGCCAGTTTCCGGATTAACCGAGAAGACGGAACCCGCTTCATCCGAGAAAATCAACTGGTCCTTAATCAGGATGGGCGTGGACCAAATGCTGGAAACATCACTGGCGTCCTTGAAGCTCCAGGCAACCTCACCGGTTTCCGGCTTAATCGCGAGGAAATCTTTGCCCAGGCTGCCCGCGAAAAGCAGGCCACTGGTTGGGTCATAAAGAGGAGCGGCCACCAAACCGCCTTTGAATGGCGCGGACCAAATCTCCTCGCCCGTTTCACGGTCAAGTGCCAATAACTCATGGTCCTGGGAGCTTATCATCACCTTGCCATCCACAAAAACGGGTTCAGCCAGGAACGCGAAATTGCCTTTGTAGGTCCACTTGAGTGAACCATCCAGGTTGACGCCGTAAACGTTGCGGTCTGTGTTAGGGGCCACCATCAAGTCGCCATCGATGGCCACCTTGGCCTGGTACCAACCCTTGGCGCCTAATGAGCTCCAGGTTTCGGTGCCGTTATCAGCAGTGAGGTTGTGCAGCGTATTGGCAAGGTCACCAACATAGACCTTCCCATCCTTCACAAGCGCTGGGGCATAAAGCATAACCGCGGTGGAAGCCTTTACAGGAAAACGCCAGGATTCCGTACCGGATTTAGCATTGAGCTTGTACACGTGCTGCCGGTAGGAGACATACACGGAATCGCCATCAGCGCTAATCCCAGGGATTGATTCCGCCCGTGGACCCATCGCGCAGCCGGCCAAAACAGCCAGACCGAGAATTGATATGATTGATATTTTTAACCAGGTTTTTTTCATAAAACTCCACATTTATGGAACCGGATCGATGCCGCCCTCATTGAAAGGATTGCACCGGACGATGCGCTTGACAGCCAGCCAGCCACCTTTGAACACACCGTAGCGATAAACCGCCTGGTATCCGTAGTGGGAGCAGGTCGGATAAAAGCGACAAGTGTTCGGCGGCAGGGCCGGCGAAACCACTTTTTGGTAAGCTTTGATCAGCAGCAGCAATGTCATCCTGGGCAAGTTCGCCAGGTTCATCTTCAAGCTGCGAAGAGGAGGGTCTGAAAAGTTGGTTTCCTCTTCGTGGTCATGGGTTGACTGCATCTTGGTTCCGCAACAATCCTGCGCGCTTAATCAAATCAGAGACTGAGCTGTCGATTTCCAACGGATTGCCAGCCAGGAGCGGGAGCCTCGCGATGAGGAGAAGGTCGAAACCCGCGTCTATCTGGGGAAAAAGCTTCTGAATCCGAGACCGGAGCACCCGTTTACATCGATTTCGCTTCACCGCGCCGCCCACCTTTCGGCTGGCTATCACGGCGTACCGGGAAAAAGCCAAAGAGTTCGGTATCACCATCAGAACCATCAGAGCGTTCGAGTAGGCTTTACCCGCCCTTCTGATTGCCTGTATCTGCTCCGAACTCTTTAATTTTTCGCCTTTTCCAGGCTGAAACACAACTGTTCAGCTTACCTGGTAACTAATAAATTACCAGTGAATACGTTTGACGTGGTTGTTGGCTTTGGTCGTCAGTTGATGGCGTCCGCGCAGGCGGCGGCGCTTCAAGACTTCCCGTCCGTCACTGGTTTCCATGCGGGCTCGAAAACCATGCACACGCACGCGGCGGCGAATCTTGGGTTGATAAGTACGTTTTGTCATGACATTTCCTTTCAAAAACCTTTGCCAGGCAAAGGCAGAATTAACCAAAGTCAATTGGCGAAGAATTTTAACCTTTGAATTATACCTGAAGCACCCGCATCGTCAAGCGCTTTACACCAACACATGACCTACCAAAACCAAAGAGGAATTCTTCCCACATCATCCAGCCATTAAAGGAATTTCCAAAACGAGGCTTCACGCCTGCTCCTTGGAAAGAGGGTCAAATGTGACCAGCAACCCGCCCTGCTCATCCACGGACTGCACCCTGGCGCGGGTCAGCGTGTTTTGAAGGTGCGCGCCTGAAAGGATTGAAGCGCGAAGTTCATCGCTGGTGAGCCCGGAATATCGCGTGGTCTGCCCCACAGGTTTCCCGGTCTCCCAAAGCACTTCCACGTCCTGTCCGATTTTTGAACGGCCATATGCCAGTTTGGCCTGCGCGAATTCCAGTGCCAGCACCTTGGCGCGTTCATCTTTCACGAGCGAGGGAACCTGCCCCGGCAGTTCTGCCGCGGCCGTGCCTGGCATGGGAGAAAATCGGAAAACATGGCCGCCAGAGAAGCCAGCCTGTCGAACCAACGCCAGCGTTTGGTCAAAGTCGCTTTCCGTTTCACCCGGAAATCCCACGATGATGTCCGTCGTTACGCTGATCAGGGGGTCAGCCTGTTGGACGGCATCCAAAACCCTTAAAAAGGCGACAGGGGAACAGGGACGGCGCATGCTCTGGAGGACGCCATCGGAGCCGCTTTGCAGTGGAATATGCAGATGCCTGCAAACCCGCGGGTTCTGCCAGCATTCCAGCAATTCCCCGTTGACGTCCCATGGTTCAATGGATGAAAGCCGCACGCGGGGGATGTCAGTTTCTTCCAGGATGGATTTGATCAGTATTCCCAGGTCTTGTTTTCTTTCGAGGTCCCTGCCCCAGGAGCCAAGCTGCACGCCGGTCAAAACGATTTCCTTGACGCCCATTTGGCAGAGGTCCTGCACCCGGGCAATAACCTCATCTTGGGGAACACTTGTGGAAGCACCCCGGGCAACGCGGGTGAGACAGTAACTACACCGGTTATTGCATCCGTCCTGGACTTTTACAAAGGCCCGTGTTCGCGAGCGGTGGCCCAGCTCTGGCTTTCTTTGGACGTCTCTCCCGGCAACGAAATTCCGCCCAATAAGATCCGGAATCTCACCTTTGAGCTGGTTGGGAACCACCAACTCAGGGAGCGTTAGGGCTGAGGCTTCCTGCCCAAAAACAGAAGTCCAGCAGCCGGTCACAAGCACCTGCGCGCTGGTTTCCCGTCGGTAATGTCGCACCATTTTCCGTGAATCCGCGGCTGCTTTGGCGGTGACACAACAGGTGTTCACCACGATTAACTCCGCATCGACTGGGTCGGTGCAGACCTCGTGACCCTCCCGCACCAAGTCCAGGGAAAGCTTTTCTATCTCGGCCTGGTTAAGCCGGCAGCCTACCATATCTAAAAATACTTTCATTTTAAGGCCTGGAAACCTCGAAGTTCATAAACAGGGAAGACGCGCCGTCCTGCGCACGGGTCTCGAGGATGACACCCACTTCCCCCCGCTGGAAAGCCGAATCCTGGACAGTCATCAATTCCGAGCCATTCACAGCGAGGATTAGGTTTTCGCCATCACACGTCGCCGTGAGCTCATTCAGGCCATCATCCTTTTGAATGGCGTCGGAATGCGTGAATTGTTTGGCTCCCAGGATGCTGGTGGAGCCATTTTGTTTCTTCATGATCGCGTAGTAGCCATCCGGGCTGATGAGAAAGCTGTAATAATTATCCGGGTCAAGATAGCGGCAAACCAGTCCGTAATTGGTATCGGCCGGACCGGTAATCTTGCGAACCTCCACCGAGACCTTGGGGTTCTTATAAAGGTAACCGGAGGTCGACCAGGACCGGGAATTTGGTAAATTGACGGAAATCAGGTAGCCGGCAGAGGAATAACCTTTAAGTTCGTAGACATTGCTGATGCTTTCCCAACCGCTCTCCTCATTCGTAAAGTCGTCCTGGTACAGCACTTGCTTATCCTTATTCCAAGGAAGCGAATCCTGGTCCAGGCGCAGTTGTGAGCAGGCGGAAAGCGCGAGGATGAAGGCAAGCGAGAAAAAAATCAAGGCATGTTTTCGCATGCCTTGATGATACCAAAAATTTGACGTTGTGCGTGTCAGAGCGTTTCAAGGTACCGGCTGATTTCCCAGTCCGAAACATGCAGACGGTAAGCCTCAATTTCGACTTTTCGTGAAACAACAAACTTGTCGTAAAGGCTGTCGTTGAGAACGGTATGCATGAGGGGGTCGCCCTGGAATTCCCGTAAGGCCTCGGAAAGCGACGCCGGCAGGGTCCTGATGCCCAGGTGCTGGCGTTCTTCCTCAGATAGTTCGTAGACATTAATGTTATTGAGTGAGGCGGGGTGCTGCAGGTTTTGGTCAATCCCTTCCAGGCCGGCATGCAGCATCGCGTTGAAGGCGAGGTACGGGTTGGCGGATGGGTCCGGGCAGCGCAATTCCATGCGGACGGCGTTCCCTTTGCCTTTCACTACCCTGGGAATGCGCACCAGGGCGGAGCGATTGACTTGCGCCCAACCTATGTAGACCGGGGCTTCATAGCCTGGGACAAGACGTTTGTAAGAATTGATGGTGGGGGCCAAAACCGCGGACATCCCGCGCGCGTGCTTGAGAAGGCCGGCAAGATAGTGATAGGCCATCACCGAGAGATTATCCTGGTCGTTGGGGTCATAAAACAGGTTGTCGCCGGCGAGGTTAAATATGGATTGGTGACAGTGCATCCCAGAGCCATTGATGCCAAAGATGGGTTTGGGCATAAAGGACGCGATTAGCCCGTTTTTGGCCGCGATTGCCTTCACCGTGGATTTGAAGGTCAGGACGTTATCAGCCGTCTTGAGCGCGTCGTCAAAGCGGAAATCAATTTCATGTTGGCCCAGGGCAACCTCATGGTGACCCACCTCCACGTTGAGGCCCATTTGTTTGAGCGCGGCAATGATTTCATTTCGTACGATAACGGCCTGGTCATTGGCCGAAAAATCAAAATAGCCGCCCACGTCATAGGGTACAGGATGAATATTTTCCTTGCCATTGCGCAGGAACAGGAAAAACTCCGGCTCGGGACCGATATTCAAGGTCCAGCCCCTTTCTTCCTTCAACTTTCGTAGAGCGGATTTGAGACAGCCACGCGGATCGCCGTCAAAAGGCGTCCCATCCTGCGTGTAAATGTCGCAGAGCACACGGCCTCTGCGATTTTCAGGGTCAGACCAGGGAAATATAGCGTAAGTATCCGGGTCGATCCTCAAGTACATGTCACTCTCCTGGATGCGGGCAAAACCTTCAACGGAAGATCCGTCGAACCAGATGCCATCGTCCAGGACTTCCTGCAGGCGGTCAACCGGGACATCCAACGACTTGACGACTCCGTTGATGTCCGTGAACTGCAGGGAAACAAAGCGGATATTATCCTCTTTTACCTGTTTTAATAGGTCCATGCCATCCATTCTTACCTCCAATGTAAAGTGACCCCAAATCGCAGCGCTGGGGAATTTCTGCCCACCATGCAAACTTTTGTGCCTGCTGTCACCAGCAGGTTTTATTCGCGATGGGTGTAAAGAAGAATGGAATTCTTGGTGGAATTCGGAGGCATCCGCTGATCAATTCGATTTTCCCCGTTGCCGGGTTAACGCTCCCTTCGCAGGGAGGAACCTCCACCTCGTCATCTCCAAAATGGAGACTCAGCCGCTAGTTCTTCTGTTATTCAATTGTCAAGGCTAAAAAAATAATGCCTCCCCGCTATGCCGTGTGCTGGATGGTTTTGAACCTGCAAATATGCAGGAGTGGTTCTACCTGCAGGATCAGTCTTGACAAACAACGTCTATCACGTCACCTTTTTGAGATCGAACCAATTTTAAAAGTGTTGGTACAAAACTTAAGGCTGCATCACAAACACAGCAGGGTACCTTTTTTATACCATAAATTCAGTTTCCGTGTTTGCGTGTCAAGCCTTTTTGAGACGAACACAAGGGGTAAAAGCTTGGACAAGTTAGGTCTATACGAGTAAATAATTTTTGTTGTGGTATAAAAAGCGAAATGGAGTTAATCCGCCTTTTCATCGCGATTGAGATTTCATCAGATACAATCAGAAGTCTTGCAGCCTTGCAACAACAATTGTCGGATGGGCAGCGCCTGGCCGGTGTGCGCTGGGTTGGACCCGAAAATTTTCATGTCACGCTGCAGTTTTTAGGTGAAACCAATCCGGAGAAGGTCGGCCTGATTAATGCGGCCATGGATAGCGCAGGACACGAGCAAAAGGCTTTTGAATTGCATACGGAGGGGCTGGGTTTCTTTCCCAATCCCGAAGCACCCCGCGTGTTGTGGACCGGCGTACGGGAAGTTCAACCGGTGAATGCCCTGGCGAGGAAGCTACACGCGCAGTTGAGCAAGGAATTCCCAACGAGGGGTTCTGTTTCCCCTCACATTACCCTGGCCAGGATGAACGACTGGATTACGGATGAGACTTTGGCTAAACTGAAGTACACCATAGCCAGAATTGAGGGCAAGTCCGTGTTTGGCGCCACACACGTCAACGAAATTTGCCTGTTTCGCAGCATCCTCGGACCTGAGGGGCCAAAATATACAAGATTGCACACGAGTAAACTGAGCTAAACTACAAAAAAAGAGGTGAAAACTGGAATCAATTACTTTGGCACGTGAAATAAGCAAGATATTGGAGGACAAACTTGGCCAAAACATCATGATATTGGACCTGAGCAAAGCGTGTGATTTTACTGACGCGTTTGTCTTGTCTTCCGCCACCAGCGATCGCATGCTGAACAGCCTCGCGGACGCGGTCACAGAACTAGTGAAACAAAATTTTGGGTTGAATGCCATCGTTGAAGGCACACCCCAATCGGGATGGATTGTCCTGGACTATGGGTATGTTATCGTCCACTTGATGGCCGAAGAAACGCGGGAGTACTATCAACTGGAAGAGCTTTGGAATAAGGGCAAGGTACTACTCCACCTGAAATAATAAAAAGAGCTCCCGCAAAGGAGCTCAATTAATATATATTCCCAACCTAAGACAGACCAAATTCCTGCAGGATTTCTTGTGCATGGTTAGTGGGTTTGACCTGTTCATAGATTTTCATGATTTTTCCCACCTCATCGATGAGGAAGGTCGTGCGTAGAATGCCCTGGTATTCACGGCCATACATTTTCTTGGTTCCCCAAACGCCGTAGGCTTCACACACCTTATGCTCGGGGTCTGAAAGGAGAACAAAAGGCAGCCCGTACTTTTGCTTAAAACTATCGTGAGATTTGGTTGAGTCAGCGCTAATGCCAATCACCTGGATGCCCTGTTTCTCAAAGACCGCATAATTGTCCCTGAAGCTGCAAGCCTCTGCGGTGCAACCCGTGGTGTCATCCTTGGGATAGAAGTACAAGACCAATTTCCTGCCCGCGAATTCTGTCAACCGCCTGGGTTGGGATTCGTCATCCAGTAGTTCAAAATTTGGGGCCAAATCACCTTCTTTTAATTTCATATTTCTCCTTTGCTCATTTCAATAAATAGCCAGTGATAAAAAAATAAACCACAGCCGAAAACAACAGCATGGCGGTTGACTTGAGCAAGCCCCAGTTTGGCCTGAGGCCCTGCGAGATGCGGCGCAATTGAAGTATCTGAAAAGCGCCAACCAGCAGCATCACAACCACCGCCCAATGGAAACGCCACGTGCCACCGAGGTAAATATACGCGCCCAGCAGTAAAAAAGACAGAATTAATAAAAGGTTATGGATGACAATCCCCTTTTCCCATCCAACCAGAAGGATGAAGGAGCGGTGAGAATGTTCCATATCAGATTGGTAATCGGGATACTGCAGCGCGAGCGTGACGACAGCATACAGCAGTATTAAGCCAATTGAAAGCAGGGACATCAGTGGAACCGGAGGAAAGCCCTGCAAAGACGCGCCCCAGAAGAGCATGAGCGGCGAAACAAGCAGGCCTTCAATCAGCCATTGGAAAGGTTGTGCCCAAATCCTACCAACCCGCGAGAAGTTGATGGTCATCAGCCCGGCAATCAACACCAGCCAGGCCAGGTTCACACCAATCAGCACCTGTTGCTGGAGCAAGAAGAAAATGGAAAGAAAAATGGCTGCAAATGCCGCGAACAAGAGGGCAATCACACTGGGATGTTTGAGCTTCTGGGTTCTTCCGACAGTTGAAAATAGGTTTACGCTTGAGGACGTTGTGTAGTTGTTGACCTTATCCAACACCACAAAGGCAATTAATATGGCCAGCCCGCAAAAAAAAGTGACAGGATTTAATACCTTGCCGCTTTCCATCGCGAGCACCAAGCCGAGAATGTATACCAGCGTCGCGGCCAATGGAAAAAACCACGTGCTACCAGGAAAGATGTGCCATTTATTTTTTTCCACGGCTTTATTTTAACATCTTCCGCCAGGGACAATTAGGGTGATGGGGAATGTTATAATGTTTGCAATAATGATGGCGGATCCCTTATGATGAAACCCAAAATCACTGTTCCACTCCTCCTGATGGCAGTTTTACTCGTTTTGGGCGTTAACAGGGCTTATTCCAAGGCAGTCAATCAAGACCTGGTTCAACTCCTCAGCCCTGAGTCCTGCCCGCTTACAGGATGCGCTGGTGGGCAGAGACTAAACTACCAGGTCACCTTCGGTGTGGACATCCAGTCCCCTTCCCAACAGGGAGCGAACATCAACGTCTGTGTGGCTTCCTCAGTCACTGGGCTCATCAAGAGCGACACTTTTAGTCAATCTCCTGCAGGTGTTTTGAGCGGTGTTCCCTATCAGCCAGAGAGTGGCTGCCTGGCCACACTCCAGGAAGGGGATGTGCTCATAGCTTCCACCAGCGCCGCCATCCCAACCAGCGGCCAGGACAAGCTGAACCTCGCGTTTCGCTTGGAAACCACCCCCACCAGCATCGGACAATTGGTGGTTTACGTGGTTCAAAAAGACGCTGGTGGTGCCTGGTCCAGGATTAGCCGGCTTGCCTCCAGCGCGATTGTGCTGGTTAACTCGAATATGGCCACACTTTACGTTGCTGAAAACAGCGACGAATGTGGCATGTATTCACCCTGCTTTATTAATTCCGGCGATGATTTGGCCGGGGGGATAGGCACTGGGTTGAAAGACGCCAATGACGCCAATAACACATCGGGCATTGTCATCCTGGGCACTTATCCCATCAAGTCCGCCGAAGTCCTGATAAACAACCGGCACACCATTGACGGGCTCGGAGCGGCATCGCTTTCAACCAGTAGCCTGGTTTGTAACCAACCTATGATTGGGATTGAGGCAGGCGCGGTCATCCGCGGTCTGGCAGTTGACGACGGCCAATGCAATGCATCCTCGCGCACCTTGCTGAGGATAAATTCCTCAGAAGATGTACTGCTTGAATTCAACAAATTTCGCAATGGCGCGAACGCGATTTTCCAACAAGGC
>JAKOSR010000187.1 GCA_029777225.1 Chloroflexota bacterium
ATAAACCTTTCTCCATACACTCACAGCAGGTTCTCAAAGAGGACCTGCTGTGAACGAAAACTGATTATTGGTTATTGCTACTCAATACTTACTCATCAATTCGAACACCTTTTTGACAAACGCATCCCGGTCGATCTTGGTGACTATAAACGCGTTCTTCTCCCACTGGGCGTCGCTATACAGATCCGTAACGGTTCTGCCCAAGGTGAGCGCCCCCTTGGTTTCCACGCGAACCCCAACCGTGCTGGCTTCGAACATGCTGTCATCTGCCGCATACAGTACCGCGACGGGATCGTGCATATGCATGCCAGGAAAATTGAACTGGGAAAGGAAGTTTAAGATACCCTGCACAACATCCCTGAAAAACTTGGATTGTGGGTTGCCAATCTTGCCAATCTCGTCGATTTCTTCGGGGGTCAGATGGGCTTGCATGGTTACATCCAGACCGCACATGTGCACGGGAACACCGGAACAAAAAACGATATCCGCTGCTTCAGGATCAGCCCAAATATTGAATTCCGCAGCGGGAGTGTCATTCCCCTCGCTAGCCGAACCGCCCATAATCACGATTCGCTTGAGCAGTTTTGGCAGACCGGGGTATTTCACGAAAGCCATGCCAAGGTTGGTCAGTGGTCCGATGGCGATGAGCTGTAATTCACCATTCCACCTGACCGCTTCGCTGTAGATATAGTCCCAGGCCTTGATCCCTTCAACCTCGTGCGTATGGCAAGGTAAATCCATACCGCCCAGTCCGTCCGCCCCGTGCACAAAAGCCGCATCCACCCTTTGCCTGAACATCGGTCCTGCCGATCCGCGATACACAGGAACGTCCATCCCAGTGAACTCAAGCACACGCAGGCAGTTATGGGTCGTTTTGTCAACGCCCACATTACCCGCGACAGAGGTGACGCCAACCAATTTGAGTTGAGGCAATTTGGCTGCCAGCATGATGGCGATAGCGTCGTCTATGCCGGCATCGCTATCGATAATAGTTGGAATAGGGTTCATTTTTCCTCCTGGTTGTAATAAGTAACCGCTTCCACCAAGAGGTCAATAAATGCTTCACGCCGGATCCCAGTCAGGACGCGCGCGTTTGGCGCTTTGTGGTAGTAGCCATACCAGTCAGCCACAGTCATGCCACGGCAGAAGTCGCCAGTGGTTTCAATTTGGACATAATATTCCTTGGAGTCCAGGATTTCGGGTTTGATAATGGCCGCGACCGCGACCGCGTCATGAACGGGTGCACCAGCGTAACCTTTGGAACGGTGGAAACCATAGAAAAAGTCCAGCCATTCAGCCACGACTTTGGCAACTGGATTCCCAACCGCGCGGATACGCTCGAAGTCTTCCGGGAAGACTAGCGCTTTTTCGGTCACGTCCAACCCCGCCATGATGATGGGGATGTCGCTTTTATAAACAATATCAGCCGCTTCGGGGTCTACGAGGATATTAAACTCCGCTGCCGGGGTCCAGTTTCCGAAATAGATGCCTCCACCCATTAATGAGATTCTCGCGATCTTGGGCTTTAGTTCTGGATAGAGCATCAACAAGGCCGCGACATTCGTCAAAGGGCCGGTTGGGATGATTGTGACTGGATCGGCGCTTTCCCGCAGGACCTTGGCCATGAGCTCTACAGCGCTGATAGGGAGTGGTTCAAAGTCGGGTTCGGGCAACGCAGGGCCATCCAACCCAGAGACACCATGGACGGTTGGAGCGATGATGGGTTCACTTACCAAAGGTTTCGGTCGGCCCATCGCAAATGGAACATGCAAATTGATCAGCGTCATGATCCGCATGGCGTTGTAGCTTGTCTTTTGGATGGTTTGATTGCCACAGACAGACGTGCAGGCGCGAATATCCAATAACGGACTGGCATTGGCCAAAACCCAGGCAATCGCGTCGTCGTGCCCGGGATCGCCATCCAGGATGACAGGGATCCTCTCGGTCATATCAGGCACCTTTCTGGGCCTTGGTATGGTGTTTTTTCACTTTCTGCATGGTGCTGGCCGCGTAAATGACCAGGCCAATCACGGTCACCACGTAGGGAATGACCGAGACCAGGTAGCTGGAAACGCCCTGCAAACCAGAGACCTTCGTCCGCAAGGCCTGCGCCAGGCCAAACAACAGCGATGAAAGCATGGTCCCGAGCGGTTCCCCGCGCCCCATGGCTTGGGCCGCGAGGGCAATAAAGCCGCGGCCGGCAACCATGCCGGAGTTCCAACCCTGGGAATAATACATGGACATGAAGGCACCGCCGAGGCCGGCCAAGGCGCCGGAAATGGCGATGGCGATGTACTTGATGCGTTCCACGGAAATCCCAACACTACCGGCTGCGTCTGGGTTTTCACCAACCGCGCGGATATCCAGGCCGATCGAGGTTTTGTAAAGCACTGCCCACAAAAGCCAGACAAACAGGAAGGCAACATAGGTGAGCACGGAGTGTCCGGAGAGCACTTCACCCAGGATGGGGATGTCCTTGATGAGCGGGATGTTCACGACCGGGATGAGGGTGTTGGGAGTGACAAGCGCGCCGGTATTACCTCGCATGCCGGTGAACATGTATAGCAGGAAGATGGTACCGCCCGCGCCTAACATGTTGACAGCAATACCTGCCAGGATGATGTCGGTTTTAAGCTTGAACGCGAAGAAACCCATCATCAGGCTGAGCAATACGCCTATCACCAACGCCCCCAGGACACCAATCAGCCAGCTTTGGGTCCAGTAGCTGAAAAGGACTCCGAAAAGCGCGGAAATCATCATGATGCCTTCAAGACCGATGTTGACCACGCCGGCTTTCTCCGCAACGACAGCACCAAGCGCCGCGAAGAGGATGGGCGCGGTGATGCGAATCACGGAAAAGAGGAATTCCGCCTTCAAAATGGTAGAGAGAAATTGTTCGAACATTAGTGACTCCCTCCTTCCGCGTTGGCAGCGGCCTTGGCCTGGTTGGCGAGGTCCATTTGGGTGTTCTTGACGACAATCTTCTGGCGGTATTTCGCCAGGAATTGCTCCGCGGCGAAGAACAGGAAGATGGCCGCCTGGATGATGTCAATCATTTCCGAGGGCACATCGCTATAAGTTGCCATTTGTTGACAACCCTTGTTCAGGTAAGCAATGAAAAACGCGGCAAACGGGACGAAGATGGGGTTGTTCTTGGCCAGGATGGCGATGGTAATGCCCGCCCACCCATAGCCCGGCAGCTCCTTCCACAGGAAAGAGTTAAACCTCCCAAGAACCTCGATGCTGCCGCCCATGCCTGAGAGCACGCCACCAATCACCTGCGAAAGCACAATCATGGCGCCCACCTGCATGCCCGAGTACTTGGCAAAGGATTGGTTGATGCCAATCATGCGGATGGCGTAGCCCCATTTGGTGCGATACATGAACAACGCCACCAAAACCACGAAGATTATGGCGATGACGAATCCCCAGGTGAGCTTCGTGCCATTGGCAATAATCTCAGGGATACGGGCGGTGTCCAGGATGGGATAGGTCTGAGTTGAGCCTTTGGTGCGGTCCGCGAAATTGTAGTTGAGGAAATGGAGCACGACGAACATGATGATGTAGTTGAGCATCAGGGATGTGACCATTTCGCTCGCGCCGAGCTTCACCTTGAGCAGCGCGGGGATGAGCATAATCACGCCGCCTACAGCCGCCGCCACCAATACGCACACGACGGGGTGGAGTGGGGAATTGATTTTCAGGTAGATGCCACAAAGCGCGCCGACAAAACCACCCAACATCACCACGCCTTCGCCAGCCAGGTTGAACTGGTTTGCTGAGAACATCACACACACAGCCAGGCCGGTGAAAATTGTGGGTATCATGGCGGCCAGGATGGTGAACAGGCCAGTGCTGTTAAACACGAGTCCCGTGGCCTTAAAGCTCACCAACGGTCCAAGCAGCAAGTACTTCATCGCCGTGAGTGGCTCTTTGGAGGTTAGGAAAATAAAAACTGCTGCCACTGCGAGGGCCAGCATAATCGCGGCAACGCCTCGCAGGATATTGAAAACCAGTAGTCTTCTGTTACTCATAACACACTCTCCGGATTTCTTCATCGGTCTGGTGCTTGAGACCCAACATATATTCCCCCATGACCATATCGTCAAGCTGGGATGTGTCATCAAAATACGCCACGATTTTGCCGCCATACATCACAATCAGGCTGTCGCTCAGCTCGATGACTTCGTTCAAGTCGGCGGAAACCAACAGGACCGCGGCCCCCGCCCGGCTCAGCTCCACGATCTTGGCACGGATGAATTCAGTGGCGCCAACATCAATGCCGCGGGTGGGTTGGTCCGCAATAATCAGTTTTGGCTTGCTGGAAAGCTCCCGGGCCACAACGACTTTTTGGATATTGCCGCCGGAAAGCATTTTCACCTGTTGTTTGCGGGATTTGCACAAAATCCTGTAATCCGCGATAAGATGGTCGCTTTCGCTGTGGATGCCCTTGACGTTAAAAAGAGCACCCTTGTTGAATTGCTTCTTTGAATACCGGTCTGAAATGACATTCTCTTCGATAGTAGCCGGCCCGGCGATACCATACACCATGCGGTCTTCTGGAACGAGCGAGACACCTTTTTCGCGGATGGCGCGTTGTTCGGTCTGCAGGATGTTTTCACCGTTCACCGTGGCCGTGCCCGCGTCGGGAACGTTCAGGCTGAAGAGCATTTCAACCAACTCGCGCTGACCATTGCCTTCGACACCCGCGATGCCTAGGATTTCTCCCCTTCGAACCGAGAAGGATACGCCATCCAGGACTTTCTTATTCCACTTGTTGGTGTATTCCAGGTCGCGGACTTTGAGGACGGATCCTTCGGGTTTGGATTTCTCTTTTTGCACGGAAAGGACCACATCCCGGCCAACCATCAGGCGGGAAATCTCAGCCTCTGAAATACCGGCGGTTTCATATACGCCCATGGACTTGCCATTGCGCATGATGGTGAGGCGGTCGGTGATTTGCTTGATTTCATTTAACTTGTGGGAAATGAAAACGATGGTGAAGCCCTGCTCTTTCAGGCTCACCAGTTCCTTGAACAACTCCCCGGTTTCCTGCGTGGTCAGCACCGCGGTGGGCTCATCCAGGATGAGGATTCTCGCGCCGCGCACCAGGGCTTTCAGGATTTCGACCTTTTGCTTCATGCCAACCGGGATATCCATGACCTTGGCGTTTGGGTCCACCAACAGGTTGAATCGCTTGGCGTTTTCCTCTGTAATCTCGACTGCCTTCTTATAATCCACGATAATGCCGGATTTTTTGGGCGCCATGCCCAAGACGATGTTTTCAGCCACAGTCAGGCTGGGGACAAGCATGAAATGCTGATGGACCATGCCAATTCCCTTGGAAATCGCGACGCTGGGAGAGGTCAGATGGACTTGCTCCCCATTCACGATGATTTCACCATCCGTGGGCTCTTCCAGCCCGAACAGTATTTTCATCAGGGTGGACTTACCCGCGCCATTCTCACCCATCAGCGCGTGGATTTCCCCTTTCCTGACGAAGAAATCAACATGTTGATTTGCCGCGATACCGTTGGGATACACCTTGCTGATCCCTTTCATTTGGACGACAAAATCTTCTTGTTCCATTTGCGGGTATCCTCACACTTCTTATTAAGAGTCGAGGGGAGCTATAGGCAGCTCCCCTCGGGTGAAAACAATCACACTATCGCCTTCAATAGAAACTAAGGCTGCAGTGAATCCCTCAGGGCGATGACCGCGTTGGTTTCATCACCAATCGCGGTTGGGACGACGATTTTGCCAGCGACAATATCAGCCTGCGCGGCGAGAACTGCGTCCTGAACGGCCTTCGGCGTAATCTTGGCGAAGTTCTTATCAGTCACAACGCCCACACCACCTTCCGGAATACCAAGGCGGACTTCCTTGCCCCAGTAGGTACGGCCGGCATCCCATTCATCGAAGAACCAGATGATGGATTGACCGACATTCTTCAGACCAGAGGTCAGGGTGATGGCTGCCTGTTCGGCAGGGAGGGTCAGCTCCTGGTCGGAGTCCACGCCGATGAACCAGGCTTTGCCACTTTCGAGGGCGGCTTCAGCGGCACCATTACCAGACAAACCAGCGACACCCCAGAGGATGTCGGCCTTATTGTCGTTAATCATGGAGAGGCCCATTTCCTTGGCAGTGGCGGTATCCACATAGCTGTTGACATAGCGGGTGTCCACCTTGATGTCAGGATTGGCGGCCTGCGCACCAGTCAGGAAACCATACAGGAAGTCATTGATGACCGGGCTGTCCACACCACCGACGAAACCGACCACGGCTTCGGGGTTGATGTTGGCAACGGTGGTTTGGGTGGTCATGTTCGCGGCGAAGACACCAATCAGGTAACCCATGTCATTCTGCTTGTAGGTGATATTGACCACGTTCTGGTTGTTGCCCACGTAGGTGTTGTCATCATAGATGAGGAACTTCTGGTTGGGGTAGGTTGTGGCAGCTTCCTTGAGGTAATCGGGCATCTGATAAGTGCCAACAATAACCAGGTCGTAATCGCCCGTGCTCGCCACTTCGTTGAGTGTTTCCAGCCATTTCGGCTGGTCTTCGTCGGTTCCACCCATTTCAATGGTTTTGTAGGTTATGCGGCCCGCGTCCGCGAGCTTCTTCAAACCTGATTCAGCTGAATCAAAGAATGATTTATCACCAAGGTTGCCATTGACGAGGCTGACGACATTGTATACTTTGGCCGTTGGTTCTGTCCCACCGGCCGGGGCCTGGGTGGCAGCCTTTTGCGAGCAGCCCACCAGTGATAACGCGAATACTGCTGCAAGTAAAACGAGGACTAATTTCTTCATACTTCTTTTCTCCTTTTGGACTGAATTTCCTTGCTGCCAGGAGGCAGCCATTGAATTTTAAGAGTAGAACCTGGAACTGTCAACAGGGTTTGACTTAACAAATGCTTTTTCCCCGGTCGCCAGCCCATGGTAATGCTTGAGGCAAGGTCGGGTTGAATGGCACAGGTGTTGGTTAACCATGAATATCTTGTTGAAATTAACAGTTTTCCAGTTAAACATCTTCAAAGACCCGGCGAAAAAACATGGAGTTTGGCTGTAGAATTGGGATCAATGTTTTCATCGAGGCTGCCATGAACTTTGATCCAACTATCCCAATCACCACCGCTGTGCTGATGGGTTTGGTCGCCGCGGCCATGTGGGGAACCTGGTTCATCAGCCTCAAGTACCTCGACGATTACCCGGTGGAGGCTTTTTACCTCACGCTTTTCAGCACCTCCATGGTGCTTGTTTGGGGTGCCGGCTTCCTGCTGGATGGTAGCGCGCTGATAACCAACATCCGCCTGGTCTGGCAGGCCGACCCCAGCCGGGTGTATGTCACCCTGGTTTGCGGCTTTGTGTATGTGGCCGGCATCTTCCTCTCCCTGCACGTCATCCGCCTGATTGGTCTGGCGCTCTCCCAACCGCTGCAGGCCTCCATGAACCTGATTATCGGCACCGTGCTCTCCGGTTTGCTTGGCGGCATTCCGCAGGGACTGACCGCGGCGCGCATGGCGCTGGCCCTGGTCCTGCTGCTGGCAGCCATCCTGCTGTCCATGCGAGCTGGTTCCCTGAGGGGCCAGGCAGAGGCGGCGCGGTTAAGCGCGGTTGAACAGCGCAACACCCAGCAGACCACCCGTACTGCCATCCTCCTGCTGGCAGCTGCTTCGCTGCTGGCCCCGGCTTATTCCATCGGCCTTTCTTACGGCCTCACCTCCATCACCCAGCCACATGGCATGGCTGTTATGCCCTTCATGGCCGTCCTTTGCACCGGCGCCTTCTTGTGCGCCCTGGTCATTTGCGGCACTAGCCTGACCCTGCGCAAGCAGTGGTCCATGGTTTGGAAAGCTGGCTTGCGCGTTCACAAATTCGGCATCCTTTCGGGCCTGGCCCATTACGGCGGCAATATCATCCATACCTTTGCCACGCGCAACCTGAGCGCGGTGGTTGCCTGGCCGCTGGGCATAACAGCCGGCTTGTGGACGCAAATGTGGGGCCTGGCGTACGGCGAGTTTCGCGGTTCCCCTCGCCGTACGTATATCTACCTGTTTGCGGGCATGGCCTGTTACATCCTCGGCGCGCTGGTGATTTCCAAACTGTTCTAGTCTAAATTACCCCGCCTGAAAGTTTTTAAATCGACTACTCACTCCTATTGCATCCTCAGCCTGGCGGGATTGCCTGAAAAGAAAAAGTGCCTCCTCGAGGGAAGCAC
Source organism: Chloroflexota bacterium (assembly GCA_029777225.1). Lineage (GTDB taxonomy): Bacteria > Chloroflexota > Anaerolineae > Anaerolineales > Anaerolineaceae > Mesolinea. The sequence goes on from JAKOSR010000187.1 coordinate 8,221, forward strand.
TTTTAGTTGCTTATGAAAACTGGAGGAGCTAAGCCCTCGCAAAAATGCTGGTGCTGAGCACACCCGGGCCGGCATGCACCACGATGGCCGGCGGTACGAGGTAGATGGGGATGTGGTTTGAGTTCAGCCGCTCTCCCAGGGCACTGGCAAGCTTGAGCGCCTCCTCCTCAGCGCCGCAATGACTGATGGTCAGATGCGCGTCGGGGTTATCCTTGCCGATTTCGTAATCGATTTGCTCGATGGTCGCCATGGCTTGCTTGAAGGTCCGCACCTTGTCGTAGGTGTCCACCATGCCATCCGTAACGGTAAGGATGGGCTTGATTTGCAGCAGGGTGCCAATCAACTTCGAGGCTTTGCCAATCCTGCCGCCCTTGTGCAGGTATTCCAGCGTAGGCACCAGGAAGAAAACCCGCTCGCGGCTGGCCATGGCTGCCACCTGGTGCTTGATTTCTTCGATTTCCATGCCGGCATCCGCCCAGGCTTTGGCCTGCAAGACCAGCGAACCAAACCCACCCGCGATGGTCTTGGAATCGAGCACATGAATGCGGTCGGTTTTGAATTCCTCCGCCGCCACCGTGGCACTGCGGAATGTGCCACTCACTTTCTCTGAAGGGGTGATGACCAAAATTGTATCCCCGGCAGCAAGGTGTTTTTCGTAAATGGGTTGGTAAAGCGCGGGTGGTGGCGCTGCCGTTCCGGGCAGAGTTTTGGCAGCCTTAAGCTTCTCGAGGAACATCTCCGTGGTGAGTTCAAAATCATCGCGATACGCAGTATCCCCAAAGGTGATGATTTGCGGGACGAAAGAGATGCCCGCGGCCTCCAAATCTGGCAACGGGATGCCGCAGGTGGTATCCGTAACAATATGAATCATGAATGACCTCTTTCCTGCTAATAAATACGTAAATAAGACAATAGAATAATACTACGTGGGTAGCACGCAGGAAAAAAGTTGTTGTAAAGGGTAGCGGGCCGGAGAGAATGGACTAGAGCGCCTGGTGGCAGTTGGGGCAGGTCGTTTCACCCATCCGCACCACGAAGCCGCAGTGCCCGCAGGTTCGTGGTTGCACCTCACCCAAAGGCGCTCCGCAGGCCACGCACCGGTCCGCGGCAATCACGTTGGCCGTCAAGCAATAGGGGCAAACGGTTCGTGCCAGCCTTTCGGAGAGCATGACCCCCGTGCCCTGTTTTTGCGCCGTGCTTTCAATCACCTGCCAGACGTTCTCTGCCAGTTGGGCGGACTCAACATCCTGCGCGAGGTCATCCAGCCGACCCAAAATGGACAGCGGGTTGCGGAGCGCGCTCAGTGCCGTCATCCCCAGGCTGGCTGCCAGCCCAAACCAAACCTGGTTACCCAGCGCCACGCTAATCCCGTCCGCCACCTTTTGAATGTTCGCGGTCAGGGCTGTATGGCCGCCCGCGCTGCGGGACTGGCGCGTGGCAATTTGCACGGCCAGGTTGTCTCCCTGGCCAAAGCGCTGCACCTGGTAATTGCCGCGGTTAAAATACGCGGTCAGGTCCCGCGCGATGTCTTCGGGTGTGATTGCTCCGTGAAAAATCCGTGTGATGGTCATGAGCTTTTTATCCAGGCTGATAATTGATTAGATTATAATCGGGTATTGCAGAACGGTACAAAATATATGAAACAATCAATAAAATTGCTCACCCGCTGGCTCATGGCATTGCTCTTGGTGGCTGCCATGCTCATCCTGAGCCTACTGCCTTCGCTCAGCCAGGTTGTATTGGGTCAATTCCCCACCGTCTCCATCCCCACCGTCACCGGATCACCGCGTGGCATTTACGTGCGTGCCATTGGTGATGATACCGACCCGCTCAACATTCGCTCGGGTCCCAATTCCACCTACGAAAAAATCGGCGTTTTCATGGTTGGGCAGGAAGCGCCAGCCTACGGCTACTATGAGAATTACGTCCAGATTGCCTACCCCTCAGGCCCTGACGGCAAGGGCTGGATCCTCCTGGCCCGCGTCGAGGTCATCGGGGGCACCCTGCGCATGATTGAGCCACCGCCCACTTCCACTCCCTCGGTCACTCGCACCATCGACCCCACGCTGGCTGCCCAGTTCATCATCACCATGCAACCCTCGCGCCTGCCCACCTACACCGAGCCGCCCGCCTTGCAAATCCCCACCTACCAGGCGGAAACCGGCGCAACCGCGC
>JAKOSR010000029.1 GCA_029777225.1 Chloroflexota bacterium
GCAAAATTTCCACCAACGCTTCTGTGTTGAACAGGTAAATGCCCATGGAGCCCAAATACGGAGCCACGGGGTCATCCCGGCTGACCATGCGCGCGAGCATTTCGGGGTCCTTGGGTTTCTCCGCGAAGTCGGTAATCCGACCTTCTTCATCCCGCTTGAGCAGGCCAAAACGGGAGGCTTCCGCGGCTGGTACCGGCTGAACGGCTACGGTGATATCAGCATCGTTTTCCCAGTGAAAACGCGCCATTTCCGCGTAATCCATGCGGTACAAGTGGTCGCCGGCCAGGATGAGCACGAAGGAGGCACGCGAAGATTGGATTTCCATGAGTTGCTTGCGCACTGCGTCCGCGGTACCCTGGTACCAGTCGGTGTGCTCCATGGTTTGTTCCGCCGCCCATACCTGCACCCAGCCCTGGTGGAAAGAATCGAAGTTATAGGTGCGGGTGATATGGCGGTGCAAGGAGACCGAGAGGAATTGGGTAAGCACTGAAATCCGGTAAATCCCCGAGTTGATGCAGTTGCTGATCGGGATGTCAATCAAGCGGTACTTTCCCGCGATAGGAACCGCGGGTTTGGCGCGTTCGGCGGTCAGGGGGTACAGACGTTTTCCCTGCCCTCCACCTAAAATTACAGCCAGGACTTCACTCATTTCGTGCATATTCATCTTCCTTTCCGTAAGATGCCGCAACAAATCAATTGGTGAGAATTCGAAGAAGGCCCAAAGCCTGTTTAAGTTCTATGACTCAATTTTACCCGTAATTTGGCGCGCCGAGGCCAGTATTTCCCGCGCGGATTGGCGCGTTCCTGCGCTCAGGGTTCCAATCATCTGCGCGAGTTCCTGCTCCCGGTCTTCACCCTCCAGCGCGCGTACGCGCGTGAAGGTGCGCCCATCCGCTTCCTGCTTGGAGACGTGGAAATGCTGGTCGCCAAAGCCGGCCAGCTGGGGCAGATGGGTGACGCACATCACCTGGTGCTCCCTGCCCAGCTGCCAAAGCATGCCCCCCATGGTGGCGCCCACTTTACCCCCAATGCCGCTGTCAATCTCGTCGAACACCAGCGTGGGGATTTGGTCCACTTCCGCGAGCACGTGCTTAAGTGCCAGCATCAGGCGCGAGGTTTCGCCACCGGAGGCGATTTTGGCCAGTGGTTTGAAGCCTTCACCCGGATTTGTCTCAACCAGGAATTCCACGTGGTCAACGCCAGTGCTGTCAAAGGCCATGTTCCTGCCGGCCAGCGCCAGGCCATCCGGCCGCTCCTCCTGCTGCATGCGAACCAGGAAATGCGCCGATTTCATTTGCAGCCGTCCAAGCTGGGCTTCCATGCCCTTGGTCAGGTCCTGGGCGGCCCGCTTCCGGCTTTCAGACAGTTCGCTGGCAGCCTGGGCCAACGCAATTTTGACTTTTTCCAGCTTCTGCCCGATTTCCGCCAGTTGGTCTTCGGCGTGCTCAATTTTTCCCAGCTCCCCCGAAGCAGCGCGCAGATAATCGAGCGCGCTTTGGATGGAACCACCATATTTACGTTTGAGTAGGGCAACCAGGTTGAGCCTTTCTTCAATCTGGTCCAGCCGGCGCGGATTAAATTCGATGTTCTCGGCATAACCGCGTAGCTCGTAGGCCAAATCCGCCAGCCCGGAAAGCGCCTGGTCGGCACGCTCCGCCATGGAAGCCAGGTTAGGGTCAATCCTGGCGAGTTCGTTCAAATCCCGCACGACTTCCCCCAGTAGGTCAGTGGCCGCGGAGCTCTCAGGTCCACCTTCGTCCAGGTTGGCCAGCGCGCTGCGACTCATCTGGCTCAAAGCTTCAGCGTTGGCCAGCCGTGTGCGCTCCTGCCGCAACGATTCCTCTTCACCGGCGAGCAGCTTGGCGGCAGAAATTTCCTGCACTTGGTAGTGCAGCATGTCCAGGCGTTGCGAAGCAGTCTTTTCAGCCTCCAACAGCTGGTTGAGCGCATCCTGCAGGCCAGCCCACTCCTGGTAAGTGGCCTTGTAGGCCATCAACTGGGCATCATTATGCGCGAAGCGGTCCAGCAATACCAGGTGCTGCTTCACTTTTAACAAGGAGAGATGCTCCGACTGGCCGTGCAGGTCCACCAGCAGCGCACCAAGCGCGGACTGTAAAGACAGGCTGACGCTGCGGCCGTTTACCCGCGCGATGCTGCGTCCCTCACCGCGGATTTCACGGCCAAGGCTGAGCATGCCCGGTTCGTCCAAAAGGCCTTCCTCTTCCAGCAGGGCTTCCACCGCCTCGCGGGTGTGCCCCTCAAGGGTAAACGTGCCCTCCACCACCGCCTTATCCGCGCCTTTGCGGATGGCCGTGGTATCCATCCGTTCGCCCAGGATGGCGCTCAGCGCGTCCAGAATGATGGATTTGCCCGCGCCAGTTTCACCCGTGAAGACAATCAACCCGTCCCCAAATTCCAGGGTCAGGTCCTGGATAATGGCAAAGTTTTGGATGTGGAGCTCACGCAACATGGGTGCTCACCTCAGTTTAATCCCTGTGAACTGGCCAAAGGCCGAAGTGGCCACCATCACGCTATAGAGCGTCTGCCAAATCAGTGGCAGTGACGCCGCCAGCGAGGGGACCACCCCGCCGGGGACGCTGAAAAGCGGCACCATCTTCATCACCAACAGGGGCAGGCTGCCAGCAATCGCTCCCCACAATACGGCCTGGTTAAGCGCCCGGCCGCGACGCCGGTTCACCACCAGGCGCACGGCGTTGAAAATCAACAATCCCACGCCCGGGGCCAGGAGCAGCGTGATGAATCCGGTACGGGGCACCAGCCAGCTGCCAGCAAAGGCAATCAGGGCCGAAACCAGGAAGGAAAGCGGAACATCCAGCCGCGTGGTTGTGTCAAAATTCTTCTGCTGCCCGCGGATGCACTCCTTACAGCGATAACCCGTGGGTGTCAGCACTGCCGTTTGGGGCGTGATGGGCTTACCACAACGGTTACAGCGCAGGGTTGGTTCCTCAGCAGGCGCAGACGCGCCCGAGGGCTGAATGGGCTCCGGTTTTGAAAGCGAGGTTTTATCCGTCATGATGATTCTCTTGCAACACCGGGTTGCGATGTAGCACATCCGCCAAATCCCGGTAGAAGTAGTTGGGCTCCCCAAAGCGCACCATGCGCAGGGAGTGTTGGTTAGCTGCAACTTGCACGGTGTCGTCCGCGGACAAGGGGATGGGATCCATCCCATCCACGCTGAGCACCACCTGGAATTCGCTCTGGGCGCGCAGCACCACCTGGACGCCTTCCGCCAAAACCACCGCCCGGTCCAGCGAGAGGTGCGGCGCGATGGGCAGGATGAGCATGTTGCGCAGTTCCGGGGGCAGGATTGGGCCGCCAGCGGCGAGGGCGTAGGCCGTGGAGCCTGTGGCAGTGGACACAATCAAGCCATCAGCAATATAAGAGGTGAGATAGCCTTCCTTGAGGTCCACGCGGATTTCCACCGGCCGGACTTCCCTCCCGCGGCAAATGACAATCTCGTTGATGACGTCCCAGCTGCCAACCAGCTGGCTGGCCTTGTCAAACAGGCTGGCCTGCAGCATCATGCGGTTCTCAAGGCGATAGTCGGCCTTGAGCAGGCGCGTGATACTCGGTTCCAGGTTGTGTTCACTCAACTCCACCAGGAATCCCAGGCGCCCGGCCTGCAC
>JAKOSR010000188.1 GCA_029777225.1 Chloroflexota bacterium
CAATCTCCCGCGTCATTCCCGTATCCCGCCTTATCACAAAACGACACTAGTAGCGAATGGACCCGTTAGGCCATGCCTTGGCATAAGCCGCCAAAATACGTTCGCAAAGCGCGTTAAACTGCCCGTCTACCACCTGGCGGGCTGGGTCGGCGTGGTACCAGTCGAGCGATTCCTGGATTCCCACGCTGAAGGGCTTGGTGCAGGCGAACCCTGGCACAGCCTTCTTAATTTTGCTGTTGTCCAGCACAAAGCTGTGTGTTTTGTCCCCCAACAGACTGTCTCCCCAATCCGCGTCATAGGCCGCGATGAGGTCAGAGGGGACGTGCACAATCCTGGCCTCCAAACCAAGCGCCTTGGCAATGACCTGGTGGATTTGGTCCCAAGTGAGCCATTCATCCGAGGTGATGTGGTAGACCTCGCCGATGGCGTGCGAATTCCCCAAAAGCCCCACAAACCCCTTGGCGAAATCTGAGCTGTGCGTCAGGGTCCATAACGAGCTCCCATCCCCATGCACGATAACGGGAAGCCCGCGCAGCATCCTGTCCACCACCGTCCATCCACCGTGCACTGGGATATAAACCTGGTCGTAGGTGTGGGATGGTCGCACAATCGTGAAGGGGAATTTTTCCTCGCGATAGGCTCTGGCCAGCCGCTCTTCGCAGGCGATCTTATTGCGCGAATACTCCCAGGCCGGGTTGTCCAGCAGGGTGGATTCGGTCACTGGCAGGGTGGAGGGTGGTGTCTGGTAGGCGGACGCGGAACTGATGAAGAGGTACTGTCCCGTTTTACCCCTGAAGAGTGCCAGGTCGGTCTCAATGTGCTCAGGCGTGAAAGCGATAAAATCAGCCACCGCGTCAAACTTAAGCGTACCCAGCGCCTCAGCAACGCTGTTTGGGTCACGGATATCCGCTTTGAGCAACCTCACCCCTTCGGGGATTGGCCGGAGCTCTGACTTTCCCCGGTTCAACAGGTACAGGTCAACCCCCTTTTCTTTGGCCAGCAGCGTGCTGCTGTAACTTATGGTTCCGGTGCCGCCGATAAACAAAACCTTCATGCCTTCCTCCTTTTTCTTAATCCAAAACCTCGCCGGGAATTCGTTGATCCCAACTAACTCCCAGGGTTACTTTCAACTTTTCCCGCCGCCATTCGATTACGCGACCTGGCCGCGTAGGCCAGCATGGCGATGAGCGCCAGGTACAACGCCGCCACGATTAAGAACGCGCGTGTAATCCCCAGCCCGTCCGCCAGCGCTCCCAGCACGAATGGCAACACCAAAATGGCCGTACCACTGGCCAGGGTGCAGCGCGAGCCGGCCAGTGCCTCCAACGGGCTTGCCCACTGGACGGCCATCGCCAGGATGACCGGGTAAAGATTAGCCACGCCCAAACCCATCAGGCATAACCCCGCCAGGCTGAGCCAGGGAACTCCGGCCCCCCAAAATAGGCCAAATCCTGCCATCCCAACCAGGATTGCAACAATCAACAGCTGCTTGGCCGCCATCGTCCGCATGAGCTTGCCGCCCGTAAACCGACCGACCACCATGCCTACCAGGAAAAGGCTGACAGCTTGCGTGGCTTGCGCCTGCGGAAAAGCCAGCTTGTGCCGTATTAAGTCCCCGCTCCAATAGATGGTGCAAAACTCGATGGATACCGAAAGCACCAGGGCAATCCATAGCACCCAAAACAGGCTGGGCAGCTTGCCTTGGATGGGTTGCTGCGTGGTCGTCTCGCTCTTTGTACTTTCCTTTTCCCTGGTTTTGAGCAGCAGCCACACCCCCAGTCCCATCGAGGCCAGGGTCACGATGAGCACCGCCGGCCGCCAGGTGATGGCTAGCCCGCCGAAGAACCCAATCGCCACCGGCGCGAGCGACGCGAAAACGGAAGCGGAGGTGTTCGCCTCCGAGATCCCCACCGCGCTGCCCTCTCCCATTTCCTTGTTCAGGATGGCCGGGTAAACCGCCAGGATGAGCGTGCCAACCAGCCCCATAAGGAACAACCCAAGCACGCTGATGGCCGGCCTGCGCGCCAGGCTCAGCACGATACCCCCTACGCCCACGCCAATCGCGCCCAGGGCCATCGACCGCCATG
>JAKOSR010000189.1 GCA_029777225.1 Chloroflexota bacterium
CGTCAAGCCCGGAAAACCGACCATTGTGGGTGACGTTGGCGGAAAGCCGGTTTTTGGACTGCCTGGAAACCCGGTGGCCGCGTTTTTCATGTTCAAATCTCTTGTCCGGCCATTGCTTGCCGCGATGCAAGGAGGCAACGTGGAGGAGGTGGCTGTTCCAGCCGTGTTGGCCAGGGCGGTTTCCTCCAATCATGGACGCGAAGAATTTATCCTTGTTAACTACCAGGCTGGGGTTGCCGAGCCTGTCATGAGCAAATCCGGCCTGATTTCAACCGTGAGCCGGGCTAATGGTTACATCGTGGTTGCTCGCGATGAGGAAGGGCTGCCGGCTGGCGCAGCGGTACAGGTGAAGTTGTTTTGAGGTATCCATGGCTTTTCAATATCTAACCAATATTCCACTTGAGGACGCGCGTAAGCAATATCTTGACGCGCTCATCGCGCGTGGTCTATCGCCGCGGGCGGAGGCGGTACGCACGCAGGAAGCCAATCACCGTGTGACCAGCTCCGCGGTTTATGCCCGCATCTGCGCGCCGCATTACAACGCCTGTGCCATGGATGGTATCGCTTTACGCGCATCCCTGACCAACTATGCCAGCGAGACCCATCCAGTGGCCCTCAGCCCGGAACAATACACCTGGGTGAATACCGGGGACCCCCTGCCCGAAGGGTGCGATTGCGTCGTCATGGTGGAGGATGTCATCCAGGACTCGGACGTTGTTCGCGTGTACGGTGCCGCTGTACCCTGGCAGCATGTGCGCCAGATTGGCGAGGATATCGCTGCGGGTGACATGATTGTGCCCACCAACACCGAATTGAGTCCCTCCGCCCTGGGCGCGATGCTCGCGGCCGGCGTCTTGGAACTGCAAGTCTACGCCAAACCACGCGTGGCGGTTATTCCCAGCGGTAATGAACTTGTGGATCCTAGCGAAAACCCTGGCCAGGGCAGCATCATCGAATTCAACACCACCATTTTTTCCAACACCTTCCAGGATTGGGGCTGCGAGACAAAGGTTTTTCCCATCGTCCCAGACAACCAAGCCGCGATTGAACTGGCTCTGCGCGAGGCAGCACTGGCGAGCGATGTGGTGGTGCTGAACGCCGGCTCTTCAGCCGGCATGAAAGACTTCGCGTTGGATGCCATCAAATCCATTGGCGAGGTCATCCTGCATGGTATTGCCATCAAACCTGGAAAACCCGCAATCCTGGCTGTGGCTGAAATGGACGGTCGCGTAATCCCAATCATCGGCCTGCCGGGCTACCCGGTTTCTGGCATCATCGTGATGGACCAGCTGGTGAAACCAGTTGTTGCGCGCCTGACCATGCGCCCGTTTTTGCCGGACCAATTCGTTGAAGCGACCATCTCGCGCCGGTTGACATCTACCCTCAAGTACCTCGAATTTGTTCGGGCCCGCCTGGGAGCCGTGAATGGCAAGCTGATTGCCGTGCCGCTCAACCGGGGCGCTGGCGTTGTGAGTTCATTCGTCAAGGCGGATGGCATAATCCAGGTACCCCAGGATACGGAAGGCTTTGAGCCGGGTGAGTCGGTGCCAGTGCAGCTTTTACGGCCCCGCCAGGAAATTGAAAAGACGCTGGTTATCACCGGCAGTCATGACCCATTGCTGGACGAAATTACGGACATCATGAAAACCCGCTGGCCAGATTCAATGGTGGCCTCATCGCATGTGGGCAGCATGGGCGCGATTATGGCCTTGCGCCGTGGGGAGGCGCATCTGGGTGGCATTCACCTTTTGGACGAAGCCACGGGAACATATAATATTCCCTACCTGCGCAAGTACTTCCCGGATGGTGGCGTGGTTTTGATGCGCTGTGTTGCGAGAACGCAGGGTTTGATGACCGCGACAGGCAACCCCTTGGGCTTAAAGGGGATCGAGGACCTGCCAGAGGTTCGTTATGTCAACCGTCAAAAAGGAAGTGGCACGCGGATTTTGATAGATTACCTGCTCAAGCAAAAGCAAATCAATCCAGCGGACATCCAGGATTATGACCGTGAGGAGATGACCCACACCGCGGTAGCGGCGGCCATTGCTGCTGGCTCGGCTGATGCTGGATTGGGCATACTTTCGGCGGCCAGGATTTACAACCTTGGTTTCATCCCGGTTTGCGAAGAACAGTATGACCTGCTCATTTCAGAATCGGCCATGCAATTGGAATCGGTACAGCGCCTGGTTGATATACTGAAAGGTGAGGAATTTGCCGGCCGAATGCAAAAAATGGGCGGATATACATTAGTTAACCCTGGAGAAATCATCCCATGGAACTAAGTCATCTGGACGAAAATGGCCAGGCCCACATGGTGGATGTCAGTGGGAAAGCGGTGACCGACCGTGAAGCTTTGGCTTCCGCGCGTGTGAAAATGAAGCCCGAAACACTGAATCTCATCCTGCAGGGAGGAATTCCCAAGGGAGATGTCTTTTCGGCAGCCCGGATTGCTGGCATCATGGCGGCCAAGCGCACCCATGAGCTGATACCCCTGTGCCATCCCATCCCACTCAGCGCGATCGACATCCGCGTTGAGGTGGCCGGCGACACCGAAGTGCTGCTTTACGCCAGCGTAAAGACGACCTGGCAGACCGGTGTGGAAATGGAAGCGCTGACAGCTGTGAGCGTGGCCGCGCTGACCATCTATGACATGTGCAAGGCGGTCGACCGGGGCATGGAAATCAATGCTGTTCGTTTGGAAAGCAAAACTGGAGGCAAATCCGGTTCCTTCAAAAGGCAGGACGCGGCATAACATGCGGGACGGATTCGGTCGTGAAATCACATACTTAAGGCTGTCTGTCACCGAACGCTGCACCTTGCGCTGCACGTATTGCCGCGCGGATGAGGGCTGCTGCCCAAAAGAAGCCGAACTTTCGGCCAGGGACCTGGTTCGGGTTGCCAATGCCTGCGCTGACCTGGGCATTACGCGCATCCGCCTGACGGGTGGGGAACCGCTTTTGCGCAGGGACATCCTGCAGATTGTCGCGGGGATTAGGGAAATTCCTGGCATCAGGGACATTTCGCTGACCACCAACGCGCAGATGTTGACAGAAGTTGCATCAGGGTTGAAACAGGCCGGCCTGGACCGGATAAATATCAGCCTGGATTCGCTCAAGCCCGAGGTTTTTTACCAGATGACAGGGGGGAGCTTGGAGAAAGTTCTGCAAGGCATTGAGGCGTCCATCAAGGCAGGTCTCAACCCAATCAAAATCAACGTGGTGCTTGTGCGAGGTCTCAACGACCTGGAAGTAGACGATTTTATCCAACTGACCCGCGATAACGCATTGGATGTACGTTTCATTGAATATATGCCCATTGGGGCAGGTACACGGAGCGACCACCTTCGGGTGGATAACACCGAATTAATCAAGCAGCACTCAGGGTTGCAGCCCATTCCACCGCGAAACCCGGGCCAACCTTCACGGGACTTCCAGATTCCGGGTTACAAAGGCCGGGTGGGTTTCATTAGCCCTATTTCGCACCAGTTCTGCGCGGACTGTAACCGCATCCGGGTCATTAGTGATGGCTCGCTGCGCACCTGCCTGGGCCAGGAAATGGAAATTCCGCTTTTACCGGCCCTTGCGGAAGGCGATGAAGCCCTGCGTGAGGTGATTAAACAGGCAGTCATGTCCAAACCAGCAGGTCACCATTTCCGTTTGGAACACCTAAACGCGCGTGGAATGAGCAACATTGGAGGATAAGCATATGCCAAGTGTAACTGCGGTCAATATCAGCCTGAAGCGCGGGACCATCAAGAAACAAGTTGACCAGGTTGAGCTGGTGGAGAATTTCGGTATTCGGGGGGACGCGCATGCCGGGGATTGGCATCGCCAGGTGAGCCTGTTGGATCAATCCAGTGTAGACCGGATGCTGGAATTGGGGGCTCATGACCTGGTGCCGGGCATCTTCGCAGAAAACATCACAACCGAGGGGATGGACCTCTGCCAGCTGCCGATAGGCACGCGGCTCCAGGTGGGGGACGCGTTATTGGAGGTCACCCAGATTGGTAAGGAATGCCACCAGCACTGCCAGGTTTACCAGCAGGTTGGCATGTGCGTGATGCCTTTGGAAGGCATTTTCGCGCGGGTCATTCAAGGAGGCGTCGTGAAAGCTGGAAGCCCAATTTCGATTCTTGAAAGCATTCGGGTGGCGGTC
>JAKOSR010000190.1 GCA_029777225.1 Chloroflexota bacterium
AGCTCATCAATCGCAATCAGGCCGTCAAATGACCAGGACCCATCCGGCCGCTGAACAGCTTCCTGTTCCTGGTCGAACTCATCCGCTGGCAGGCTGCCAACAATTGCCTCCAGCACGTCATAGAGGGTAACCATGCCCTGCACACCGCCATACTCGTCAATCACCAGGGCCTGGTGGATGCCTGTTTCCCGAAATTTTTCGAAGGCTTTCAGAGCCGGCAGGTTCTCAGGCACAAACAGAGGCTCGCGAATATAGGCCGCGATTTGGAAATCTGGCGAGTGCAGGTCCACGCCCACCAGCTCCTTGATATTAATCATGCCAACCACTTCATCCAGGTCACCGCGCGCTGCCGGAATGCGTGAATATTCACTGTGCGTCAACTCGTGGATGATTTGTTCCCGGCTATCTTCAAGATCTATCCAGACGACCTCGGTATGGGGCGTCATCAAGGCGTCCACCCGGCGCTCGGACAGGCGGAAGATGCCTGAAAACATGTCTTTTTCCGTTTCTTCAATCACGCCGATATCCCGGCCCTGCTCGATGTAAGCCTGGATTTCATCTTCGGTTATGACCGGGCCCGCGTCGGTGTTGATACGCAAGACCTTCAAGCCCAGGTTGGTGGAGGTTGCCAGGAGCTTGGTGAGGGGTCGGAATATCTTGGTCATCACCCGGATGGTTGGTGAAAGCTGGATGACCACCTTCTCCGGTTTGCTCACTGCCAGGCGCTTGGGGATAAGCTCTCCCAGCACAATCGAAAAATAAGTGATGGCCACCACCACCAGGATGAGCGCGATGGTATTTGCCGAGGCGGCTAGCCACGAAACCTTGCCTAACAGTCGTGCCAATGGCTCCGCCAGCAAGGCACCACCGATGCCACCCGCCAGCGTATCGATGAGCGTAATCATGATTTGCACGGTGGAGAGATACTGCTGGTTGGTGTCCTGCAAGAGTTCCAGCGCGTAAGTGGCCCCCTTGACCCCCTCTTCGCTGCTTTGCTGCAGGCGGGTTTTCCGTGCTGCCACCATGGCAATCTCGTACATGGCAAAGATGGCATTGAAATAAAACAATACCAGGATTATTAAAATATTGATGTAAATTGGCATTTCCTGCAGTACCTAATCTCTTTATCCGGGAGGTGCGCTACGGGCACGCGTGGATTAAGTAATCAAATCGTCGGGAAGAAAATCCGTGCGATTAAGATAATAAAGTGTCACGTTACTGGCATCTAATTCCATCCGGGTTAGCCCACAGTTATTATGAACAATAAAGTATGGCAAGCCGCGATCGCCGGGGTAATCCACGTCGAGGTTGAAAAGCACACGAAAGATATAGCTGAAAAACGCGCCATGGGTGATGACCGCTACGCGGTCCTGCGTGTTTCCATGCTGCTGCTTCAGGAATTCAATCACGCGCCTGGCCCGGCTGATGCGGCGTGGGCGCTGTTCACGGCCTCCTAGCCACCAGCCATTTTCCTCGATTGGGGTCGCCAGTTTCAGGCGCGGATAATGTTCCTGTAGATAGGCAGGCGTGTGCCCGTGTTCAATCGTTACTATCGGCTGGTCATCGACCAGCCTGTCCAGGTAGATGCCACCCACTTCGTGCATGTCCTTATGGGCAATCAGCGGAATGCCCAACCGGTCTGAAATAATTGTGCCGGTTTGGATGGCACGCTCCATCAAGCTGCAGTAAACATGCGTGAGTCCGAAGCCCGCCCGGTTTTGGGGGTCCATCCAGCCAGACTGACCGCTCGGATTACCCTGGGCGAGAAATTCCGCCAATAATTCCGCTTGCTGGATGCCTTTGGACGTGAGGGTGGGGTCCGATACGCGGGTTGTATCGTACTCGTTTTCATCCCAGATGGCGTTGTTCTGTGATTGTCCGTGGCGAATGAAGTAAAGTTGCATGGTTTCTCCCAACGGATGATTATACACAATAAAAACAGGCTGAAAGAGGGTCCGTCTATGGACTTCCGCTTGCCTGCCTACAACTCATCTCCGCCTTCTTCCACAGCCTCAGCCTCTGTGTGTGAATCGTTATTTTTCCCTCTTGACTAAAAAGGCTGCTGTTTTCCAAAAACAGCAGCCTTTTACTACCAGAAAAAAGCTACTTTACCTGTTCCAGAGTGAGAAATCAGTCAGGCTCGAACCGCCAACAAATTCGCGCAGGATGGAGTTGCCCGGGATGTACTCTGTCCCGGTCGGCAGGAACCACTCCAGGAACTTTAATAAGCGCTTGGCCTCAATGTACTCCGGTGTACCAAATGGCACCTGGCGTAATAACGGCTCCACGAGCGGCTTGAGGGCTGTTAGCTCGTAGGCCAGGGCCGAATTGAAAATGACATCTGCGTTTTCCTGGTAGGGGAAGATATGGTCCTTTTCACCCTGGCGCACAGACTCCCAGCGCC
>JAKOSR010000191.1 GCA_029777225.1 Chloroflexota bacterium
CTTGTGATCATGATATGCAGCAGATCGCCCTGGTGGAAAACTGTCGCGGAATTCGGCAGGAAAGTTTTTCCGTTACGGGTTAACGCGACCACCTCAATTTCACCTGGAATTTCCAGGTCCTTTTTCGATTTATTGTCCAGGCGCTGGGTGATATCCACGTCCACAAGCCCGACCTGGCCCGCGCCAATGACCCTTTCCACGTTCAACTGGGAATAAGTCAGCATGGCGGTGAGGCGTTCGATGCCCAGCGTTACCGGGGAAATGGTCTGAATACCCAGCCGGCGGTAAATCTTGGCCTTGCGTGGCTCATAAACCCTGGCCGCGACGCGTGGAACCCGGAATATGGTCTTGGCAGTGCGGGCTGCCACCAGGTTCGCCTCGTCGGAGGCAGTCACCGCGGCAAGCGCGTCCGCTTTTTCAATCCCCGCGTCAGCCAACACTTTCTGGTCAAACCCGATGCCGGTGATGGTTCTACCTTTGAAGGTTGGACCAAGGGCTTCAAAAGCCTTTGGATTCATATCAATTACCACGACGTCAACGCCTTGCAGGCTCATGTTTTTCGCCAGGCCTGCCCCAACCCTGCCGCAGCCAATAATGATTACTTTCATCGCATTTCTCCTTTGGTGACCAGAGTGAGTTCCTGCCCTTTTCGTTTTTGCTTGCTGTTGACGATTGCTTTCCGAATGGCGTCCATGAGTGGCAGGATGGGAATCCAAATCAGATGGAATAACCAATACTTGGGATCAAACGATCCGGTTCCAATGAACTTCTGCAGGAAGGGCAGGTATACAATCCCGGCGATGATGGTCAGCTCGGTCGCGATCCCCGCCCAAATGAGTTTATTGTTGAATAAGGGCACTTTAAAGATGGATTGCCTCGAAGCCCGCTGGGTGAAAAGGTTGCCAATTTGCGAGAAGACAACCCCGGCCAAAGCCATGGCGGTCGCGGACCGGTAAATCGGTCCGCTGCCTGGAATATCAATCCACTTTCCCCAATAACCGTTCGTCCAATAATAAAAGTAAAAGGAACCCATGGCCGCGATGCTTTGCGCCAGACCAAGTATCAGGTAAGAACGCATCAGCAAATCCTTATTGACAAGGTGGTCTTTCAAATGCCGCGGTGGGCGGTTCATGGTGCCTTTTTCTGGCGGTTCAGCGCCCAACGCCAGGGCTGGGACGATATCCGTTCCCAGGTCCACAGCCAAGACATGCATTACGTTCAGGGCTATTGGGATGCGCGAGGCTGTGAGCGCGTAGAGCATGAAAGGAATGGCCTCCGGGGTGTTACTGGTGAAGATATAGGTTGTAAAGCGCCTGATGTTCTCGTAGACCGCGCGTCCTTCTTCAATCGCGTTCACGATGGAGCTAAAGTTATCGTCCATCAGAATCATGTCGGCCGCTTCCTTGGCAACATCACTGCCAGTGATGCCCATTGCCACGCCGATATCAGCCTTCTTGAGGGCCGGAGAATCATTCACCCCGTCACCGGTGACGGCCACTACCTTGCCCAGGTCCTGCAAGACGGAGACGACGCGCAGCTTGTGTTCAGGCGCCACACGGGCAAAAATGACCTCATCCTTGACAATCTCTTTAAGCGCGTCATCCGACATGCTTTCAAGCTCAACGCCGGTGACAATGCGGGCATGTTCCCCTTGCACGATGCCAGTGTGCCTGGCAATGCTTTCAGCGGTAAGGCCGTAGTCCCCTGTAATCATGATGATGCGGATGCCAGCTTCGTGGCATTTTTTGACCGCTTCAGCGATATCCGGCCTGGGCGGGTCCATCATGGCCACCATACCCAAAAAGGTCAGGTCCGCCTCTATGGTTTCAATGTTGTAATCGGCCAATTCCCTGGGCAAGATTCGCGTCGCGGCCGCGAGCACGCGCAAGCCCTTGCGGGCATAATCATCGTTCGCTTCCATGATACGGGCAACCCAATCAGGGGTAAGGGGCAAGGTTTTATCCCCAACCAGGATGTGGCTGCAGACGTCGAGCGTTTCGCGAATGCCGCCCTTGGTATAAGCTTTTCTTTCGAATCCGCCCCGCTCGCGCTGCATTTGGACCACGGTCATGCGCTTCCGGCGTGAGTCAAACGGAAGTTCGGCCACGTTCTGTCCGTCCGTAAAATCAGAGTCACTAAAGCCAGCCTTGTTGGCTACCACCACCAGGGCCGCCTCGGTCGGGTCGCCCAACACTTTCCAACGGCCCTCTCCACCTTCTTCGGTGGTGTCAGGGGCAAGCAGCCTCGAGGTGTTACAGCGGGCGTGCGTGAGCAATAGCGCGGCGAGGGGCTGGTCCGCGCGGGGGTTAAGCCGGGTGCCATTTTCCAGCAGACCGCCCTTGGGTTCGTAGCCAATACCTTCCACCTCGATCTGCCGGCTCGTGAGCATGCCATCTTCCAGCTTGGGCAACCAGACTGAGCGCACGGTCATTTCATTTTGCGTGATGGTTCCAGTTTTGTCGGTGCAAATCACGTTGGTGCAGCCGAGCGTCTCCACTGCGGATAGCTTCTTAACCAAGGCGTTACGTTTGGCCATGCGTTGGGTACCCATGGCAAGCGACAAGGTCACGGTGGGCAGCAGCCCTTCAGGTACGAAAGCAACCACCATGCCCAACGCGAAGATCGCACTTTCAATGGGGGTAATGCGGGCGAGGAACAGGGCCATAAGCAGAAACAGGAAACCAATGCCCAACGCCATCACAGTGACGATCTTGGTGACGTTGTTCATTTCCTTCTGCAGTGGGCTGAGGTCATCGCTGGTTTCAAGCGTCAGTTTGGCAATCCGTCCAAAGGCGGTGTTCATGCCGGTGGCATAGACAATGGCTTTGCCTGAGCCGGCGGCCACAAATGTGCCGGCAAAAATCAGGTTCTGCATTTCGGTTTCCGTCAAGCCCTCACCTGTGATGGGCTCGGAGGAGCGGTTTACCGCGCGCGATTCGCCGGTGAGTGTCGATTGGTTCACCCTGAGGTCAAAGCTGTTAATCAGCCGGCAATCCGCGGGGATATTGTCACCTTCCTGGAGGAAGATAACATCCCCCGGAACGATTTCTTCCGCGACCACCTTTTTTTCTTCACCGTCCCGCATTACGCGGGATGTGCTGGGGAGAATCTTTTTAAGCGCCTCAGTGGCTTTCTCCGCCCTGAATTCCTGGAAGAAGCTGAACGCGCCGTTGATGATGTTGACCATCCAGACTGCTATCGCGAGCTCAGGCATCTTGGCGATGAGCGCTCCAATGCCAGCCACCCAAAGCATGATGGCCATCAGGTGGGTGAATTGGGAGATGAAGCGCAGGATGAGCGGTTTGCGTTTGGCTTCCTGCAATTTGTTCGGGCCAAAACTTGCCAGCCGTTGGCCGGCTTCCACGCTGGATAAACCTTCAGGGCGCGTACCTAGCAACTTAAAGAGATGCTCAGGGGTAAGTTCCTGTTTAAACTTCAAAAAATCAGGATCAATCTTTGTAAATTCAGTGGTCATATGAAAAATTATACTTTCGATGTGTCAAATGGGAGGCTCTGAATTAAGCCATGACAACTCGCAGGATGAGTTCCCTTGGGAGGGTAGGCCTGGGTCAGCAGATTTCGATTATTCGACAGATATGCGTGTATATTGCCCTTCATCCTCGTCGTAATAATCAGTCAGGATATAACCGACGGGGGATAGCGCCAATTCGCGGATTTCGTCCTTGGTTAAGCCGACCAGCTCGGGGCTATAACGCGCCCCGATTCGGCGGCCGGCTTCAAGCAGGTTGACGGGAATGCTCAAATCCATGTTTATTTTTCCCGTGTGCATGTCTTTTTTCAGGATGCGCAGGACCCTGTTGGATTTTTGTTCACCCGCGGCATAATTTGGTTCCAGGGTTGGGTTGTTGGACTCCATTTCATATAAGAGCTTGGTTGCTTCCTGTAATTCCATTTGTCCATTCTGGACCAGGGTCAGGATGCGGATTCTTTCGTTATTCGTACTCATAAGTTCCTCTTGATTGAATGCAACTTTACCACGATCCGGGCTGTCCGCGGACGTTTGTCAAAAGCTGCATGCTGCCTGAAGAGACGGTACCCTTCACTTTGTCATTGGTATAATCAGGTTCAATTGGAAAGCGAGGTATGGATGGCAGTGAAACTGGTGGAATGCATCCCAAATTTTTCTGAGGCCCGGCGTCCGGAGGTCATGGACGAGATTATCGCGGTCATCGCGGCAGTGCAGGGCGTGCGTGTGCTGGACCGGCATTCCGATATGGACCACAACCGCACAGTCCTTACCTTTGTGGGTGAACCCGACGCGGTCGAGAAAGCCGCGTACGAGGGCATCCGCAAGGCCGCGGAATTGATTGATTTGAACAGTCACCAAGGGGAACATCCCCGTATTGGCGCGGCCGACGTGGTTCCATTTGTGCCGATTACCGGCGTTACCATGGTCGAATGTGTCGAAATGGCCCGAAGATTAGGCCGCAAGGTAGCAGAAACCTTGTCGCTGCCAGTCTATTTCTACGAGGAAGCCGCCATCCGCGCCGACAGAAAAAACCTGGAGGATATCCGCCGGGGGGAGTACGAGGGTTTACGCGAGGTGATTGCAACAGACCCGTACCGCAAGCCGGACCTTGGCCCGGACCAGCTCGGACCCGCAGGCGCCACGGTGATTGGTGCCCGCCAACCACTGATAGCTTATAACATCTTCCTGGCGAGCCCTGATGTGACCATCGCTGAAAAAATCGCGCGGAGGGTGCGCAATTCCTCTGGTGGCTTTCATTTCGTGAAAGCCATGGGGGTGCTGGTGAACGGCATGGCCCAGGTTTCCATGAACCTCACCCACTACCACCGGTCCCCGATGGCTCAGGTCACCGAAATGGTACGCCGCGAGGCCCAGCGCTCTGGAGTCGGGATACATCATTCGGAAAGTGGAGGCCTGGGGCCCAGCCAGGCACTGGTAAATGCCTCGCGATATTACCTGCAGCTGGATGGCTTCGACAATGAACAGTTGCTGGAATCCCGCCTATTCAACCCTGAAGAACCTCCCCAGGCTCAAGTGGATGCCGGCCGGGCTTTTATTGACCTTGTCGCGGAGGGTACCCCCGCGCCTGGAGGCGGGTCAGCCGCCGCGC
>JAKOSR010000192.1 GCA_029777225.1 Chloroflexota bacterium
ACAACTTCTGGCTTGGGCCACAGGCCATTTGGATATACATAGCCCGCCGTCTTGGCGGGCTATGTTGTGTTCTTAATTGCTGATCTTGGTTTTTGAATTAGCGGATCTGCTCGCTTTTATGGGCTTACCTGACCCCCAGGGACTTTCCAACCCTGTCAAAGATGTCGAGCGCTTCCTCCAGGTCTTGCAGGCTGTGGGCAGCGGAGATCATCACCCGGATGCGGGCTTTCCCCATGGGGACAGTGGGGAAACCCAGCGCCATGGCAAACAGACCTTCATCAAACAAGCGCCGGCTAAACTCGCTCGCCAGTTGCACATCCCCCAACATAACCGGCGTAATCGGAGTCTGCGTGACCCCGGTGTCAAAGCCAAGCTTTTTCATTTCAGCCTGGAAAAAACACGTATTGGACCATAACCGATCCACCAGTTCAGTCGACTCCTCGACCAAATCGACCGCCGTGAGGTGGGGCTATTGGATGACAACTTCTTTTTTGCCATGGATTACGACCTGTGGGTGCGCCTGGCGCAAAAAGCCCCGCTAAGTTATGCCCCGGAGGCCTGGGCGGCCTTCCGCCTGCATGACGACGCCAAATCCATCTCAGCCGATGACCGTTGCTGGCTCGAAATGCTCAAGGTGCATTACCGGGATGGCGGCAGTCGATTCGCGCCTACCGTGGCCATGTATTGGGTACGCAAGCTGGTTCAACCGGCCTGGATTTGGTATCGAAAAAAAAATCAACAGATAGCACTTCAATCACCATCCAAATACCAATTTAATCCAAAAGCGGCCTCTCATTGGGTAGATAAATATTTTGTTTTGAATTTTTTATTTGGATTCCAGCGAAATAGTGCTACTATATATTTATCCAGATATTTCTGTTCAATTAGAAGTCCATGGTTCAAACATCACGTTTTGCGTTCACAGCCTGATTTTCCTACATTAATTTAGGGTTTTCAGTACTGCGGAAGCTGTCCAACCAAAACTATTCTTAACTGAAAGGAGCACCATGCCTACTCCCCGTTCCTGGTGGAAGCGTTCTGTCCATTGGATTATCGTGCTGCTGCTATTGGTGTCCACGACAGCTCTTTTTCCTCAAAGTGTCGCCGTCCGGGCAGCAACCGAACAAACCAATCATCAACAAATAGATCAACCAATCGATAACACCCTGGCAAACAATGAAGGAGGTGGGATTATCCCCGCTTCACCGGATTTGTACACTTTTGTGGTTGGGGAAGCGGATGGTCCTGATGTCACCCAACCCGGGACTGTCGACGTACCGCCCACAGAGGAGGCAGAACCTGAAACGCCTCTTGCGGCTGAGCCTGCCGTACCTTTGGAAGGGTTGGATGATTATAGCCTCTCCGAAAACACGGACAAGACTGTGGTTCCTTCCACGGTTCCACCCACCGAGATGGAGGCGCCCAGCCCTGAGAGTATTGAGTCCGTGCCCGATTTGACCCTTCCCGAAAGCGGCGTGCTGCTCGATGAAAATCAAACCGAGGCCGTTTTCGCGCTTACCGGTAACTTGGATGATTTCGATCGCGCGAATGGCCCGCTGGGGGGCAGCTGGACTGACAAAGTCAGTGGAATCACGATAGTCAATTCACTCGCCCAGACAACATTTGGTAACACAACCGCTGCCTTGTCCATCCACAACGCCGTAGGGGTAAACGCGGCGACGGCCCGGATTTCCAACGGTGGGGCTGGCCATACGCAATACGTTGGGATGGTATTTAACTACCTTGATGGAGATAGTTTCATCTTCATCAAAATCCAGGATAACAACAGCGACGGTTTATTTGATACGGCTGGTTGTTATTCCACAAACAATGGCGGTGGGTTTGGGTTGGGTTTCTTCACCCTTTCAGGAACCTTTTCCGCGGCGACCTTGCATGTAACGGTGTCATCCAACCGTAGCGTCTCCATCAGTCTGACCAGCTTGACCGGTGGTGGTGTCGATCAGAACTATGTTTGTGATAACGCCCCGCTTGTCAAAGGCGCGCAATTCGGGATTAATTCCTATGGAGGGGGAAGAATTGATATCGTAACCGTTGATGAACCTGATCCCTCACCCTTTACATCCTTCAACACGCAGAACGGTCCCCTGGGCTCTAACTGGTGGGTCCACGCGGGGATTTTTGAAGTGGTAGACCAAAAAGCCCTGGGAAAAGCTCAAACACCCCATCTTGCCACCTACAACGGCCTGGGAGGTTACAAGGTTGAGGCGGATATCTCCCTGCTTCCGGGCGGTGGGACGCAATATACCGGTCTGGTTCTAAACTTCGATGAAGGAATCAACAACGCGTTTCTGAAGGTCCAGGATAACGATGGCAATGGTGACATAGATCATGGTGCCTGTTATCTTGGGAACAACGGTAACTCAGGCTCCTTTGGCCTGGGCTATTTCTCGCTAAGCACCCCAATTCACACCGCGCACATGAGCGTCTCGCTTGGTGACGACAGAGTTGTTCACATCAGCCTCACGCGTATCGATGGCGGTGCTGGCAGCCAGGCCTACGATTGCACCGGGGCGCCCACGGCTGAAGGGTATGGGGTGGGGATTGCCAGCTATGGAGGCGGAAGGGTGGATAATTTCCAGGTCACCCAGGACTTCATGGACAACTTCAACCGCGCGAACAATACATTGGGGTCCAATTGGATTAAGCGTTCCGGCAATATTGATATCGTCAGCCAGAAAGCAGTTGGTATTTCCGGTTCTGCCCTGGCAACCTTCAATGGGGTGGGCGCGTCCAGCCTGGAGGCGGACGTATCCCTTACACCTGGGGGAGGGACACAATACAGCGCGCTCATACTGAACTATGGCGCGGGAACCAATGACCTGTTCATCAAGGTCCAGGATAATAATGGCGGTGGAGCTTTTAACACCGCGGGCTGTTACCTTGGCAACAACAGCGGCAGTTTCGGCTTGGGTTTCTTTAACCTGACAGCCTCATTCACGACAGCCCATATGGTGGTGAGTGTCGATACTGCCCGGGTCGTTACCTTGGCCTTCACGAATATCAATGGTGGCAGCGGGGCGCAAGTTTACGTCTGCTCCGGCGCCCCTGCCGCTGAAGGTAGCGCGGTTGGGATTGCGGCCTATGGCCCTGGCCAGTTGGACAACGTACGCGTTAACCGTGTCTTTGCGTATGATGCCTTTAATCGCCCTACAGGCTCATTGGGGCCCAGCTGGCGAACGCGTGCTGGCACGATTGCGCTGGTTGACCAAACCGCCAGGGGTATGATTGACAGCTCAAGCCTGACCACCTTCAGCCATATAACAGGCAACCAGGTGGAAGGGGATATCGCGGCTAACCCTGATGGCCAACTAAACTTCGCGGCCTTCGTCCTGAACTACAAAACTGGCAGTAGCAATCTGTTCATCAAGTTCCAGAACCAGGATGCCGATGTCGGATTTGAGAAGATTGGATGCTATACAGGCAACAACGGTTCTGGATTTGGCCCGGGATTCTTCAACCTAACCTCTCCGGTCAACACCGCGCATGTGAAGATTTGGGTAAATTCAGCCCGCACCGTAACCATCCTGCTGACGCGCGTGAACGGCGGAACCGCGAATCAATTGTATTCCTGCGCCGGCGCTCCCCCAGCAGAGGGGAACCTGGTCGGCCTGGGTAGTTTCCACGGTGGACGGGTTGATAACGTGAGGGCTTCAGAATTCGCCCCCACTGTGGGTACTTTCCTGCCCATGATTATGCGTTAGCCCGTAAGGCTGGCATTTAGGCCAGCATAACCGATAAATTCTAAAAGGCCATCGCGTTTTTGTGGCGATGGCCTTGTTTTTTTCACTGAAGCATACAGAGCCCAGCTCGAAACGTGGGAGCCGGTACCTTACTTCACGCCGAGGGATTTACCCACCCTTTCAAAGATGTCGAGGGCTTCTTCCAGGTCCTGCTGGCTGTGGGCGGCTGAAATCATGACCCGGATGCGCGCCTTGCCCATGGGAACCGTAGGGAAACCCAGTGCCATGGCAAACAGCCCTTCGTCGAACAGGCGCCGGCTAAATTCACGCGCCAGCTGGACATCCCCGAGCATCACAGGCGTGATGGGGGTCTGCGTGACGCCAGTATCAAAGCCGAGTTTCTTCATCTCAGCCTGGAACAAGCGCGCGTTTGCCCAAAGACGGTCCACAAGGTCCGTGGATTCTTCCAGCAAGTCCACAGCCGCCAGGCAGGCCGCGGTATCGGGCACGGTGACGGCCGAAGAGAACAGGAACGGCCGGCCGCGCTGGCGCAGCCACTCGATGATTTTCGCGTTGCCGGCCACCACCCCGCCGACCACGCCAAACGCCTTGGAGAAGGTGCCCACTTCCACGTCAACCTTGCCGTGCAGGTGGAAATGGTCCACGATGCCCCGGCCGCCTTCGCCCAGCACGCCTTCGCCGTGCGCGTCGTCCACCATGGTCATCAGCCCGTAGCGGTCAGCCACCTCCACCAGCTTGTCGAGCGGGGCGTAATCGCCATCCATGGAGAAGACGCCGTCGGTGATGACCAGCCCACGGCGATAGGTGCCGGCTGTCTCCTGGACTACGCGTTCAAGGTCCTGCGGATTGCAGTGGGCGTAACGCAGGATTTTCGCGCCGGAAAGACGGGAGCCATCGATGATGCTGGCATGGTTAAGCTCGTCGGAGAAGATGACATCTTCCTTTCCAACCAGGGCCGGGATAGTGGCGCCATTGGCCGAAAAGCCCGATTGGAAAGTGATGGCGGCCTCAACCCGTTTGAAAGCGGCCATGCGCTTCTCGAGTTCTAGGTGCAAGGTCATGGTGCCGGCAATCGAGCGGACGGCCCCGGGGCCCACGCCGTACTGGCGCACCGCGTCGGCGGCTGCCTGCACAATGCGGGGATGGTTGGCCAGCCCAAGGTAGTTGTTTGAGCAAAAATTCAGGACGGATTTTCCATCGACGACCAACCGGGCGCCCTGCGGAGAGCTTAGGGTGCGGATGTTGTTGTAAAAGCCGGTGTCTTTGAGGGTTTTGAGTTCGGTATCAATCCAAGCTAATTTATCAGCCATGCGCTCCTCGATGTATGGGGTGAATTTTCGTCATTATACCCCCAACCCCCGGCTGAATCGCGCCACTGAGCCAATCCAATGCCCATGCCACAGGCATAATAACGGAAGATGATTCGGCTGGTTATGCCCGCCAGGATTGAGTTTTTCACTGTTATACAGTGAGGAAATTACCCGGCTGCCTGGCCCGGTTGCCCTTTCCGTTTGAAGATCAGGTAAACGCCCAGCAGGCAGACGAGAAAAACAATCAGGACCACGGGCACCACCTCCAGACTGAAAGCCCGGGCCAGAACCCCCACCAGGCTGGTGAGCCCGGTGCCACCCAGGGCGCCTGCGGCTGCCTGCATGCCCACAGTACTATCTGCGTGGCGCGCGCCAACCCTATCCGTGGTGGCGGACATCATGCCAGGGAAGACCGGCGCGAACGCGAACCCAATCACCCCCACAGCCACCAGGTTGGGGACCAGCCCAAGGTTGAGCAGCAGCAATACTGCGCCCGACAGGGCGGCGATGATGCAGCCCGCCACAATCTTTTGAATGTTCAGGCGGCGCGTGAGCAGGCCGGCCAGGATACGCCCGATGGTGAACATGAACCAGAAGCTGCTGGTGAAGTAGCCGGCCAGTTGCGGTCTCACGCCCCGCGCGGCCGTCAGCAGGGAATACACCCAGGTGCCAAAGGTCACCTCGGCGCCCACGTAAAAGAAAAACAAGGCCATGCTCCCCCAAACCCTCGGCTGGCGCAGGGTTTCTTCCAGGCGCGCGCTAGGGGTGGGTGGCGTGGGGTTTTCCACGTCGGCCGCGCTGGGGGGCTGCTGCCACAGGCGCAGGCTGAGTATGAAACTGACCATCAGCACAATCTGGAAACCACCCACCACCAGGTAGGCTAGCTTCCAATTTTGATAATTGGCCAGGGCAAAGGTCATGAGCAGCGGGCCGGTGGTTATCCCGACCCCGTAGCTTGCATGCAGCCACTGCATCAGGCCAGGGCCAAAATGATTGGCCACGTAGGCGTTGAGGCCCGCGTCAATCGCGCCGGCACCCAGGCCGGCCAGGATGCCCAGCAGCACCATCATCCACCAACTGGGGACGAGGGTATAGCCAACCAGGCCAGCACCAGTGAGCAGACAACTATAAATGAGCAGCCTGCCCACACCCCAGCGACGCATGAGGATGCCGCTTGAAAAGCTTGAAATCAGGTAACCTGCCATGGAGGTGAACAAAAGCGCGCCCAGGGAGTCCAACGGGACGTTGAAGCCGGCGCGGATGGAGGGCCAACCGACGCCCAGCAAACCATCCGGCATGCCAAGGGCAATGAAGGCGACAAAAATCAGGATAATCAACGCGATGGGGCGCTTCACTTTTTGGATTGGTGGCAAGGTTTGGTTTTCAGTCTGAAGCATGACCATTCTCCATAGATGCGAAGGGGGAAATTTTTTCGAATTTGTCTTGAGTTCCAGGGGCCCTTAACGAGCGTGGTCGAGCCCTAGATAACCTTTTCGGTCCGGCCGGCAAGGTTGCGCAGCTGTTCCAGCTGGCCAACGTGATAGGCGTGATGGAAAATCGAGAAGAACGCGGCCCAGCCACGTCGGGCAGGTGAGCCATGCATGGGCACCTGCGCCTCAAAGTCCGCCATGGACATGCCGTCCAAGCGGGCCAGCGCGGCCTGCTGCAAAGTGGTGTAGAGCGCCAATAATCCTTCCTTGGTGGGCAGCCCTTCCGCCGGACCCTTGACCGGGTCTGAGCCGTAGCCGAACTCATCCAACATCGCGGCTTCCGCGGGTACCTCCGCGCCCA
>JAKOSR010000193.1 GCA_029777225.1 Chloroflexota bacterium
CCACCAGGAGATACTTGCGGTTGAGGCGCATGTCAACCAGGCCATTTTAACCAACTATCCTTTAAACATCGCTCAAAAGCCCCTCGATCAAGCCATACAGGAAGGCGCAATGGCGATCTTCGGTGAGAAATATGAGGGTATCGTTCGGACGATTCAGATCGGTGATGATGCACTTCTTTCCTACGAACTTTGCGGCGGTACCCATGTCGATAATACCGGCGATGTGGGCTTATTCCTGATCACCTATGAAGGCAGCATTGCAGCAGGTGTTCGCCGCATTGAGGCCGTCACCGGATGGCGCGCTTATCAGCTCGCCCGTGAACGCATGAACACCCTTGATGAGATTAATGCCCACCTGGGCACATCGCCGGCTGAAACACTACCTAAGGTAAAAAACTTACTCGATGCCATCAGCAACCTGGAAAAAGAAAATGAAAAAATCCGCCATAAGCTGGTCGGCAGTGCCTTTGATGAAATCCTGGATCATCTGGACCACATCGAAGGGATCCCAGTTCTTAAAGCCATTCTCCCTAACGCAGACATTGATGTCCTGCGTGAAATGGCCGACAGGTTCCGGGCAAAACACGGCACAGGTGTGACCGTCCTGGCATCCGACCAAAACGGTAAGCCGATCCTAATTGCCGCAGTTACGGATGACCTGGTGAAGCGCGGTTTTCATGCCGTTCACCTCGTCCAAAAGGTTGCCAGAGTTGTCGGCGGCGGCGGTGGAGGCAAGCCAAACCTGGCGCAAGCTGGTGGAAAAGATTCATCCAAACTGGCTGAAGCCTTGGATCAGGTGCAGGTTTATATCCGCGAAATTATGCAATCACCTCAGTAAGCAGTTCTCGAATGAGTCGGAATGGATTGACTAAAACAAAAGCACCTAATGTAATTTTAATTGATGGATAAATTAACCCCTCTCCGCCGGCAATATTTGGATATCAAGCGTCAGCATCCTGATGCGATCGTCTTTTTTCGGTTGGGTGATTTCTACGAAACCTTTGATGAGGATGCAAAAATCACATCGCGGGAACTGGATATTGTCCTCACCTCTCGACCGGTTTCAAAAGGCGTTCGCGTACCGATGGCAGGCATCCCCCATCATGCAGCTGAGAATTATCTTTCACGCCTGATCAACAAGGGTTACCATGTCGCCATTTGCGAACAGATCTCAGATGAACCGGAAAATGGACTGGTGCCGCGTGAAGTCATCCGTGTAGTCACACCGGGGACCGTTGTTGAACCCGGCTTGCTCCAACAACCCAGCAATAATTACCTGGCAACCGTTTTCTTCCAGGACCAGCGAGCCGGACTGGCTTATGTCGATATCTCAACCGGTGAATTTGCAGTCACTGAGCTGGTTGGCAAAGATGTCGAGGACCAGATCCGCTCCGAGCTTTTCAGGCTGCAACCATCAGAGATTCTCTGGCCCGATTCACTGCCACGACCTGAACATCTGCCCGGCTTCAGTACGCCTTATGAAAGCTGGCATTATGAGTTAGGTCGCTGCACCGACACCCTTAAAGAGCACTTTGGCGTGATTTCACTGGACGGCTTTGGTCTGAGGGGTAAGCCCATGGCGGTGCGCGTTGCTGGAGCAATCCTGGCTTATCTTGAAGACACCCAACGCCAATCCCTCAAACTGCTCAATCATCTCAGCACGTATACCCTGGACGAATTCATGGTGTTGGATGCAGAAACCCGTCGAAATCTTGAGCTCACCGAAACCATCCGCTCAGGGAAAACCCATGGCTCCCTGCTGGGCATCCTCGATTGTACGCTCACCCCGATGGGTCGTCGCTTGTTACACCAGTGGGTCAGCAAACCTTTGCGCAACACCGCTGAAATTCAACGCCGCCTGGACGCAGTTGAGTATTTTTATAGAAACGGTCTCATCAGAGCCGAAGCCATGGAGGCTTTGGAGTCCTTTGACGACCTTGAACGCTTGACCAACCGGGTGGTCTCCGGGCACGCCATCCCACGCGACCTGGTGTCAATCCGCGAAAATCTGGCACATTTACCGCGTTTGAAAGCTATTTTTAAGGATGAAG
>JAKOSR010000030.1 GCA_029777225.1 Chloroflexota bacterium
CGGGTCAGCCCGTAAAGCGCCAGCAGCAGATGGGAAAAATCCACGGAATTGGGATAGCGGCTGTGGTAATCGGTCTTAATCAAGCCGGGCACAAGGCCGTAGAGGTTTTTGAGGGCGCCGGTGAAACCCACCAGGCCGTGAGTCTTGTATTTGCCTATGTTGATCACGATTCCGCACTGCCAGAAGACCTCGGAAATCTTAACTGGAATCCCGTTCCATTTGAGCTCGCGGTAGCCGGAGGTGGAAAGGTTCACCAGCTTCACGGGATAGCGTCTGGCCAGGTCTTTGAGCCCGCAGGCCTGCCAAACCTGTTCCACGTTGGCTGTTCCGCCGGGGCTGTCGCCGATCCAGACCTCTTTGTCGAGCTCCAGAAAATGGCGGATCAATGCTTCCAGCAGCACCGGATGGGTGGTGACAGCCCGTTCCGGGGGAAAAGCGCCCAAAAGATTCGGTTTCAGCAAAACCCGTTTGCTGCGCTTTATCCTGATTCGGTTTGCGTGGCCCAGAAAATCGGCCACCGCGGCCTCAAGCTGCTTCAGGTCGTATGTTTCAATCCTGCGAATCTGGACTTTTGGCATCAGTCGAAATAAAGGAAGTTCTTGCGCTTGAAGGCGCTGAAAAAGAGGTCTGCGGAAAGGCTGACCTGGGCGATGGGGGCCTGCCCGGCCACGTCAATCAGGCCGGAAAGGTTCACCCGCACGTCCGGGTGGTTCCAGGAAGTGCCCAGAGTGAGGATATGCTGATTGTTCTTGCCCACCCGGCCCTGGGGCAGCACGGCAGCCCACCAGATGGAAATGGTGTCCGAACAGGCGTCAGGGATCAGGAAATCCCCTTCCCAAACCTGCGGATGGTAGATATAGCCGGCGCGGTAAGTATAACGTCTGACGGTCTTTTCCAGGCCCGCGTGGAAGGTGTAGCGGTCCTTGAAGGCATCGCTGATGGCGCTGCACTGCTCATAATCCACCTCGGCGGTGAAGACGGCGTTGTTTTTGTTGTAAGCCACGCCAAGAGCCAGGCTTAGAGGCAGCCGGGTATCGTATTGGGCGAATTTGAGGTCCCAATTCACGTTCTGCTGCGGCACCATGCTAAGGCCGGCACTCAGGGATTCGCCGCTGTAAAGCAGCCCCAGTTGCGGCCTAAGCACATATTTGTCGCTAATGATGCGCTCGAACGAACGCAGGAAAGTCACGTCGCCCAGATGGTAGATCTGGTTGTGCAAGTTCAATCCCACGTGGAAGTTGTCCTTGTGCCAGGCAGCGTTGGCGGTAAGCTGGTTCAGGAAAAAGCTTGGATAGCGCATGATGAGGCCGTAGCCCATGTTGACTTCCACGCCGAAATTATCCACCTTGATGCTTTTTGGCATACTATAAAGAAGGCCGTAAGTAAAATTGGGGCCGATAGTTCCGCCGCCGCCAACGATCCCCACCGGCACGGGTGAGAGCATGTTCTCTTTGGTCATGCGGTAGTAAACGGAGGTGTCGGCCATCGCGTAAATATCGCTTTCCACCGGAGGTTTTACCAGCATTTCCAGATGCAGCGAGGCCTTGTCCGGACGGTAGCCGGCGGGATTTTTGAGCACGTTGTCCACTCCCCCGAGGATGGCCAGTCCGGTGTAGCCGCGCCCCATCGCGCTGGTGGACATGTAGTTGCGCGTAAAACTGTCAAAAATGGGATTCACGTATTGGGGTTGGGGAAAGTTCAAGGCGTCGGGGGATTGGGCAGACAGCGCCGTGCCCAGCAGCCCCAGAAAAAGCAGACAAATAATGTTTCTGCGCATGGTTATATCTCCATTTATCGCTTTACAACAATGGTTTGAGTGCGGTCTTTGCCCACCGAGACCAACTCGATGGGAACCTCCACGAGGTCCTGGACCGCTTCCAGATATTCCTTTGCCGTCTTGGGAAGGCGGTGCAGGCTGCGGATTTTGCCGAGGTCGGCATCCCAGCCTGGCAGGCTAAGGTATTCCGGCTCCAGCCGTTCCAGGATCAGCGGGTGCGGTGTATAGCCGGGAAGTTTATTCCCATCAAGCCAGTAACCCGTGCAAATCTTCAGTTCCGGCAGGCCGCTCAACACATCCAAAAGCGTGAGTGCCAGGGCATCCAGGCCGTTCAGTGAAGCGGTGTATTTGGCGGCGACGGCATCGAACCAGCCAATCCTTCTGGGCCTTCCGGTGGTGGCGCCAAACTCGTTGCCCATAGCGCGGATTTGCTCGGCAGTTTCATCGAAAATCTCAGTGGGAAAAGGTCCTTCCCCCACCCGGGTGACGTAAGCCTTATAAACGCCAATGGTTTTGTCCAGCCAGCGCGGGGGAAAACCGATGCCGATGCTGGCCCCTCCCGTGGTGGTATTTGACGACGTGACATAGGGATAGGTGCCGTAGGTGAGGTCCAGCAAGGTGCCCTGGGCGCCTTCGAAGAGGATGGATTCTCCGGCCAGATAGCAATTCCGGAGCAGCTCATCCGCCTGGGCCGCAAAGGGTTTCAGGAATTCCCAGACCTCTGCCAGCTCTTTCAGTTCGCAGGTGAGGTCACGCGGCTCGAGGTCGTGATAAGCGTAAAGGCTGGCCAGGCGCTGCTTCAGCCAGTCCGGATGTCCCAAGTCCCCGAAACGCAGGCCGCAGCGGGCCGCCTGGTCCGAATAGGCGGGGCCGATCCCCTTGCCCGTGGTGCCGATCTTGCTGGCTCCCAATTCCTCTTCGGTGCTGCCGTCCAGCTCTTTGTGCAGCGGCAGAACCAGTCCGGCGCGGACGTCGATGAACATCCTGCCGCCAAAATCTATGCCCTGCTTCATCAGCGCCCGCATTTCGCCGCGCAGGCCGTAGGGATCGATGACCGTTCCGGCGCCGATCACGCATTTGGTTTTGGGATAGAGGATGCCGGAGGGCACCGTGTGGAAAACATATTTGTTCCCTTCCAGAACTATCGTGTGCCCGGCATTGGCCCCACCCTGAAAGCGGGCCACCACATCGGCGTTCGCGCCCAGAAAATCGACGATTTTGGCCTTGCCCTCGTCGCCCCACATGCAGCCCAGCACCGTTAATGAACTCATTTATCGCTCCC
>JAKOSR010000194.1 GCA_029777225.1 Chloroflexota bacterium
GGTCAGTTCGGCCTGCTGCCAATCCTGTTGGCCGACCGATATGTCGGCCAGGTAGCGCAACCAGTCGGTAGCATAAATGGAATTGGGGTACTGCTGTATTGACGCACGCAGCAACTTTGAGGCCTCTGCAAATTGACCCTGACTTTTGAGCGTGAAGGCTAAACTGGAGCTGTATTTTTCTGGATCCAACTTATAGAGGGATTGGTACGCCAGGAGTGTGTTTTGCGGGTCGCCTTGCTGACTGGCTGGATCAGCCGCCCTTTCCAGGAGAAGCGTGTCGTTCAGAGATTCCCAAATCTTGATGGCCTCCGGGACTTGGCCGTTGGCATAGAGATACTCCGCGTAGGTTTCGAGGATAGCCCGGTCGGGTTGAGCCAACAACGGCTGGATGATTTGATTTGCCAATGGCAGGTTGTTTTCTTTTAAGGCCTGGCGCGCCAGGAGAATAGCCGAATCTGGCAGATTTCCGGAGGGAAGCGCCAAAGCAGACGCACTGATGCCCTGGTTGACCTGCTTGAGCAGGTTGAGCGACCAGGCATTTTCGCGGATAAGAGCCACAATGCCGCCGGGTTTGAAGGTGCTCCAGATCAGGAATACGGCAGCCAGCAAGGCAATGACGAGTTTGTTTTTCAAGTTATGAGGTCATTTTTCGTGATTGGTATCTCAGGGTTCTATCCGTGCAGGCTAGTGTTTTCGTGTTGGCCACCAAGCCCCAATGAGAACGCCCATATTGTTGTTATTGCTGCAGCAGGGTTTGTTGAATCCAGTCGACCAGGCGGGAATCCCAACGGTAGACATAGGCGGTGCTATCCAGCGAGGGGAGGTAGACATAGTCGGCGGTGATGAGCTCGTTGGGCACCTGGGAGGCGCGCAAGTTGGCGCCATCGAACTTGCGCAAGAAGCACAGACCAATGCTGGTAATCTGGTCCAGGGAGAGGTCGGTGAGGAAGGCGTCCTTGAATTCCGAGATGAGGCTGGGGACGCGGATGAGAGTGGCTGGCTGGATGAGCTTGTTCAGGATGGCGCGCATGACGATAGTTTGATTGCTGACGCGGAAGGCATCGGAGTAGTTGGTGCGGATGCGCATGAGGGCCAGGGCACGCTCGCCGCTGAGGGTCTGCTTGCCGGCGGGGAAGGAGCCGAAATCTGGGCTGGGGTCGGTGACGCCCTGCGGCAGGTTGACCTCGACCCCACCGATGGCATTGATGAAATCCACGACGACGCCAAAATCGACCACGGCATAGTGGTTGGCAGTGACGCCGAAGTTGTACTGGATGACCTCCGCGAGGGAGTTGGCGCCATTGCCTTCGCCAAGGTATCCACCCCAACCTTTGGTGCCAAAGAGGTAGGCCTGGTTTATCTTCATGGGGTTTTCCTCGGTGAAGCGGCCGGCAGGGGCCTCAACCAGCAGGTCACGCGGGAGGGCGACCATGTTGACCTTGAGGTTGACCCAGTCCACCTGCGCGATGCGGATAACATCGGCCAGACCATAGAGGTAATCACCACTGTAATCAATGCCAACAAGGAGGACGGTCCAGGAAGCCTGCTTGCCACAGGCCGGCTTTTGCAGGAATTTAAGCGTGGGCACTGGCATGGCGGGCGGTAATGCCTGCAGGTTGGAGGGGGGTTGGACCGGCTGCGCTGTGGTTTGCACCACCACGCCATCCTGAACTTCAGAGGTGACTTGAGGCTCCTGGCCAGTGAGGGCTGAAAGGTTCAGCT
Organism: Chloroflexota bacterium; assembly: GCA_029777225.1. Lineage (GTDB taxonomy): Bacteria > Chloroflexota > Anaerolineae > Anaerolineales > Anaerolineaceae > Mesolinea. The sequence continues at coordinate 1,723 of JAKOSR010000194.1, forward strand.
GCTCGGCCAGGGGTTTGAGCATGGATGGGCGCAGCCAAGCCAGGTCGAGGAGGCCAAAAAGCACGACCAGGGCAGCCACGATGCACAGGAATACGTGCCAGAAGCGTCGTTTGCGCTTTGGAGCAGGTGCCTGGGAGGGGTCCACGTAGATTTTTTGGGTTTCATCTTTCATGATTTTTCCTTTGCACCAAGGTGTCAGCGCGGTTCAGAGCCAGACAGGACGTCCTGGATGAAGGCGGGGACATCGGCGTGGGGGATGAGGACGGCCGCGCCAAGGTTGGTGGTGGCATGATGATACATGCTATCTGGAATTTCGACAAAGCGCACGGCATCGTCTTTGACCTGGCGGGCCAGGCAGATGAGAGAGTACATTTCCTTCAAGGAGAAATCCAGTGTTTTGCCGCCATCGGAGAGTACCCTGGTGACCAGCGAGAGGAGCTGGGCAGGTTGCAGGCTGGTGAGCACCTTGTGGTAGAAGGCCGTGAGCACCTGGGACTGACGGCGGATGCGGTGGAAGTCGTCATCGTAGTAGCGCATGCGCATGAAGGAGACGGCGGTTTGGCCATCCATGTGGTGGTCGCCGGCGGCGAAGTAGAGCTCGCCATCCGCGACGGGCTGTTCGAGCGTGAGGTCCACGCCCCCAACGAGGTCGATGTAGCTGGCAATTTCATCAAAATAGAGCACAAGGTAGTGCTCTGGTGTGACCCCGAAATTGGACTGGAGGTTGGTGATGATGGATTTGATGCCACCCCCGGGACCGTTGAAGTATTCGCCATAGCCAAAGGTGGCATTAATGCGCCCCTGGGTAATGCCGTTGGCGGCCATATCCACCACGTTCACCCAGAAGTCGCGTGGGATGGGGAGGATGACCAC
>JAKOSR010000195.1 GCA_029777225.1 Chloroflexota bacterium
CCCGGTGGATTCAATAATTGAGGTGGAAACCGGCAAGCCCCAGCCACAGGCCACCAGCATCCCAGTCCAGAACCCGACCGCGCTGATTATCATCCCGACCATGGCTCCTACCAACACGCCCGCGCCAACCCAAGTGCCCACTCCTACCTCGCCAGCGCCGATTGCCACCGTGGCACAGCCCACCCAGGCCGTTCCGGCCGTGGTGGCGCAGGCACCCACCTCAGCACCGGCGGGTACAACAGGTTTCAGCGAGGTCAAAGCGACCTCCGGCGGCCAGTCCCGCGTGGTGTGGATTGCGGTGGTAGCCGTTGCGGTCATCGGCGGTCTGTTGTTAAAGCGCAGGTTATCAAGTAAACCCGCCGCGCCGGCTGACGTGGAACCGGCGATGCCAGTTGTTGAGGAAGCTCCCGCGCCGGAAGCGCCCACTGAGATTCCTCCAGCCCCTGGAGCATCGGAGGGTGGGGAAAGCGCGCCAACCCCTCCGGAGGACGGCCCCAGGCAACAGGATTAACAGACCCGCGTGAAGGGGGGCACGCGGGATTGAGCAGAAAGGAAAATATGATGAGAGGAAGGCAGTTATGAAGAAAATTTATCAGCGCTTCTGTGTTATCCTGGCCTTGACTCTGGTGTTGGGGGTGCTTGCCATGGGCAGTGCTGCCGCGAAGCCGGATGACGGCTGGCAATTGCCCAAAACCGAAGCCGCGCGAACGCAAAGCCTGACGGCACTCACCCTGCAGGAGTCGCTGGATGGCTCGAACTGGACCCAAACAGTGCTGGGGGATTTGGTAGGCGGCTACACCATGGCCCTCTCCGGCACAGCTGGCGCGATGGAATACCTGGATGTGGCCAGTTTGGCGGCAACCCCAGCGGTGGCGAATGGGCTTTATCCTTTCATCCTCGATGTCAACCGGCTGCCGGCGGGATATTATGCCTATTGGGCCGGCAAGGGAGTGACTGCCGCGGCTGTTGCTCCGAGCTGGGAATATTACATGTGGCGGATTATCAACGGCCAGCTTCCTATCTTCTATCTGAAGGTCGCGGGTGGGGTGGGGCAATTGGTGGATGGCCTGGCTTACCAGCTGGACCCCAACACCAGCACCCCTGTGCGTGTGGATGGCGACTACCCGCTGCACACCTACAATTACCAGGGCACGCTGACTTTTGTTGGTGACACCAGCCAGACCCTGGTCGTTGGCATCAGCTTCACCCACCAGGCCACCGCAGAGTTGTGGGTTGGCGGCGTGGAGCCAGCTGCGATTGTGATTGACGGCTGCGGCTACGTGGATGTGACCATCCGCCTGAACAATGTCACCGATGACCTCTATTCGTTGGACCTCGGGCTGACCTTCAACCAGAATTTGGTTGAAGTGATGGACATGGATGCTAACCCCGCGAATGGCGTCAACCTGACCATGGTCGCTCCCTGGGCTGCGCACGTCGTTCAGAACGTCGCCTATAACGTTGACGACCCTGCAACCCCATTAGTCAACGAGGCGGGCACCATCCGCCTGATCTCATCGCTGTATAACACTGAGACCCCGGTCAACGGCAGCTTTGATGTCGCCGTCATGCGCCTGCGCGCCAAAGCTTGGGGCTCCAGCACGATTGCCTTCAGCCTGGTGGAACTCTCCGACCGCGATGGCTACCTGATTGGCGCGCCTTACATCCTGGGTGGCCCGAACACGGACTTCTCCTACCCCGTCACCACCCAGTTCACCGCCGCCGGCGGGCTGGATTTGAACATCATCCGCCTCAATCCCAGCACGGTGCAGCTCTCCTGGCCCAAGCAACTTGTTGATACCAATGCGGTTTACGAACTTTACCGCCACGACAAGCCCTACTTTGATATCAGTGTTGGAACTTTGATGACTGGGTACGATACAACATCAGACTCCGCGAAGGTTCTGTTCAATGACCCAGTGCTTGGTAATGTCGGTACCAACTATTTCTACACACTTCGGGTTACCTGCTCAAATGATCTAGAGAGCCCCGCTTCCTGGCAGGTGGGCAAGTTTGAGTATGAGCTCTTTGAAAC
>JAKOSR010000196.1 GCA_029777225.1 Chloroflexota bacterium
ATCAGCTCTTCAATCTGGTATTCCTTTTGCAGGGCCTTAAGCAAACCATCGGTGATGTCACCCTTGGTAAGCATACCAGCCAGCTTGCCTTTTTCATCCACAATTGGCAACCGGCCCACATGGCTTTGTGAAAAGGTCTTCAGGGCTTCCACCACCTGGTCAGTGGTACGAGCGGTAATCATCCTGGTGGACATGTAGTCGGAAACCAGCAGGTCAATCCGTCCATCCCGCAGGCAACGGATCAGGTCTTCGATGGAGAGAATTCCCACCAGGTTGCCGTCCTTCAGGACCGGCGCACCGGATATGCGGTGCGCCTTGAACAAATCCAGCGCTTCCAGCATTGTCAGGTTTGGACTGAGGGTGATAACGTTTCGGGTCATCACCTCGCTGATGCTGAGCTCGTAGGCAAGCTCCTCCACCCGCGTGATTTTGCCTGCTTCGTCGTCGGTGAGAGTGGCTTCGTCGGTCATGAGGTCAGCCCCTAATCTTCGTCGTAGCGGAAGAGCATGGGTTTTTCGAAGCTCGGGAGGCCAGCCTTCATCAACCGACCGGAAATTTCATATAGTCCAAGTTGAGTATTAACAACTGGAATTCTCTCTGCAATTGCCAGTTTCAGCGTGTCCATGGACGGGGTTTTGCCCCTGGCAAAGATGACAAGCTTGATGTCTGCGATGAGGGCGGTACGAATCACCTGGGGATTCATGAGCCCAGTGATTAAGACGGAGTCCGGCTCGATGGATGCCAGCACATCGCTCATGAGATCGCCCGCGAAGCCACCTCGAATCGTTGTTTCGAGGTTCGCGTAGGGCGTTAGCAGTTTTCCCTCCACCAACTCAATAATTTCGCTAATTTTCATAAACCAGTCCTTTCAAGACTTTGGACATCTCTTTCATTTTAACCCATTATTCGGCATGTTATACTAGTCAAATCTTAACGATTGAGGCTTGTCATGAACGAGATTATTCGTAGCGTAAAGGGTACCCGGGACTTTTATCCCGAAGAAATGGCCCAAAGGCAATGGTTGATTGGGAAAATGCGGGACGCTTCAACCGCGTTCGGTTTCACCCAGTACGATGGCCCCTGCCTGGAATCAATTGAGCTCTACGCAGCCAAGTCTGGTGAGGAGTTGGTGCGGGAGCAAGCGTTTGTTTTCCCTGACCGGGGTGGTGATCCCATTACGTTGAGGCCTGAACTAACGCCCACCCTGGCGCGCATGGTCGCTCAGAAACAAAACGAACTTGTTTTCCCCCTGCGATGGTGGTCCTTTGGACCATTTTGGCGTTATGAGCGGCCGCAAAAGGGGCGCACGCGTGAATTTTTCCAATGGAACGTGGATCTTATCGGAAGCGATAGCGTGCTCGCGGACGCGGAACTCATCGCGGTCGCGGCAACTTTTCTGCGCATGGTGAGCATCCAACCTCAGGATGTTCAGTTGCTGGTCAATGACAGGCAGCTGATGGACCAGGCCATGACCAGCGCGGGCGTACCAGCCGATAAAAAAGGCGAGATGCTGCGCCTCATCGACAGGTTGGACAAACTGCCTGCTGATGTTTGGGATGAAAAGGTGCTCGGGCTTGGGCTTAGCCTCTCACAACTGGATTCAGTCAAAGCGCTGCTTCAGAACAAGCACCTCTGGCAGGAGTCGTCCAACCTCCGGCAACTCTTTGAAGTGGTGGAAAGTCTGGGCGTGCATGAGTATGTCACCTACGATCCACGCATTATCCGTGGCCTGGATTACTACACGGGTACCGTGTTTGAAGCCAGGGATACCAAGGGCGAATTTAGGGCCATCCTGGGCGGTGGACATTACGGGAATTTGATTGGCGACGTGGGCGGCAAGCCGTTGCCAGGGGTTGGTTTTGCCATGGGGGACGTGGTCATCAGCCTGGTTTTGGAGGCCTACGGACTGCTGAAGGATGAGCTTTCAAACACGGGCACTGTGTTTGTGACGGTATTTAACGAGGAAATGCTAGCTCAGTCCCTCCAGCTGGCCAGCAAGTTGCGGGCTGAAGGACTGCAGGTGGTGACACAGACCGAGCCAGAAAAGTTGGCCAAACAACTCAAGTTCGCGGATCGCCTGGGGTATAAGGCTGCGATTGTGATGGGGCCGGATGAAGAATCCCAGGGGATGGCCCAGGTCAAGAACCTGAGGACCCGTGAACAGGAACTGGTCACCCTCAACGCGTTGGCCGAAAAATTAAAACAAATGATTTCGTAATGTTACGTTTGCGGAGTGGGGGTGAGCCAGTCCTTGCGTGGTGAAAAGCGCTGTGTTAGAATAACGGCTCAATACGGTGCCTGTAGCTCAATGGCAGAGTGCTTCACTGTGGATGAAGATGTTGAGGGTTCGACCCCCTCCAGGCACCCAGGAACGCGATTAGCGTTCCTTTTTTATTAAACTGATTCCGGTTGTGGAATTGGCCGGAATATGGGATAATATTAATTTAATTGGCATCGACGGAAACGAGTAAAACATCCACCAGAGGCAGCGAACCCGGGATGGTGAAAGCCGGGGCGATGGGCATGCTTGAAAATCCTTCCTGAGCTGTTTGCTGAACATATCCACATCGGATAGTAAGC
>JAKOSR010000197.1 GCA_029777225.1 Chloroflexota bacterium
ATCCACATATGCAGCGGGAAAATCGCCATGGCAATGGCCAATCCGAAAACAATCAGCATCGACGCGCGCAGGATGAGTGGGCTTGCGCTCGGCGCGGTCTCAATCCCGGAGAGCATCAAACCACTCAGCAAAATCATGTTCATGCCCAGCGTCTCAAAAATCAGGTAACGCAATAATCCCGGTCCAGCCCGCGCGCCTCGGGGGGAAAGCAGTGGCACGCTCAAGAGCGCGATAATTTCGATGATGAGCGCCGCGTACAGGAAGGGCTCTACCGCCAGCACGGCAATCCAGAGGCTGGTGAGGATGAGCGAGAGCGCGTTGAACCACATGCTGATTTTGAAACTGCGTGATGGCAGGTTCCACAGCGTATTCAAAACGAACAGCCACGCCACCAGGGTCAGGTCTTCAGGCCCAACGGTAAGCTGCCGCCCAAGCACGCTTAGCGTTTCCGAAAAAACAAAGCGTCTCCCCGCGAACTGGATGACGAGGTCATCTGGCATGAAGAGGGCTAGCGCGGCCAGCAGCATGGATGCCACGCACACAATCGCCACGGAGGCCTTGGGTTTCCGCGCCAATGGCATTAGCGCCACGCCCACCGCCAGCGGGAACAGGATGAACAGCACGGGCGTTATCATCTTGTCTCCGGTTCCTCGTCCTTGACGATGATATACGCGCCAACCAGCGCCAACCCCAGGTTGACAGCCGCAAAAAGCGCTTCAAGCACTGTGGAAAACTCCATCGAGCCATACAAGAGCTCAAAGCCGGAAAGAAAAGTCAGTAATCCAATAATCACATACAGGGGTTCGGTAATCATCCCCAGCTGCAGCAGGCCTAGGATGACCAGGCCCAGGCTCGCGGTGAGCACCGGCAGGCTGGTCAGCGGGAAGACCTCCGTCCGTAATCCCGGTGTGAAGAGGGTGACCGCGATAATCATGAATATCCCGGCCAGACCTCTGAAAATCTCTCCCAGGCTGAACCGAAAAATGTACTGCAATGGCTGGAGCGTCCCCAGGGAGACCAGGGTCAGGTAAAGGACAAGCGTCACCATCAACCCCACCAGCAGCTTGATAATCCCCAGGCTGGGGTTTCGGAATGTGATGAGCAGCAGGAAGACCATCCCGTACTGCAGCGCGAGCGCGCCCATGTTCACCAGCCACTGCCTCCGCACGAGGTTGATGAGCGCCATGAGCAGGCACGTGTAGACAATCACCATTTGCAGGCTTGTGCTCATGGAACGGCCACCCGGGCCAGGAAGAGCATAATCATCGCGATGAGCAACACAACGGACCACAGCACCCCGCCGGCTCCCTCCAGGATGTTCGTCAGGTATCCCGCGCCCTTCTCCACTCGCTCAAATATCCACCCAAACGTGCTGAACAGCCAGCGCATGCTGAGCAGACTGCTCATGCCGGTCAAAAACGCGCTCACCGCCCGATATCCGGGCATGGTCTCTGCCAGGCTCGCCAATGACCGCCGCGCGCCCAGCTTGAGGAACGCGAACCCTCCCAACAAAACCACGGCCAGGCTAGCCACGCTGGCCCACCAACGCCCCAGGGTCAATATTCCCGGCCAGGCCATCAATCCCAAAACCACGATGGTCTGGCCCACCAGGATTAATCCCAGCGGATAGGTCACCCGCGCGTGCTTTTCCAACCCCGTGATGGTGCTGTTTCCTTCGTAAATGAAGCGGAGGTAGCCCAGCACCAGCATCGCGTGGGAAATAATCATGAAAAACCCTGCCGCCGATATCCCTTGACCAACCAGGCCGTCCCAACCGCCGGCCGCGGGCGTGAAAGGCAACGCCACCAATCCCCACAAACCAAAGGCCATCAAAAAACGGATTCTGCGGATGGGCGGGTCAAACAGGAAAAGCAAGCCCCCTGAAAGTATCAGCGCCAACCCCCAAACCCGGCTGGCCCCCGCCTGGTTGTTCAGCGCGCACTGCACCGCGAACGCGGAAAGCGCGGCAATCCAATACGGCCGCCCTTCGTACGCGTCTTTCCTCGTCAACCACATGCCGGAGGTGTACACGGCGGCAATAACGGCCAGCACCTGGATGATGGTAATCCAATATTGGCGCAACACCAGGAAGTCCGCCGGCAGCCACGCGATGAGCACCAGCGCCGAAGCCACCGGCGCGAACCGGAATACCAACCCGCTGCTCCGCCGCAATTCCGGTGTATCCAAAAACGGGAGGTGCAGGGGTAAAACACCCAAGCGCAAGCCGGCGGCCGCCAAAAAGTACAACCCCGCGTTGGCTGGGATTTCGTTCAGCAAAAATTGCGGCTTCACCTGCCACCCAATTACCGTGGCAGCCACCAGGGCGAAGGTGCTCGCCAGGCGCAAGCCATACACTGAGACGATGTGTGTATTATCCAAAGAGACGCTGCGGACGCGCAGCAGGTGGACTAACTCCACCAGGTCAACCAATCCCCAGGCCAGCGCCATCGTGAAGGGATTGCCAGCCAGGATGGCGGCAAGGTTGATGGCGGTAATGGCCAGGGTGCCCGCCCATCCCAACGGCGCTTCTGCCAGTTGGGCGCGGGTGGAATCAGTAAACAGCACCGCCATGCAGATGGTCAGCATGGCCACCGCGTAAGGCCAGTTGGAATAATCCAACACCAGCGCGGGGAAAGCGAAAAACAGGTTTTCTGGCTTCCACACCAACAACGGGACGTCTGTCGGCAGGTACAGCCGCATGAAAAACAGGATGAGCCATGCCAGCAACGAACCAGCCAGCGCAGTGAACCACGCCCGGCCAACCTTCATTCTCGTGGCCTGGCTAAATGTGATTATGATTGCGGTAGCAATCAACACACCGAAAACGGCGAGTACTGCCATGCTTTAGAACACCATCCTGGTTATAGTATCTCTCCGGTTTTGCGGTAAAGGAAGCGTCCCTGTCCGGCAGAACCGAACCACTCACCATTCCGCACGATTGTCTTGCCACGCAGGAGTACCTGCACGGGATAACCGCGCAATTTCCAGCCTTCATAAAGGTTGTAATCGGTGCGGTGCTGGGCTTGGGCTACGCCATAGGTCACTTCTCTTTTGGGGTCCCACAGCGCCAGATCTGCGTCAGACCCAACCTCGACGCATCCTTTTTGAGGATACAACCCAAAGATTTTGGCCGGATTGGTGGAAGTTAATTCCACGAATTGATTGGGTGTCATCATGCCGCCACTGACGGCGTGGTTCCAAAAAACCACCAACCGGTCACCCAAACCCGGCAGTCCGTTGGGAATCTTAGTAAAGTCGCCCATCCCCAGCTCCTTGCCAGGGATGCGCACGGGCTCGCCTTCGTAGAGAATGCTTTTTGTCCCATCATAGAAGAACGGGCAGTGATCTGTCGAAAGCACCTGGATGGTTCCATTTTCCAGTCCATTTAGCAATCCTTGCTGGTCCTGCGCCTTCCGCAATGGTGGCGAGCAAATCCATTTCGCCCCATCCGGCCGTTTCAGGTCATCCTCGGTGAAAAACAGGTATTGCGGGCAGGTTTCACCCATCGCGGGCAGTCCTTTGGACCGCGCGTACGCCAACTGGTCAACTTCCTCCGCTACGTTCATGTGCACCAGGTATACCGGCGAATCAGCCTGAGCGCCAATCGCGAACGCCCGCAGGCTGGCTTCCACTTCGCCCCATGCCGGCCGGGTCCGCGCATGCCAGATGGGTTCCTTGTGCTCGGCCGAAAGCGCTTCGCTGACCAGTAAATCGATGATGTCGCCATTTTCCGCGTGCACCATCGTCAGCAACCCCGCTTTTCCGCCAATGCGCATCACCTTGAAAATATTGCCGTCATCCAACCGCAGCCGGCCGTTGTACGCGGTGAACACTTTCACGCTCGTGATGCCAAACCCCGGCAAGTCCTTCAACTGGCTTTCAACAGCATCGTCAAACCGCGTGATGTTCATGTGCGCGCTGTAATCAATGCTTGTCTTTGGGTCTGCCATGGCCCTGTGACGGACGATGTTATCCTCCAGGCTACCTTTTTCCAGCGAGACAAAATCAATCATCGTGGTGGTGCCCCCAAACGCGGCCGCCTTGCCGCCGGTGTAGTGGTCATCACTCGAGACGGTGCTAAACATGGGCAGTTCGAGGTGCACGTGTGGGTCAACCCCACCGGGCAAAACCAGCAGATTTGTGGCGTCAATCACCTCGCAATCCTCGCTCGGCAAATCCACCCCAATCCACGCAATCTTTTCCCCATCAATCAGAATGTCGGCCTTGTACGTTTTCTGCGCGGTTACGATGGTGCCATTTTTAATGAGTCTTTTCATGTTTCCTCTCACGCAGTCAATAACCCAATTATCCCTGCCGCTTTAGGCCGCTCAACAGGGCCAGGATGGCGGGGTCGAGCGCCGCTTGGGGCAGTTCTGTCGCCCGGTACTCGTTGGCCAGCAGCGCCCTTTCGCGCAACGCGTGCCAGAGTACGTCCCTCTCCTCGTCATGCACAGGCAGGTCTGCCAGTTCCTCCGCCGAACACAATCGGCCGGCCGTCGTGTAAAAGAACAACACCCTGCGCCAATTCCCGGCCGGGATAGGGTGGTCCAGTTCAATCAATGGTCCGAGCACGATTTTGAAATACTCTTCCGACGCGCGTGGATGGTCAGGCTGGTCCTGTAACAGCTCCGCGCGGGTTCTCAATTCGTGCCCAAGCACCGGCGCGATGTACCTGATTTGCCAGCGTTGGTCCACCGGGTAGGCCCCGCCCTGGTAAAAAGCAATGTAATCCACGGAAATAACCTTGGGCGAGCTTTTCAGCGGCACCCGGTACCAACCCAGCAGCCGGGCGATATCCAGGTCGCGCTGGTTGGGCACCAGCGCGACCAAAACAAGATCACTTTCAGGAATTTCCTGGAGATTCAAATGTCCTCTTACACGCTCACGCCGGATTTCTGGTTAAACTCTTCGATTAACGCGTCAATTTGCGGGGCTTGCTCCTGCACCTCGGTCCAGTAATCCGGGTCATCCCACTGGGCCAGGATTTCTTCGTAAGTTTTGCCCTGCTGTTCAACCCAGGTGTAATACTTCAGGTTGTGGATGCGCTTGCGTCCCCAATGGGTCAGCTCTTCCATATTGTCGATGCCCTGTCCCTTCAGGTAGCGGGCGTCATCTGCAACGGCGTTTTCGCGGGTGTACGCGCCGAATTCCTCGTGCATTTCAAGCAGCCGGCTCTGGTAAAGCTCCATGGAGTCCGTCAATACCGTGAGCACCACGTCGTCTTCGGTCAGCTCGTTGTACTTGGCAAACTTGATGGCCGAGAGCACGTTGGAGATGCCGGAGAAGCCGAGTAAATCCAGCTGGCTCACCAGGTTTTCATCAACACCCGAATCAATCAGGTATTGCTTGCCGGTTGGCTCATTGAACAGCCGGGATAGGTTCACCACGGCGTTGTCATCAATCGCGGTGACAAAGTCCGTGTTGCGTGAGTTGTGAATCCACGGCACGTGCTTGTCGCCAATGCCTTCAATCCGGTGCGACCCAAAGCCGTTGTTTAGCAAAGTCGGGCACTGCAGCGCTTCGCTGGCCACCACTTTGCTGCCGGGGTACAGTTGCTTGAGCTTGTCACCGGTGGCAATCGTTCCGGCCGAGCCGGTGGCGGAAACGAATCCCGCATACCGCATCCCCGGGGTCAGGGTTTGCTTGAGTAGCTCTCCCATGGCGCCGCCAGTGATGGTGTAATGCCACAGGTAGTTGCCCAGCTCATCGAATTGGTTAAAAATCATCAGGTCCTGCCCGCTACGGCGCAGTTCCCAGCACTTGTCAAAAATTTCCTTCACGTTCGATTCCGACCCCGGGGTGGCAATCACCTCGCTGGCAATCATTTTCAGCCACTCAAAACGTTCACGGCTCATCCCCTCGGGCAGAATAGCGATGGAGTCGCACGCCAGCAGCGCCGAATCATACGCGCCCCCACGACAATAATTGCCCGTGGAGGGCCACACCGCTTTTTGATGCGTGGGGTCAAACTGGCCGGTGACCAGCCGTGGAACCAGGCAACCAAACGCCGCGCCAACCTTGTGCGCACCGGTCGGGAACCACTTTCCCACCAGCGCCAAAATGCGCGCTTTCGTCCCGGTCAGGCTGGAGGGGAATTCGAGGTAGTTCAAGCCACCATACAGGCCGCCAAAGCTCTTGGGTTCATTATGCCAGGTGATGCGGAATAGGTTGAGTGGATGCAAATCCCAAAGCCCAATCCCCTGCAGTTTTTCCTTGATATTGTCTGGAATCAGGCTGGGGTCCTGTTGCTGCGCCAGGGTGGGGATGATGATGTGCCTGTCGCGAACACGCTCAAGCGTTCGTTCAAGCCGGTCATTCATGAGGGTGAGGTCTATTTTTGTCATAATTTTCCTTTGGGTTCACTTTTCTTTGATCGGATTAGGTTGGTTCAGCCGGGTGGGGTCCAGTTCGTCGCTGGGTCCTTCCGACACAATATACAAGGGACGTCCTTTGGCTTCGTCGTAAATGCGGCCGATATATTCCCCCAGGATTCCCATGCCACACAGAATTAATCCCGAAAGGAAGATAACGGTCAGCCACACGGCCAAAATCCAGGTGAGGTCAAAATGCGCGACCAATGCCAGCAACAGGAAAACCGCCAGCAAGGCGACGCTCAGACCCATCAGCGCCGCGCCGATGCTGAAAATCACCTGCAGCGGCCAGGCTGAAAAACCAGTTACTGCGTTCATGGCCAGTTTCAACATTTTCTTGAAAGGATAATGGGTGGTGCCGGCGTGCCTGGCCGCGCGTTTATATTCCACCCCGATTTGCTTAAATCCAACCCAGGAGCCCATTCCCCGCAAAAACCGGTTGCGTTCCCGCATTCGATCAAGCACATTCAGTGCCTGCCGGTCGATGAGCCTGAAATCCCCGGTATCCAGTGGGATTTTGACATCCGTGATTTTGTCAATCATCCGGTAAAACATGGATGCCGTGGTTTTCTTGAACCAGCTTTCGCCTTCCCGTTCGGTGCGGATGGCATACACGATTTGGTAGCCTTCGCGCCATTTCTTAATCATCTCCAGGATGACTTCCGGCGGGTCCTGAAGGTCCGCGTCAATGATAACAACCGCGTCCCCGCGGCTGTAATCCATCCCCGCCGTGACCGCGATTTGGTGCCCAAAATTGCGCGAGAAGATTACCGGGCGCACCCGGCCGTCCTGCGCTCCCAGCTTGCGAATCACCTCCGTGGACCCATCTGCACTACCGTCATCCACGAGGATTAACTCCCATAGCTCCCCGCTCTGGTCCATCACTTCGCGCAGCCGCGCGTAAAGCAGGGGCAGGTTTTCCAGCTCGTTGTAAATAGGCGCGATGATGCTGAAAACCGGTTTATCCATGCAGCAATCCTTTCAAGGCTGCCAGGGTGGGCTCAATCACCGGGGCTGGGTTCACGGCCATGGTGGCCGCGCGCACGTCCTTCAGCCCGCTGCCAGTGCACAGCACCAACGCCGGCGCGGCAGGGTCAAGTAATCCCTCCCGCAAGGACTTTAACAGCCCGGCATAAGCGGTGGCCGCGGCCGGCTCTACGAACAGCCCGGCCTTCCCCAGCGCGGGGATGGCCTTGAGGATTTCCTCATCTGGCACGGTCACATACCAGCCACCAGTCTCCCGCACTGCTTTCAGCGCCCGCAGGCCATCGCGTGGCAGGTCCACCGAGATGCTGTCCGCCAGCGTGGTCGCGCTGATGGGCATGATGGTGTCCGACCTGCTGAAAAACGCATTGGCAATCGCCGCGGAGCCATCCGCCTGCACCCCCACCAGGCGTGGCAGCCGGTCAATCCAACCGAGGTGCAGCAGGTCCTTGAACCCTTTGGCCAGCCCCGATAGGATGTTCCCATCGCCCACAGGGATGAACACTGTCAACGGCTCGGACCTTTCCGGCATGTGCCGCAGCACCTGCTCCCAAATCTCGTAGGCGGCGGTCTTTTTTCCTTCAACCGTAAAGGGGTTGTACCCTGTGTTGCGGTTGTACCAGCCAAACTCATGGCTGGCTTCAATGCTCAGGTCAAATGCCTGGTCATACGTGCCCTCCACAAGGATAACCTGGGCGCCAAAGGTGAGCAGTTGGGCAATCTTGGCCGGGGGCGCGCTGCGCGGTGCCAAAATAATGGCCTTGCGCGCAACACTGGCCGACATGCACGCCATCGCTGCCCCGGCATTCCCCGTGGACGCGGCGACGATGGTTTTTACGTCCGTCTCAATCGCCCTGGCAATCACAACCGCGCTGGCCCGGTCCTTGAACGACGCGCTGGGGTTGCGGCTTTCATCCTTGATCCAAAGCTCCCGCATGCCCAGCGTCTTTTCCAGTAGGGGTGGCCGGTAAACCGGCGTCATCCCCACCGCGTGCAGCGGTGTGGGCTGAAAACCCGGGTCCGAAACCGGCAGCAGCGCCGTATAGCGCCAGATGGACATCTCCCGGCTGTCAAGGATGCCTTCCTTGGAGACCAGGCCGGGATTAAATTCGTAATCCAGGCGTGTGTCCAGGTTACCGCCGCAATCCGGGCAGACATACGTCACCTCATCGGGTGAAAGTGTTTTCCCACAACATGAGCACTCAAAATGATGTATGGCCATCAAGCCTCCCTATGCGAGTTCCGGCAGGAAAACCTGCCGGAACTGTCTGTTTCGTTTTCTCAGGGCACAATCCAGGTGCCGGTTTTCCCATCCAGGGCTTCCTTGATGTGTTCAGGGTCGGTGATGAGGGCTTTCCTTCCGCCTTTTTCCATGTATTTGAGAATAGCCTGGATTTTTGGCAGCATAGAGCCTTTGGCAAAGTGACCCTGCGCCATGTACTCCTTGGCTTCTTCCACGCTCATTTGGTCCAGGAATTTCTGGTCAGGTTTATTGAAATTAATCGCCACCTTCTCGACTGCGGTGCTAATCAGGAACAGGTCGGCATCAATCATGCTCGCCAGGATGGCGCTCCCAAAATCCTTGTCGATAACCGCTTCCACACCAGTCAGGCTTCCGTCAGGCATTTGCTGCACCGGAATGCCGCCGCCTCCTACCGCGACAACCACGAATCCCTCATCAATCAGCCCGCGGATGGCATCCGCCTCAACAATCACCTGCGGGATGGGGGAGGGAACCACGCGCCGCCAGCCGCGGCCGGCGTCCTCAACCATCGTCCAGCCCAGCTCGGCCATCTTTGCCTTGGCTTGCTCCTCGCTCATGAACGAGCCAATCGGTTTGCTGGGGTTCTGGAACGCGGGGTCCTTGCTATCCACCACCGTTTGCGTGATGATGGTCGCGGCTTGCTTCTTGATGCCCCTTTTCAGGAATTCGTTGTGCAGCGCCTGTTGGAACATGTAACCAATGGAGCCCTGGGAATCTGCGCCGCAGTAGTCCAGCGGCACTTCGTGCAGCTCATGCGCGGAAAGTTCTGACCTGCGCAGGATGAAACCCACTTGTGGACCGTTGCCATGCGTGACCACCACATCCCAGCCATCCAAAATCATGTCCGCGATGTGTACCATCGTGTCCACAGCTGCCTGGTATTGGTCCTGGACTGTTTGGTGGTTTTTATCCTTAATTAATGCGTTGCCGCCCACCGCGACGACTGCCAAACCTTTTCTTTCCATATATTTCTCTCCTAAAATTGACATCAATTTTTCTGTTTCCGTGTGTTTCGGAAACAATAATTTTACTCCGCAATCAGCCGTCGTGAAGCTTTGTTGTGCCTTTCCACATGCGTTGGCAGGTCCAGCGTGCGCAGTTGTCCATCCCCGACAATAACTTCCCCACCCACCACGGTCCAGTTGGCTTTGACAGGCGCGCAGAACACGACCGCGGCCACCGGGTCTTCCAGCGCGCCGGCATAATCCACCTTGTTCAGGTCAATGGCGAAGAAATCCGCGCATTTTCCCACTTCCAGGCTGCCGATATCCGTCCGACCCAACACTGAAGCTCCCCCGCGTGTGGCCACCCGCAAAGCCTGCCTGGCGGTCATCAGTGGTGGCGCGTCTGGTGCGGAGCGTGAAGCGCCCTTGATTCCGCTGTGCAACCGGGCCAGCAGCATGGCCTGCCGTGCCTCATTCAGCATGTGCGAGCCGTCGTTGCTCGCCGACCCGTCCACACCCAAGCCCAGCTTCACTCCCCGCGCGAGCATTTTCATCACCGGCGCGATGCCTGAAGCCAGCCGCATGTTGGAGGACGGGCAATGTGCCACACCACAGCCATGCTGGGCGTAAAGGTCCACCTCGGCGTCATTAACCCACACGGAATGGGCGAACCACACGTCGTTTCCAATCCAATCCACGCTCTGCATATACGCCACGGGTTTTTGTCCGAACTTTTGCAGGCAGAAATCATCCTCGTCCTCGGTCTCCGCCAGGTGCGTGTGCAGGTGCACATGGTATTCCCGCGCCAGCTGCGCCGACTGGCGCATCAATTCACCGGTAACACTGAACGGCGAACACGGCGCCAGCACAATCTGCAACTTTGAACCAGGCTCCGGGTTGTGGTATCTCTGGATGACCCTCAGGCTGTCCTTCAGGATGTTTTCTTCGCTATCGGTCACGCTGTCCGGGGGCAGCCCGCCCTCGGATTCCCCCAGGCTCATGGACCCGCGTGCGGCGTGTAACCGCAGACCCACAATTCTTGCGCCTTCGATTTCATCGTCCAGCCTGGCACCATTGGGGAACAGGTACAGGTGGTCCGAGGATGTCGTGCAACCCGTGAGCGCCAGTTCGGCCAGCGCAGTTTGCGTGCTGATGAACACGTCCTCGGGTGTCATACGTGCCCAAATGGGATACAGCGTTTTCAACCAGTTGAACAGGTTGGCGTCCTGTGTTCCAGGCACCGCGCGCGTCAGGGTTTGGTAGAAATGGTGGTGCGTGTTCACCATGCCGGGAAAAACAATGTGGCCGGCCAGGTCCAACACTTCGTCCGCGTCCTGAGGCAGTGCTTCAACCGGGCCAATTTGCTCGATAAAGCCATCCCGGCAAAAAATGGCCGCTCCGCGCAACTCGCGGAGGGCATCATCCATGGTTACGATCATTTCGGCGTTTTTTACCAATAAGGTCGTCATGGCTCTCCTGTTCGTGGAATTACTTTTGGGTGTTCAAATCCGCCAGTTCGCGCGCGTGCAGCGTGTTTTGCAGCAGCAGCGCGATGGTCATAGGTCCAACTCCGCCGGGAACCGGTGTGATGGCCGAGGCAACTTCCGCGGCTTCTTCATACGCCACGTCGCCAACCAGCCGGCTGCCTTTGGGGGATGTCGGATCTTCAATCCGGTTGATGCCCACGTCGATCACCACCGCGCCTGGCTTTATCCAGTCTTTTTTAACCATTTCTGGCTGTCCAATCGCTGCCACCAACACGTCCGCCTGTCGGCAAACCCCGGCGAGGTCCCGCGTGCGGGAGTGGCAGATGGTCACTGTCGCGTTGGCTTTCACCAGTAACAGCGCCACAGGCATTCCCACGATGTTCGAGCGCCCCAGCACCACGGCATTCGCGCCAGCCAGCTTGGCCCCCGCCCGCTCCAACAGCACCATCACACCCGCAGGTGTGCACGGCACAAACAACGGCGTACGCCCTTTTTGTGCCAGCCGCCCGATATTAATCGGGTGGAAACCGTCCACATCCTTGCCAAGCTGGATGGTGGCCAGTATCTTTTCTTCATCCAAATGAGCCGGCAGCGGTAACTGCACCAATATGCCGTTGATGGTGGGGTCCTCGTTTAGCTCTCGCACCTTCGCTTCCACCTGTTCCTGGGTGGCATCCCCCGGCAATTCCACGCCGATTGAATGGATGCCAACTTCCGCGCAGGCCTTCTGCTTGTTGCGCACGTAGACCTTTGAAGCCGGGTTTTCCCCCACCAATACTGTGGCCAGCCCGGGCACGGGCAGACCTTTTGAGACTCGCAGCGCGACGGCCTCCTTCACTTTTTCCCTGGTTTCAGCGGCTATTTGTTTTCCATCGATGATAGTAGCGGTCATATGTTTCTCTCCGGCAGTGATTATATCTTAAACAGTAGGTATAATTCTGTTATGGCTATCAATCGTGAACCACTGGTAATCGGCATTGCGGGTGGATCTGGCTCCGGGAAAACTACCCTCGCCCAGTCCATCCTGCATCAAATCGGGGAGAGCCGTATCGCTTTCCTCCCCCACGACGCGTATTATCGCGATCAGGCTGACCTCCCTTACGAGGAGCGCGTGAAGGTTAACTACGACCACCCGGACGCGCTTGAAACCGGTTTGCTCATCGAGCATATCGAATCCCTGAAGGCCGGCCACTCGATTGACCTGCCCGTGTACGACTTTGTCGCCTATACCCGCTCCCCTGAGACCATCCGCGTGGAACCCAAGTCGATAATCCTGGTGGAAGGGATTCTTATCTTCGCTGAGCCAAAGCTGCGTACCCTCTTTAACATGAAGTTGTTTGTGGATGCCGACCCCGACTTGTGTTTCATCCGTCGCCTCCAGCGCGACATCACCGAACGCGGCCGCCCGCTCGAATCCGTCATCCAACAGTACCTTTTCACGGTCCGTCCGAGCTACATCGAGTTCGTGGAACCCTCCAAGCGCTTTGCCGATGTCATCATTCCCGAGGGGGGCAAAAACGCTGTTGCCCTGCAGATGGTCATCGCGCGCCTCAAGGGCATGCTCGACGAGTAAACCTCCTTGGAACCCGCTCCCGCTCTTACAAAAAAACAGGTCATCCTCCGCGTTTTCTTGCTGGCCCTCGTGCTGGCCGGCACGGTCCTGCTGATAGTTTTCCGCGATAAACTCCAAAGCCTCGAATCCCTGGGTTACCCGGGAATTTTTCTGCTCTCCCTGCTCTCCAACGCTACCATCATTGTCCCACTGCCGGGTGTCATTATCACCTCGGCCATGGCCATGGTCTTCAACCCGTTTTGGGTGGCCATCGCGGCCGGCCTGGGCGCGGCTCTGGGGGAGCTCTCCGGCTACCTTGCCGGCGTCGCGGGCCAGGTGGTCCTCCAGGACTCGGAAAATTTGCGTAAGTTGTCAGGTTGGATTACCAGGCATGGGGAGTGGGCCATTCTGTTCCTTGCGCTGGTGCCCAACCCGCTTTTCGACATGGCCGGCATCCTGGCCGGCTCAAGCCGCATGCCTGTGGCCAAATTCCTTTTCTTCTGCGCGGTTGGCAAGATTATCAAAATGTTGCTTTTCGCCTACCTTGGGGCGGGTCTGTTTTCCATCTTCCGCTAAAAACCATTCGCTTTTTCAGTGATAGAATGACAGGCTGCAAAAACAAGTAAGACTGGAAAATGTATGACACATATCATTGAAATGTTGCGCGTTTGGTCCGAAGGCATCATGATGGCGCTGGGTTATCCCGGCATCACCCTCGTGATGTTCCTGGAATGCGTTTTTCCGCCCATTCCTTCCGAAGTGGTCATGCCCCTCGCGGGTTTCCTGGTCAGCCAGGGCAAATTCAACTTTTGGGCGGTCATACTGGCCGGCACCCTGGGCTCCATCATCGGTGCCCTGCTCCTTTATGGCTTGGGGGCCTGGGCGGATGAAGCTGTCCTGCGTAATTGGGTCCGCAAACATGGCAAATGGATACAGGTGGGCGAGGACGATTTGGACCGCGCCAGTGCCTGGTTTGGCAAGTATGGCGAGCCGGTCATCTTCTTTGGCCGCCTCATTCCCATCGTCCGCAGCCTCATTTCCATCCCCGCGGGTCTCGACCACATGCCCATGCCCAAGTTCCTGGGCTTCACCCTGCTTGGTTCGTTTATGTGGAACATCGTTTTGGCCTACGGCGGTGTGTTGCTTGGTGAAAACTGGCAAAAAATCATCGGCTGGCTGGACCTTTACCAAAACGTGGTCCTGGTCATCCTGGTCATTGCGTTTGTCGCCTTCCTCGCCTGGCTTATTACCCGCGCCCGTAAAGCCCGCCTGGCCCGCCCGTCCGAAACACCCAACCAGGACTAAACCATCTCCAAAAACCAAAAGTCCCGCCCACCCAGGGCGGGCTTTTTTCACCCTGAAGTCACCATTTTCAATAGGTCCCAGCCGGTTTACAGGTATAATTTCCGCCATGCAAACATGGATGGACTCCGCCCGGGAATGGCTGGGGATTACGCTGACCAATGCACAGGTCGAAATGTTTCAGCGCTTTGAAGATGAATTGTTGGAGTGGAACCAGCGCTTCAACCTGACCGCCATCCGCGATTCTGAAAGCGTCCAGCGCCGTCATTTCCTTGATTCCCTCAGCTGCCTGCTCGCGCTCGACCCAACCCAGCCCCCTGCCTCCCTCATCGACATCGGCACGGGTGCCGGCCTGCCGGGCATCCCGCTCAAGATTCTGTTTCCCTCAATGGCGCTCACCCTCGTCGAATCCATCCAAAAGAAGGCCAACTTCTGTGCTCACATGGTGGAAACGCTCCAGCTTTCAGATAGCCACGTGCTCGCCCTCCGCGCGGAAGACGTCGCCCGCGACCCCGCCCAGCGCGACGCCTATGCCCTGGCCACCGCCCGGGCTGTGGCTGGCACGCCCACGCTGGTGGAATACCTACTGCCCCTCGTCCGCGTGGGTGGCTTGGCCATCATGCAAAAAGGCGCTAACATCGAGGATGAACTCCATCAGAGTGCCAATGTCATCCGCCTGCTCGGCGGCCGGTTGCGCTCGGTCATCCCCCTCACCGTGCCTGGTGTGGAAGGGAATCGTACCCTGGTCGTCCTGGAGAAAATCAAGCCCACTCCTCTGGGCTTCCCCCGCCGCACCGGCCTGGCGGCCAAAGACCCCATCCTAAACTAAAAAATTGATAGGTAGTACAACCATGCAAAATAAACCCGACCTGACCTTTTTCTGTGAACTTCCCGCCAGGGAGCTTGCCGCTTTATTCGAGGACCGCTTCGTACTTGATGACCTCAAAACCCTCAACGCCGCGGTTTCCCTTGGCATCCTTGACCTTTCCCCGGAGCGTGCCGAAGTTGTTCGCAAGATGAACCTACTCAACATCCCGGTCATCGCCTGGTTGCTTTTACCCAAAGACCAGGGCTATTGGTTCAACCTCGAAAACTACCCCTATGCCATTGCCCGTTATGAAGACTTCAAGATTTGGTCGCGCGAAAACGACCTCCGTTGGGCCGGCATCGGCTTGGATATCGAACCCGACTACAACCAGATGGAAGCCTTCCACACCCACGATCCCCGTTTCTACGTGGATGCGTTCAAACGCCTTAATGACCACCTGGCTTACGACCAGGCTATGTTGGCTTATACCGGCCTGGTGCACCAGGCTCATGCCGACGGTTTCGAGGTGGAGGCCTACCACATCCCCCAAATTACCGACGACCGTAAAGCCGGTTCGAACGTGCTCCAACGCCTGGTTGGGTTGGTGGACGTGCCCGTTGACCGCGAAGTGCTGATGCTCTATTCCAGCTTTTCACCTTCAAAAGGCCACGCGCTCCTCGCCGAGTATGCCAGCGAAACTGATTCTGTCGGTATCGGCAACACTGGCGGCGGCGTCCAAATCGAGGGCTGGGATGAAGAGCCTTACCTGACCTGGGAGGATTTTTCCACTGACCTGCGCCTGGCCTGGCAGACCGGCAAACCTGTGCACATCTTCAGCCTGGAGGGTTGCGTCCGCCAGGGCTTCCTCGACCGGTTAATCACCTTTGACTGGAACCAGGCGGTGCCAACCCAGCCGGATACCAACCCGGTCAAGCTGATGCGCAAGGGATTGCAGACCCTGCTTTGGGCAGTTCAGCGTCCCTGGGTTATCCTGGCAGGGCTTTCCGCCCTGGTGGGTGGCCTGCTTTTTAGAAAAGGCAGTAACAAGAATAACTAACTCCCCCTTCGGAGCAAAAAAACTAATCCACACGCCGTCCCTCAGGCCGTCGCCTGCGTGGCAGGCGCGTCCGTGTTTTCGCGCGCGGGCCACGCCGCCACCAGCGCGTTCCATTCCGATATGCTGAGCGTCTCGGCTCGTCGCTGCGGGGCGACCTTTGCCTTCTCCAACAAACGCTCGGTTTCTTCCGTTTTGATTCCCATCCCTCCCGAGAGCGAATTGCGCAAATTTTTCCGCTTCTGGGAGAAGCCCGCCCGCGCGAGCGAGAAGAATAAATCCAGGTCTTGCGGCCGGACCAGCGGCGTGTCATACAGGTCAATGGTCAAAACCGCAGAATCCACGTCCGGTGCCGGGAAAAAGCACCCGGCTGGGATGCGCGCGGCCATCTCTGGTTTGCCGAAAATGTGCACCGAGAGTGCCAGCAGGCTCATCTTCCCGTCCTGGGCCACAATCCGCTCCGCTACTTCCTTCTGGATGGTCAATGTGATACGCGTCGGTTTTTGCTCGGCTGCCAACAGGTGCCGGATTAAGGCCGACGTGATGTAATAGGGGATGTTGGCCACCACCTGGTACCCCACGTGTGGCATAATTTCACCCGGGTTCAACGCCAGCATGTCCCCTTCAATAATCCTGACGTTGTCTTTTCCCGCCAGCGCTTCCCGCAAAGGCGCGATGAGGCCGCGGTCCACCTCCACCGCGCACACCGACGCGGCGCGTTGGGCCAGCAGGTACGTCAGGCTCCCCACCCCCGCCCCGATTTCCAGCACATGGTCGCCTTCTGCCAATTTCGCGGCCTCCATCACCTTGTGCAGCCCGGAAGGCTCTGTGAGGAAGTTTTGCCCGAGCGATTTGCGCGGTTTGATGTTGTGTTTCTTGAGCAAAGCCTGGGTGTTCAGATATTGATAGGTCATGGTAGCACCAATGGGATGTAAGCGGGAACCGGTGTTAAAAAGTATAACGTGGTCCAATCATGCCAGCCAACGTAGTTGGCATCATCGTACCCCAGGTCAATCCAATATCGGTCCGGCATGCCCCCTCCGGAATCCGCCACGATAGCCCGCCCATATCCGGGCACAAACACTGGCTGAAACGCCATCACGCCATACCAGGCGCTCGATACCGCGATAATCCCCTTCGTCAGGGCTAAACCCGAGCGTGTCTGGTCCCCGTAACTGAATTCTGCCGGATGGTACGAAGTCGCGTAGACCGTGATTTTCCGCCAGTACTCAATCGTCTCCCCGTCCACCACTTCGGTCCGGATGACCACCTTGCTGCCGCGCCCAAGTACGCCGTCCACCGGGTCGCTGGCTTTCCAGGGTCCCTCGGTCAGGCTGCTTACTTCCACACCATCTTCCAGCCTTGCCCGCGTACGTGTGACCACGTACCCCAGTTGCCCGGGCACCAGCACCGAAACGGTGTCCAACTCTGCGTTAGGGTCTTCCTGGTAGCTGTTGGTATAGGCGGTTTCCTCCTTGGCCAGCATGATTTCTTCAACCACGCGTACCAGAGTCACCTGACCATCCTCCGGGATGGGCTGGTCCTCGGCCGGCAAGGTGTAGTCAAGGTTCTGTGGTGGCAATCCGCCATCCCGCAACGCGCCAGCCACGCTCTCCGCGGCGCTTTCAAAGCTGATGGTCGTCTCCCCGGTGCGCAGGGTGACGGTCCGCGCTTGCCTAAGCGCGAACGCACTTCCCTCGGTCAACCACGTATCTGCGGGTGCCGAAAGCACATCACGTGGCTGCAAGGTGATGCCCTTTTCCTCCAGCGCCTCCGCCAGGGTCCGTGCCTGTGTGAATAACACCCGTTCCTGTCCGTTCACGTTCAGGCTGATCCGCCGCGCGGGCACAAATTGCAGCACCACTGCCTCGCCCTTCCCCAGCGGAAGCGTGGGGTCGATTTCGGCGCCATTGATGAGCACCATGTCTTCCGGGAAAAGCGTGATGCCCTTCATCGCCAACAGGTTGGCCGGGATGACCTCGGTGCTATTGAACGTGATCGTCTCATCCGGCGTAAAAATTGTCACTGGGCGAGAGCGGTCAAGCCGGATGCTCTGTGGGAGGAACACGCCGAAACGCTCAGCGGAGGGCCAAACGTTATCCTCCGCCGCCAGTTCATACCCCACTTGCCGGACAAGCCCCCGCGGCGTAAAGGCGATGGTGCGTATTTCGATAGGCTTGTCATCCACAACGAGGGTGTAGCTCCTCAGCAGCGAAAAATAAACCATGCTCGCCCCGCCGAGCACCATCGCGGCAGCCAGGCTTATTAATAGCCATTTAGAGTTCTTAATAGGCTTCTTTTTCATGCGGGCTTAAATGTATCATACCCGGGCCGGCCACGAAAATCGGACGAAATGGACCCTGTCTCTTTTCCAGGCATCTGTCTTCCTCGAACGGTTTTAATCCGTTTGCTTTGTGGCCAGGTGTTTCAATACCCCCAACAAGGTCAGTTTCCACTCCGCGCTTTCCGGGTTTACCTTCACCCAGTAAGCGTTTTTTCCTGCCCGCGCCAACGAACCAATATCCCTAAGCCCCCTGTCGGTCACTCCCTTGGGCAACGCGGGGTACGTGAGCACAATCTGGTTGCCCACCAACCCGATGGACTCCAATCCGACCGCTTCCCCCAATAGCTTCACCTTCATCTGGTACAGCAAATCGCGCACGCTTTGAGGCAGCTCGCCAAACCGGTCTTCAAATTCGATTTCCGTGCGTAAAATTTCCTCGTCACTGCGCAGCGAGGATATCCTCCGGTACAGGGTCAGGCGCAGTTCCGCGTCCGGGATATAGCTGGTGGGTATCTCGCTCGAAAGCGGCAGTTCCACGTTCACCGCCAGGCTCGGTCCTTCCAGCCAGGGTGTTGTTTCCCCTAATTCGGGTTTCAGACCGGCATCCTCCCGTAGCCCCCTGACTGCCTGGTTCAACAAGCGCGTGTAAAGCTGGAAGCCCACCGCCGCGATGTACCCGGACTGCCGAGTGCCCAACAGGTCCCCGGCTCCACGCATTTCCAGGTCGCGCATGGCGATGGCATACCCCGCCCCCAGTTGGGAGTTGTCCGCCAGCACCTCCAGCCTTTCCTCACCCTCAGGTGTGGGCATCCTGCGCTTATCCCTGAACAGGTACGCGAAAGCCCTTTGCGCCCCGCGTCCCACCCGGCCACGCAGCTGGTAAAGCTGCGCCAACCCAAAGGTATCCGCCCGGTCCACGATGAGCGTATTAGCATTTGGAATGTCCAGCCCGGATTCGATAATCGAGGTGCACAAAAGCACGTCAAATTGCTGCGTCGTAAACGCGTGCATCACGTCTTCCAGTTGCTCTTCTGGCAATTGCCCGTGGGCGATGCCGATGCGGGCTTCCGGCACCAGAGTCTGCAGGTGGTTGTACATCGCGCCGATGCTCTGCACCCGGTTATGCACAAAAAAAACCTGCCCGCCCCGTTCCAGCTCCCGGACGATGGCTTCCCGCACCAGTTTCGGCTCGTACGGTCCCACGTGCGTGATGATGGGCAGGCGTTCCTCCGGTGGGGAGGTGATGTTGGAAATGTCCCTCACGCCGCTGAGCGCCATGTAAAGCGTTCGCGGGATGGGCGTCGCGGTCAGCGTCAGCACATCCACTTCCGAACGCAGCTTCTTAAGGTGTTCCTTGTGCGAAACACCAAAGCGTTGTTCCTCGTCGATGATAACCAGCCCCAGGTCCTTGAAAACTACGTCCTGGGAGATGAGCCGATGTGTGCCAATCAGGATGTCCACGTCCTTGCGTGCCAGGCGTTTGATGATTTCTGTCTGTTCCTTCTGGCTTCGGAAGCGCGAAAGCATTTCCACCTGCACCGGGAAAACCGATAGCCTTTCCCGAAAAGTGTCAAAATGCTGTTGGGCTAAAACGGTCGTCGGCACCAACACCGCCACCTGCTTGCCATCCGAAACCGCCTTGAAGGCCGCCCGCAGCGCGATTTCCGTCTTGCCATAGCCCACATCGCCACACAGCAACCGGTCCATCGGCCGGTCAGATTCCATGTCCGCCTTCACCTGCTGGATGGCTTTCAGCTGGTCCGTGGTCTCAATGTAGGGAAACGAGGCTTCCAGTTCATGCTGCCAATCGCTGTCACCCGAAAACGCGAAACCCTTGGCCGTCTGCCGTTTGGCGTAAAGCTCCAGCAGGTCCGCCGCCACTTCCACCACGGCGTGTTTCACCTTGGATTTGGTCAGCGTCCATTCCGCGCCGCCCAGCCGGCTGGGGGAGGGCGCTGAGCTGTCCGGCCCAATATAGCGCGAGATGCGGTCCGCCTGGTGAATCGGAACATACAACAGGTCATTGTCCTTATACTGGATGGTCAGGTATTCCCGCTGCACGTTGTCCAACACCGGATGATGCAGCCCAATGAACTGCCCGATGCCGTGGTCCACGTGCACCACCCAGTCCCCTGACTTCAGGTCGCCAAATACGGCCTCCGGCGCTTCGGTCGTGATGAACGGCCGCCTGCGGGGTTGCGGCCGGCTCCAGCCAAACACCTCGCTGTCCGTCAACAGGTGCTGGTCTTTGCCTCCGCTGCCATGCAACACCCAACCTCCGGAGAGCGACCCCTCGATGAAGTGTTCCTCTTCCGGGCCGCCCCCATCGGCTCCGAGCTGGGATTCCTCCCAAAGCTGCCGCAACCGGGCTGCCTGCCGTGAAACCACCACCCAGGGTTGGCCTTCCTTTTGCAGCGTTTCAATGTGAAATTGGAATTCCTTCAGCCGCCCCGCGAAGCGAGGACCCGGGTCAAATACGGCCGCCAGGGCTGACCCCTCTTCGACGTTGGTGTGGCCCAGTTCCAACACCTGCCGGTCGTTGAAACTGTCTTCAATCTCAGACCATGTGACGTATGGCACGGGCGCGTCAGCGTCAAGATAGCCATCTGCGATGGCGTTCTCGCGGCGCTGCAGCGCTTCCTCTTCAAAATTGTTGACCGCCGCGGAAATGAATTCCTCGCCGTCCAGCAAAATGAGCGCGGTTTCGGGAAGGTAATCCATCAAACTGGAGGGGTACCGGTACAGCGTCGGGAGGTCGAATTCATTCAAATCGATGGGCGATATGCCGGCTTTTTCCGCAATGGCCGGTACCGCTTCTGCCGCCGGCACCACCAGCGTTTTCTCCAGTTTGCCCTCTGTGCGCTGGGTGGCGGGGTCGAATTCACGCAGCGTATCCACTTCGTCGCCAAAGAACTCAAAGCGCACAGGCAATTTTTCTGACGGCGACCAGACATCCAAAATTCCGCCCCTGCGTGAGAACTGGCCGGGTTGCACCACGATATTGCTATACTCGTACCCCAGCCCCACCCAGGCTTTGGTCATTTCCACAAGGTCCCTGCGTTCGTTCACGGTCACCCGTTGGGTAAGCCGTAAAAATTCCCTGCGTGGCAACGTGCGCGTCATGATAGCCCGCACCGGCGTCACAATTACAGGCGGTATCGCCGGCCGGTTCACTCCCGGCAGCAGGTACTTGCTCAATTCCGCAAATACCATCAATCGGTCCCGCCGGGTGGATTCGGACCAGGGCAGCTTTTCGTAGAATAACGGGTTAGGTTCGGGAAAGTAGAGGTTATTATGCTCAGGTAGCCAGAAATTGAGCTCGTCAAACAGCCCCAGCGCCCGGTCTGCCCGGTTGGTCACCAGGATGATGGGTGCCTGCAAATCCAAATGCAGCGCAGCAAGCAGTGCCAGCCTGGCTGCGCGTGGCAGCCCCAGGCCTTTGCGGGCCTGTTTCGCGTGTTGCCCCTGTTCAAGCCCACTTAGCAGCGCCTGGTAGGCTGGCAGCCCGGCAATATGCTTGAGGATGGGATGCTTAACCGACTTCGCCATTGTACTTGTTCATGGCGGCTTCAATGCCGGCCCTGATGAAGGTCTCCGCCGCGTCAGCAGCCTGGTCCAACACCATCTTCTTCAGTTCAACTTCCTGGGCCTGGAAGGGCTGCAAAACATAATCCACGGGGTCCATCTGGCCCGGTGGCCGACCGATGCCCAGCCGCATGCGTGGGAATTCCTGTGTGCCAAGCCTGTTAATAATGGAAGCCATCCCGCGTTGTCCGGATGAACCGCCTTGTGGGCGCAACCGCACGCTTCCCAGCGGCAGGTCCAGGTCATCATGCATCACCAGCAGGTTGCCCAGCGGCACCTTAAAATACCGGGTCAGCGGCCCCACCGAGTTCCCTGAGTCGTTCATGAAGGTGAGCGGTTTGGCCAGCACCACCAATTTTCCGTCCAGCCTGGTTTCAGCAATCATGGCCTTGAACTTCATACGCTTGAGGGTCACGTTCAGCCGGCCTGCCAGGTGTTCAATGGTCATGAATCCGAAATTATGGCGGGTATGCTTGTATTCCAGCCCCGGGTTTCCCAACCCTACGATTAAATAATTATCTTCGTTCAGTTCCATTTTTATATCCACCATCCTGCGCTATGCAATCTTTAATTTTAACACGAAACCCGCCCAATTCTCCAATCCCTGGCAGCCTATATTTCACCCATACAACGAAACAGGCTGCCCAACCGGGCAGCCTGTTAATTGAGGGATGTGAGTTTACATCAAGAACGGAACAACCATGCTGGAGTTCCGCACCCAATCCAACGCCCCGGAGAAGATTACCAACAGGGGGCACGCGATGCAGATACACAACACGAGCAGCACGATTAACACGATGGCCCAGGTCGGGAACTTGCCTTTCTTGGCCGGCTCACTGGCTTTAACGCCCGCGGGCGGCAGTCCGGTGCCCACCGGTTTGGCTTCCACGATGACGGGCTCTGCGGGTTTGGCCACAGGTTCAGCTTCTGGCGAGTAAATTTCGCTCGTCCACCGGTTTGCGTCCTCGCTCGCGGCGGGGGCAGGCGTGCCCCAACGGTCAGCTTCAACAGGTTCGGGTTCCTTCGCGGGTTCCGCGGGAACTTCCTTGCTCCAGCTTTCAGCCGAGGCCTGCATGAATTCGTCTTTTACTTCTACTACTTTTTCGGTTGTCGGTTCAACCACTTTGTTGACCGCTTGCCATCCGCCTTCCACGACCCCGGCGGCTTTTTCCTTCACGGCTTCAGCTTCCTGCGCGACTTCACTCACCTGCTCTTTGCCTTCTTCCACAAGGCCAGCGGCTTCCTCCTGGATTCCTTGGGTCTGTTCAGCGGCGTCATCCATCGCTTTCCAGGCATTATCAGCAGCTTGATTGAGGCTGTCATTGGCTTCTTCAGCAGCATGCTCTAAATTATCGTCCATGGATACCTTCCTTTTTTGGCGTGGTGGCTTGATAACTGAAGTTATTATACAATATAGTCACCCTATGGTAGCTACTGGACAAGGTTGTAAAGGTTTTATGCCTGCCTGTCGAGTGGCCTCAACTTGTTTTATCTGTTATTGGAGGAATGCATGAAAAAATTTTTAATGGAGTACAAGGATTTTATTTCGAAAGGTAATATGCTCGATCTCGCCATTGGTGTAGTTATTGGCGGAGCCTTCGGCGAGATTGTTAACTCGCTGGTCAAAGATTTAATTATGCCCGCCGTCGGTTTGCTGTTGGGCAAGGTTGATTTCGCGAACCTTTACATCCAGCTGAACCGCTCTGCGGTGCCCCTGGCACCCCGCACACCCCTTGCTGCCGCGTTGGAGCAGGGTGCGGTTGTCCTGGCTTATGGAAGTTTTCTCAACGCCATCATCACCTTCCTGATTATCGCCCTGGCCATCTTCACGCTGATTAAAGCCATTCGCAGGCCCAAGGCCGAAGCAGCCCCGGCTGAACCCACCGAAAAGACTTGCCCCTTCTGCCAGACCGCCATCCCGGTCAAAGCCACCCGCTGCCCTCATTGCACCTCGCAGCTTGAGTAATTTTGTCTTCTTTTTCATCCAGGAGCTGGCTTATGCTGGCTCCTGTTCTTTTATCGTCCCCACCGTGTTAAAATCATCTCCATGCATAGCCAGGTACACCTCGCCGATAACCTTACCGTCCTCAACGCCCTCCAAAGCGCTTCCATCGACCTGGTTTACATCGACCCACCTTTCAATACCGGCAAAATTCAGGCGCGCCGCGAACTCAAAACCACGCGCGACTCCTCCGGTGACCGTGTTGGTTTCGGCAGCCACACGTATAAAACAGAAGTCCTTGGCACGCGTGACTACCGGGACCAATTTGACGACTACCTCGCTTTCCTCGAGCCGCGCCTGCGCGAAGCCCATCGTATGCTCAAGCCAACCGGTTCCCTGTATTTCCACATCGACTACCGTGAAGCCCACTACTGCAAGCTGCTCCTGGACGAAATCTTTGGCCGCGAGAACTTCCTGAATGAAATTATCTGGGCATACGACTTCGGCGGGCGCGCCCGGGACCGCTGGCCGGCCAAGCATGATACGATTTTCTTCTACGCCAGGCAGGCCGGCTCTCACATCTTCAATCGCGACGCGATTGACCGTATCCCCTACATGGCCCCCGGCCTGGTAGGGCGTGAAAAGGCCGAGCGCGGTAAACTGCCCACCGATACCTGGTGGCACACCATCGTGGGCACCAACAGCCGCGAAAAAACCGGTTACCCTACCCAAAAACCTGTGGCCATCCTGGAGCGTATTCTCAAAGCCTCCACCAATCCGGGCGATTGGGTGCTGGATTTCTTCGCGGGCAGCGGCACCACCGGCCAGGCCTGCCTCAATCTCGAGAGAAACTTCATCCTGGTGGATAACAACCCCCAGGCCTTCCAGGTGATGAAAAAGCGCTTTGCCAACAACCCCGCCATCGATTGGTTTGAGGAACAACAGCCATGACCGAATTACCTAACCTTCCTATCCTGGATTTTGATCCCACTGTGCCGGCCATCATCGAACCTTCCGTCGTCATTCCCAAGGCCGATGTCCCGCATCACTTAGTCTTGTGCTTCTTCCAGGAAGTGATAGACGCCCTGGTCGCCACGCACGACGCGAAAATTGTCCACACGCTACGTTCCGAAGTGCGTGAATTCCCGATGTACGAAATTTCCTTCAAGGGTCAGCGTCTGGCCTTCATGCACCCCGGTGTGGGCGCGCCGCTCTCAGCCGGCCTGATGGAAGAAGCCATCGCCATGGGCTGCGGCGCCATCCTGGCCTGCGGCGGTTGCGGTGTGCTGGACCGTAACCTGGCTGTTGGGCACCTCTTGCTGCCTATCGCCGCGGTTCGCGACGAAGGCACGTCATACCACTACCTCCCTCCCGCCCCGGAGGTCCAGGCCAACCCAGTCGCCCTGTCTGCCATCGAAAACGTGCTTGAAAAAATGGCGGTACCCTATTTGAAAACCAAAACCTGGACCACCGATGCTTTCTACCGCGAAACACCCGCCCGTGTCGCCCGCTACAAGGCCGCCGGCTGCCTGACCGTGGAAATGGAAGCCGCCGCCCTTATGGCCGTGGCCCAATTCCGGGGTGTCACATTTGGCCAAATCCTCTACGGCGGCGATACGGTGATTGAGGGGGCCTGGGACAGGCGTGAGTGGCACACCCGTACCGAAATCCGTGAAAACCTCTTCTGGCTGGCTGCTGAGGCCTGTCTCAATCTTCCTGATAGGAGCGTAAATGCCTGATTTCAAAGACCTGGTTCTTCCCAAGCTGGCAATGCCGGACCCTCGCCTCATGGATGGGAAAAATGACATCCTCCTGCCCAGCTACAACGGCTTTGGCCTAACCAACCTGCCTTCAACCATCAGCATGTGGCTGGGCGGTCCCCGCCTGGAGTCGCCTGCCCTGGACCCGGTCATCCTGTCCTACTTTAAACCCCGCTACAAACGCGTCATCCTGCTCCTGGTGGACGCGCTTGGCTACAACTACCTCGCCCGCCTCATGGCCGCCGGCAAGGCGAATTTCTGGCGCGATAACCTGCCCAAAGGCCTGCTTTTTCCCATCACCAGTGTCTCACCCAGCACCACCGCCTCCGCCCTCACTACCATCTGGACCGGAGCAGCGCCATCCTCGCATGGCATCATCGGTTACGAGATGTGGGTCCCTGAATTGAGCATGGTCATCAATACCATCCTGCATACGCCCACCACCTTCGTCGGGGATGCCGGCGGCTTAACCCGCGCGGGCTTCGTCCCCAACGCCTTCATGGGTCTTGAAACCTTCGGCCGGCGCCTGCTCACCAAGGGCATACGCTCCCACGCCTTCCTGCCGTCCAGCATCGGCAACTCGGGTCTCTCCCAAATGCACCTGGATGGCAGCCAGCTGCACACCTACACGGCGGAGAGTGACCTGTGGGCCAACATGCGCGATATACTCAACGAACGCCCGGATGTTCCCAGGTTCGTGTACGGCTATTGGTCGCATGTGGACTCGCTGATGCACCGCTATGGCACCAACGATGAACGGGTGGAGGAGCAGTTCGCGCTCTTTACCCATGGGCTCCAAAAAATACTCCTCGAAGGCATGGCGGATTGGGCCCGCGAGGATACGCTTCTGCTGCTCACCGCTGACCATGGCTCCATCCCCACCCCTGCCGACGAAAACTACAATCTGCGCGCGCACCCGGGTCTCACCCGCCTGCTCGTCATGCAGCCCACCTGCGAAAACCGCCTCCCATTCCTGTACATCAAGCCGGGGGCCGAAAACGCGGTGCGCGATTACTTTGCCAACACCTGGCCAGGCAAATTCACGCTCATCACCCGCGACGAAGCACTGGCCTTGCACTTGTTCGGCACGCGGGACCCGCACCCGGATTTGCTGAACCGCATTGGCGACCTCGTCGTCATCAACCATGACGATGCCTACCTCTGGTGGGCCCACAAAACCAACATGCTCATGGGTCGGCATGGTGGCTTCCATCCGGATGAGATGCTCGTCCCCTTGTATTCAGTTTCTTTGGGTTAGCTGGGTTGGGTGGTTTGCGCTTGGGCGGGCGCGTTTTTTCCCCGGCCTGGTAAATCGAAGGTCACTTCCCGGTAGCCATACGCGTTGATGATGCGTGTGCCATGGAAAACAGTCTCCCGGGGTATCAGCGGGTTGTAAAGATGCACATGCCCGTGCAGGGCAAGCGCCGGCCTAAAGGTTCTGATGAGCCAGCGGAAGGCTTTCACCCCGCGGTGTGCCCGGTCCGTGTCATCATGGATTCCTTCCGGCGCGCTGTGCGTCACAAAAATATCCAGGTACCTGCCATACAGCACTTTGTTCAACAATAAACGTGGCACCAGTCCCAGCGTAATCCGCCACATTTGGAATTGGTTGTACTGGTGCTTGCCGCGGTTGTAACGCAGGCTTCCTTCAATCCCGGCCAGCAGCAGGCCGTTTTGCTTTTGCCGGATAACCTGCCTGTGCAGGTTCGTGGCACCCCAGGGTTTGTCCTGCACCTCGTCATCCGCCAGCTTGATTTCTTCCACATGGTTCCCGTTTACGTAATAGACCGGCACATTGAGCATCGAAATCACGTATTCAAGGTAATAATGGGGCAGGTCGCCACACGCGACCACCAGGTCCACGTGTCCAAAACGCTCCAGGATGCGGGTGCTGTAAACGGCGGGTATTTCGATGTCGCTCAGAGCCAGGATATTCAAAACGCTCCTATCCCTGCGCCACGACCATGGCCACTGCCAAACCATTCTCATGCGTGATTGAAACTGCCCAGTCCGTCAGCCCTTTTCGCTCGGCGATGGTTTTTGCCAGTCCCCCCAGGCTGATGATGGGTTCTCCACTTTCCATGTGTAGGATTTCAAAATCCTGCCACCCAACCTTGCCAATCCCCGTGCCCAGTGCCTTCGAAGCGGCTTCTTTGCACGCGAACAGCGCCGCCAGCGTCTGGTTGTCATCCCGGGCTTGTTGTTGCTCAGCCTGGGTATATACGCGTCGGATGAACCGTGCCCGGATGGCCGGGTTCACCTCAGCCAACCGCGCAACGCGTACCAGGTCCACGCCACATTTTATCATGCCAGTGCTCTCCCGGCCGATGTAATCACCAGCTTTTCAGGGTCCCAGTACCGGCGCGCCGCCTCCAATATTTGCTGCGCGTTCACAGCCGCCAATCTTTCCGGCAGCTTCCGCAGGTAGTCCAGTTCCAGCTGATAGCGTTCCATGCTCACCAGGGTGCCGGCAATCCCGGCGTTGGATTCCAACGCCAGGGGCAGTCTGCCCAGTGCCTGTGACCGGACGTCGTCCAGTTCTTCATCGCTAACCGGCTCATTGATGAAGCGCTTTATTTCCTCCAGGATGAGCCCAATGGCCTTATCCAGGTTGTCTGGATTCACGCCGGCTTCCACCCGCCAACTCACCGGCCCCAGTCCGCCTTCCAGGTTGCTATGCGCGTAGTAAGCGAGGCCGGCTTTTTCCCGGACGCTCTCGCCAATCCTGCCCATCATGCCAAATTGGCCCAGGATGGAATCCCCAAGCGTGCAAGCCTGGTAATCTGGTCCGTGGGTTTTGGGGGCAAGCGTCCCGATGACCAGGTCGGTCTGGCTTTTTTCTTCCAGCGGCACGTGCTCCCTCCGGGTTTGGCTCACGCCCACGTAGGGGGGTAGCTCGGGACGGGCTTGCTGTGCCGGGTTGTCCCAGTTCCCAAAGATGTCCGCGAAGCTTTCCAACGCTTTTTCAGGTTCCACACCACCAGAGAACGCCATCACCATGCCCTTGGGGCCGTAGTGCCTGTGGTGGAATTCAACCACATCCTCGCGTTGGATGCCGGCCACGTCTTGCGTATAGCCAATGTCCGGGATGGCGTAGGGATGGCTCCCATAAAACAGCCGGTCATATGCCTCGTCCGCCATTTCCGCCGTGTCCTGCTGCATGATTGCGATGGCCGTCAGCGTCTGTGTTTTCACCCGCTGCAAATGGTCCTCCGGAAATGCCGGCTCTCCCAGCATTTCCCGCAGCAACTTCAGCAGGGTGCCCAGGTCTTCCTGAAGGCAATTTCCACCTATCGTGGTGGCCAGTTTCCCTGAACTGATGGACAGCGAAGCTCCCATGGACTCGATGGCATCATGCAGCGCCTGGAAGGCATGTCGCCGCGTTCCCGCCATCAGGGTGGAACTGGTCACGTTGGCCAGCCCGTTTTTTCCCGCTGGCTCCGCGATGGTGCCCGCTGGCAGGTAACCCCGAAAAGCCACCGCGGGGCTAGAAAAATTGGCCCTGCACAAAACAGTGGCCCCGTTAGCCAGCCGGTTGCGCAGGATGTCTTCCGGTCCGGGCAGGCTGCTAATCGAAAATGGAATTACAGTCATGGTTTTCTTCTCAGGCTTTGGGGAGGTAGACGCCTATCACGCGCGCGTCCGGGTTTAAATAAGTCCGGGCAACCCTCTGCAGGTCTTCCGGGGTCACCCGCGCGAGCCGGTCTACGTAGTCCAAGAACCAGTCATAATCGGCAAAACTGCAGGCGTAACCCATCCAAAAAGCCTGGTTGGTGATGTTGTCGCTCCCATACGCGAACAGGGCGCGCGCCTGCTTCACAGCTCTGTCTATCTCTTCCTGGGTGACCGGATTGTCAAGTATCTGGGCGATTTGCTTGTCAAAGGCCTTGATTAATTTCTTATGGCCGTGCCTGGGATGGGCGGTAAGGTTGAAGGTGTAAGTGCCCGGGTCAATGCTGGCATTCAGCCCGCCATACACGCTTACGGCCAGTTGCTTCTCCACCAGCGCGCGGTAAAGCCGGCTCGTCCGGTTGCCAATCCCACCGCTCCCAAACATGTTCAGGCTCGAAGGTCCCGCAAGCAGGCTGTCCAAAATTGTGTACGAGAAAAAATCCGCGCTGTTGGCGGCAGGGGTGCGGTACGAAATTTGGATGAAGGTGGTCTCACCCGGTCCGCGCTGTTCCACTTCTTCAAAACCTTCCAGGCGCTCTTCCGGCACGGGAATCTGCCGCGTGATGGGGTTTGACGCGAGCCAGTCGAAATACACCTCCACCTGCTCCCTCACCGTGTCGGGGTCTATATCCCCGGCGATGCACAGCGTGGCGTTGCCCGGCTGGTAGTAGTTTTGGTAATGTCCAAACAGATCCTCGCGGCTCAGGCTCAGAAGGTCTTGCTTGCTTCCAATCACCTCGTTCCGGTACGGATGCCGCTTGAAGCACTTTGCTTGCACCGCCTCGCCCAGCAGGAATTGGGGGTCATTTTCCGAGCCTTCACGCTCAGAAATGATAACTGTCCGCTCCGTTTCTGTTTCCAGTGGGTCAAACAGGCTGTTCCGCATGCGGTCAGCCTCAATGCTCAGCGCCAGGTCCAGCTTGTTGGCCGGCAGCGTCTCAAAATAGGTTGTCCAATCGGTGCTGGTGAAGGCATTCCACATGCCCCCAGCTTTGGCCACCGCGTGGTCCATGTCTTGCGCGCTGCGCTGGGTGGTCCCCTTGAACTGCATGTGTTCCACCCAATGGCTCAAACCCGTCTTCCCTGCCACCTCGTTCCGCGAACCGACCGCGTACCAGGCCCAGCTGCTCACAATCGGGGCGGTATGGATGGGCTTCAGCATCACGTGCAAGCCATTGGGAAGGGTGTAATCAATTAAATCGGTTGGCATCAATGGAGTGTCCTCGACATCAAGTGGGCATTATAACAGAAGCGCCTGCCATAATTTCTGGCAGGCCTGTCTCCGGTTAATACTCTTTAGCTTGTAGGGCGTATGTTTTGTGCCTTATTCGCCTGGTTTTCTGCGGTAGCGCACCTGCATCAGCAGGCCAATGGCGATGATTCCCATCCCAATCATCAGCCCCCGGGATTGCAGCGTGCCTAAAAACACGTTCGGGAGAGGGTTGGTCCCGAAACCAAAGGCATCCGCCAACGCGGTGAACACGCACATCACGTAGCCCGTTGCCACCGTGCGTTTGCCAAAGTCCGCCAGTAGTGTCTTGGGTGTGTTGGTCCAAAAGATGCTGAGGACAATATTGGCACCCCAGCTCAACAAGCCCAATCCAAACAGCAGTGTCAAAATCTGCACAAAACCAATCGAAATACTTCGGTCAAGGCCAAACAAGGCTGGCTTTATCCCGATGAGGAAAATCAGAAATCCGATCAGGCTCAGGGTCTGGCCAAACCTGCCTCGAAAACGGACGGCAGCTTGCCTACCGTTGATCAGGGTTTCATTTATTCCGGTTGTTTCAGAGTGATTGTGAGCTAAATCTGTCATGGTTTCGCGCTGGACAGGCGGGTAAACTGGATTCTAACACACGCAGGAAGTTCCCCGCGTCAATTCCCCTCACCGCCTCGTCAGAATACCCCATTTCCAATAAGAACGGGTTGAGTTTGGGCAAATCAGCGATGGAATCCACCTCCGCGGGCACGGATTCGACGCCATAGCCGCCGTCGAAATCGCTGCCAATGCCCACATGCCTTGCATCCCCCGCCATCTGGCAAATGTAATCCACCTGCTCCGCCAGCATCCGCAATGAAACCTTCTGCCGGCTGCCTTCTGCCTTCCAGTTCCAGTTCAAAAAGCTATTGAGCGGCACCACCCCGATCACGGCATCCCGTTCCAGCAGTGCCCTCAGCAGGTCGTCCTCCAGCAGGCGGTTGAACATCGCCCCTTTCACCAGGCTCTTCGCGTTGGCATGGCTTACAATCACCGGACCCTCGTAAATTTCCAGGCTCTGGAATGCCGCCTCCGGGTCCATGTGCGAAAGGTCCAGGATGAAACCGTTGGCCCCCATTTCCCGCAGCAGCGTCCGGCCGGCCGCAGTCAGCGGACCAGGTTCGCGTGTGCCCCCGCAATAGGCGTTTCCCGCCCACGCCGGTCCAATGATGCGCAACCCTTGCCCAAACCACTCCGCCAGCTCCCGGACGTCCGCAATGCCATCCGCGCCTTCCATCAGCGGTACAAGGCCCACAGGGTGCGGCTGGCTCTCGTCCTCCCACTCAACCAGGTGCTTTCCCAGCTCACTTTGGCTACCAATCAAACGGAATTTATCCGCGCGCGTGTCGCACAGGCGCTGGTAACTGCGCAGTTGCTGCCAGTAAATCCTGTTCGCTTCCGCGGGGTTGGTGTATTCCTGGCTGTCGGGGTAGATGTGCGCGGAGAGCCGCGCTGGTCCGGCGAAAAGCGTCCCAAAAACAATGGCCACGCGCGCTTTCTGATACTCAGGCCAGCCAAGCAGCGTATTTCCGTTGTAACTGGGGATAGCACTCCCCGCTTCCAGCCGGCGTGTCTCCGCCACGGACCGTGTGTAATCGCGGCCAAACGCGGCCATGTTATAGGCCAGGTCCTGGTGGGCGTCCAAAAAGAGGTGTGTCATGGCAAATAAAAAGCGCCGGAGATGCGGTCAGGCATTCCGGCGCTGGTTTCCAATGCTTTATTCAGCTTCTTTTTCTTCTGTCGGGGCAGCTTCAGCCTCGGGTTCAGCGGCGGCTTCCGCCTCGGGCTCAGCCGCGGCTTCAACAACCGGTTCTTCCACGAGCGCTTCTTCATGGCCCGTTATTTCACCCAGGGTCTCACCTGCAGTGGAGGGGTTTAAGTCGTAATCCGCGGCCAGCGTCTTCCAATCCATGTCCGCGTACGCGGCGGATTCGACCCGGCGCATGCTCAGGCCAATACGATGGTTTTCTTCATCAATCTTGATGATGCGCAACGGCACAATTTCGCCAACCTTGATGACTTCCTTCGGGTGCTCAACGCGTTTCTCGCTCAGCTCGGAGATGTGGATTAAACCTTCCAGGTCGCCGGGCAGTCGGAGTATGGCAAAGGCGCCAAAGTTGGTCAGGCGGGTGATTTCACCCTCAACCAGTTGGCCAACCTTCAGGGCCTTGATTTGGTTGGACCAGGGGTCACCTTGCAGCTGGCGGATGGAAAGGCCGATGCGGCGGCGTTCCTTATCCACGCTGATGATCTTGACCTTGACCTCGTCCCCAACTTTCAGAGCCTGGCTGGGGTCTTCCAACCGGTCCCAGGAAATTTCAGAGAGGTGCACAAGCCCGTCGGCGCCGCCGATGCTCACAAAGGCACCAAACTTCGCCAGGCTGGTCACGCGCCCGGTGCGGATATCACCTTCATGCAGGTCGTCCATCACCTTGTCGCGGATCATGTCGCGGGTTTCGTTGCTGGCAGCGCGTTCGCTCAGGATGAGGCGATGGCGTTCGCGGTCCACTTCAATAACGCAGACGTTGATTTTCTCGCCAATCATTTCCTTGTACTTGGCCTCGGGGGTATCCCCGGAGATGGCCAGGCGCCGGCTCAGGCTGATTTGAGACGCGGGGATAAAGCCGCGGATGGTGGCCATTGGCACGAGCAGGCCGCCCTTGTTGTAGCCCACCACGGCGGATTCAAAACTCTCACCGGATTTCAGCAACGCTTCCGCGTCAATCCAGCTTTGTTCTTCAACCGCGCGGATGAAGGAGAGGATCAGGTTCCCGTTTTGGTCTTCTGGCGTAACAACATACACTGGAATGGCTTTTCCAACGCTGAGGGTCGCCAAAATGTCTGCGGGGATGGCCTCGTATTCCTTGCCTGTAATCAGGCCTTCGGATTTCGCGCCAACGCTAACCAAAATCTGTCCTTCGGACAGGCTGGCGATAATGCCGTCTCGGATTTCGCCGGCTTTGGGGAAGTCGATGTTTAATCCTTCAGCATCCAGCAATTCACCCATGAGACTTTCCATGGTCTCTTCAGGCTCATCCTGCGGTTGAGCCTGATTACTAACTACATCGTTGTCTGTCATTAATGAGAACTCCAAGTTAAGATTTGTGTTTTATTATAGATGAATGAGGGGATTCATGCAAGCATATTAGCAATACTCGTCAAATAAATCCCAAATCACGCCATTATCTGCCTTCCCATCCATGCAAAACTTGGCAAACGCGCAAGATAGCTTCTTCTTCAAGTTGGGGGTACATTGGCAGGCTCAAAATCCGCTTCACCAGCTTTTCGGTCACCTCGAGCTTGCCGCTGGTTCGAATTCTGCCGCGGTAGGCTGGCTGCTGGTGCACCGCTTGCGGATAGTGAATCCCACTACCAATGCCTGATTGCAACAGGTGGACTTGCAGGGCATCGCGGGCTTCGGTTTCAATCACGTACAGGTGAAACACATGCCGCTGCCCGCCAAATTGCCTGGGCAGGCTGAGCGCCGTCCCGGCAAGCGTGTCAGCATACAAACCAGCCAGCGCGATGCGCTTTTCATTTTCCTCTTCCAGGTATTTGAGCTTGACGTTTAGGATGGCCGCCTGGATTTCGTCAAGGCGGGTGTTCATGCCGGCCATGTCGCTGATATACCGGTTTTTCCACCCATATTCCCGCAGCCAGCGCAACTTGTCATACAGGCCGGCGTCATTACAGACCACCGCGCCGCCGTCGCCGATTGCCCCCAGGTTCTTGGTTGGGTAAAAGCTGAAACAGGCCACGTCCCCGAAGCTGCCAACTTTCTTGCCGTCAATCATCGCGCCATGCGCCTGGGCGCAGTCTTCAATCGTGTACAGCTGATGGGCTTTGGCGAATTCAACCATTTCAGCCATCGGCGCGGGTTGCCCATATAAGTGAACAGGAATCACGGCCCTGGTCCGTTCACTCAGCGCTTTTCCCAGGTCGCCCGGCTGCATGCAGCGAGTCGCCTCGCTGACGTCCACCAACACCGGTATCGCGCCCACCAGCTCAATCGCGGCCACCGTCGCGACCGCCGTGTGGGAGACGGTAATCACCTCGTCACCCGGCCCAATCCCCAGCCCCCTGAGCGCGAGCACCAGCGCATCTGTGCCGCTGTTCACCCCCACGCAGTGCCGGCTCCCGATAAAGCCCGCGAACGCTTCCTCAAAAGCGCTCACTTCCGCGCCCAGGATGTACCGCCCACTGTTAAGTACGTGTTCAATCGCGCGCGTTATTTCTGCCTGGTGGGCCAAAAAAACCGCGCGTGGGTCGGCCATGGGGATAAATGCTTCGCTCATGCTCACCTACCAGTACTTCTCGTGGAATTCACGGTAATACGCCAGGGTCGTTTTCATCCCTTCCACAAAGGGAGTCTTGGGTTCCCAGCCAAAGGCGCGTTGCGCCTTGCGATAATCACCCTGGTAGTCGCCTATATCGATGGTCTTTCGTTGAGGAGGGAAGGGCGCGTAT
This sequence comes from Chloroflexota bacterium, assembly GCA_029777225.1. Classification (GTDB taxonomy): domain Bacteria; phylum Chloroflexota; class Anaerolineae; order Anaerolineales; family Anaerolineaceae; genus Mesolinea. The sequence goes on from JAKOSR010000197.1 coordinate 34,735, forward strand.
TCATATGTTCCGCCCGGTTGCAGGCCGGCCATCAGCTCGGCGGTCTCGGTCAGCGAGAACAATTCCTTGTTCCCCAGGTTGTAAACTTCCCCATCAAATCGTTCCGAGCGCGCTGCCAAAACCAGGGCGTCCACCACGTCATCCACGTAGTTGTAATCCCTCAGCTGGCTGCCGTCTCCAAAGATGACCATCGGCTGGTTTTCCAACAACCGCCTGATCCAAACACCCAAAAATGTTTGTCGCGCATCCACCACGCGCATCCTGGGCCCATAAGTATTGGTCAGCCTCAGGATTATCGACCGCACGCCGTAAACATCGTTATAGAGCCGGTGGTATTGCTCGCCGGCCAGTTTATGGATTCCGTTGATGTCCACGGGTGCCAGGGGGTGGCTTTCATCAACCGGGATGCGTATCGGCCGGCCGTAAATCTGGCGCGTGCTGGCGAAAACCACTTTAATGTCTTGGTTGAAGTGCCGGCAGGTCTCCAGGATGTGGAGCTGGGCCCGCGCGTTGATGTCCAAATCCGTCTCCGGGTCCTCCATCGAGTCCATATGGCTGGTTTGGCCGGCCATGTTGAACAGGTAATCCTGACCTTGCAGCAGGCACTTTAATGAAAACGGGTCCCGGACGTCCGAGATATTCACCCGCGCCAAATGCTTAATCGGCTCGATATTCCACAGGTTGCCCCCATATTGCGGGATAAGGCTGTCGACGAGCGTCACATTCGCTCCCGTGCCAACCAGGCGAATGGCCAGGTTGGAGCCGATGAAACCAAGCCCACCTGTAATGAGCACCTTTTTATTCTCGAAGGATTCCATGATCATGTTCGCTTCCACACCTAATTGGTTTGCTTTTCCGCTGCGTGTTCTTTTTTCACCACCAGCTTCCACCAAAGCGCGGTCAGTTGCTTAAACGTCCGCCAAAGGTGTTTCCAGTTGAAAAACTGGGATTTCCCATAAGACCGGTAGTAGTGGTTGACCGGCACCTCCGCGAAAACGTACCCGGCATCCTGGAATTTCTTCACCATTTCCAGGCAAATGGTTCCGGTCCTGCTTTCCAGCGTTATCTCGTCAAAGATTTTGCGCCGGATAAGCCGAAAATCGCAATCCACATCCCGCAGCTTGAATCCGAACGCGAATTTCACGATGTAGTGATACATCCTGCCGATGATAATTCGAATGAGCGGGTCGTGGCGCGAGATTTTATACCCGTTGACCACATCCACACCATCCCGTAGCGCTGCGCATAGCTTTACTAATTCCAGCGGATTGTATTGCCCATCGCCATCCGTGTAGAAGACCCAGTCTTTTGTCGCCGCCCCAAAACCGCTGCGCAACGCGCAGCCATAGCCCTGGTTTTTTTCATGCTGGAGGACCCTGAGCTCGGGAAATCGGCTGGCCATCTCGGCCAAAACTTCGCCGGTCATATCCTGGCTGCCGTCGTTGGTGACAATGATTTCAAGGTCGTCCGTCACTTGTCTTAGCGCGATGAGCGCGCAAAGAACCATGCTCGGGATGGTGCCCCCATCGTTGTAGGCAGGAAATACCGCGCTGATACTGGATATCTTGTTGGTCATCGGGGTGTCGTTTTTCAAGCGTGTGCTCCTGTGGGCAATCAAGGTTTTGTGCGCAACTGAATGGTTTTAAAAGTGATAATGGAATTAAGCAGGTACGAGAGCAAGGCAATCGGTAGCGTGACGATGGCTTCCGCGATGAGTTTGTTCACCCCCAGCCTGTCAATCAGTAGGCCAAGCAACACCACATGCACGCCGTAGGTAAGCCCGTACACCAAAACGAAACGGGGCAGCAGCGCGTTCTGCTGGTTCTTGAACACAATCCGGCCGGTGGTGAAAAAGTTAAAAATGATTCCTAAAATTGTAGCGATGAGTGTTGCCAGGCTGTAATGCAGACCCAACAGCACCAAAACCGTGTAAATCAGGTAGCTAAACAGCGTGTTAACGACCCCAATCACCAGAAATCGGAAGATTCTGATTTCCCAAACCTTCCTCACCCATTCAGAAAGATGCCGGAACGGGGATGGCGAGTTTTCTTTGGCCGTTGTTGACAATTCTTCGCGCATACCTGGTGGATCCCCAGCCAATTATAGTTTATTGGCAAATCTCCGGCCCGTAGTACTGCTGGCAGAAGCCATCCCGGATGTAAAGCAATCCCACATCTTCCCGCAGCAGCAGGTAATACCCCTGCAATTGGTCCGTATCCGCGTCGCGATAAAAAACGCGGCTTTGCTCCAGGCCCTCTGCGTCCTGGCTGGTCACTTCCGGGTTGAGATAATCTCGGATGCGCTGCTGGGAAAGAAACAGGAGATCAAAATTCCGGCTGTTTATAAAGTCATACGTCAGCAGGTCAAACGAATTCTCAGTTCTCCAGCCATCCTTCCCCGGCATGTACAGTCGGTAGTCGAAGTACACGTTGGCCTGCCCTCGTACCGGCTCAAGCGTCTCAAGCGCGTCATTGTAAAAAATGATGGCCGGGTTATCTTTTGCCCGGTTAGTTCTCAGCGTGAAGTTTTTGGCCGACGTCCTCACCCAGGCGGCCATTTGCGCGCCTATCAGTACAAGCAGTAGCACGTTGCCGGCCAGGAGCAACCTGTTTCGCGGCCAATCGGTCTTTTTTTCAGGCACCAGCAAAATCAGGTTGGAGAGCATCGGCAAGGCCACCGGCAACCAATACTGGTACTTGAAATGTGAAAAGAACATTAAGTAAACCGATAGCGGGATGAACCACGCCAGGGTCAAGGCATACAAAAACCGCTCTTCCTTTTTCCAAATCCCCCACGCTGTCACGCCCAGCGTAACCAGCAGGAAGACCGCTTGCCCGTAAAACGCGTGCATGGTTGGCCAGGCCACCCTCAACCCCACCGGGTACGTGACGCCATAACCCTGCGATGTTTCCGTCATCTCCCGCTGGATGAAATACCATGCATCCGCGCGCTCACTTGGGAAAACCAGGTAAGGGTTGCCAATGACCACCGAAACCGCCATCACGGCGATGAACAACACCGCGAGCGTGAAAAAACGCTTCCAGCTCAGCTTCTTCTCCACCAGCCCCCAAACCAGCGTCATCCCGATGGCCAGGAAAAAGAAGAATCCAATCAGCTTGAGCGCAAT
>JAKOSR010000198.1 GCA_029777225.1 Chloroflexota bacterium
TGGAGGAAAAGCCTCCGCCTGACAGGGGTAGCCTATATGCCACTCGCATTCCACATACCTGTAAGGAGTTTCCCAATACGTAAGGACGCCAGTTGATTACATAGCTTTTGTTTATTGTATCCGCTACGTCCCCAATGTAGGCGCTCAATTCCGTATTGTACCCAATGGTATGTCCAAATGGAAGCGCAACTATATCATCCAGAGCGCCAGCGTCAGTGTAAGTAGTAATCCAGGCATACCCCATCGCGAGCGCGTTAATGTCATTATTTTCTGTTGCAGTGAATTCTGCTTTTGCCATTGGCGTGGTACTAAAGGCGAGCAACGAACAAAGCATCACCGTCGCCAATAGTAGCAAGAATGGCCGTTTCAAAAACGAGATCTTCTTATTCATGGGTCACCTCCTGATAGCTGTCATGGTTGTCATGGCAGCATGTAAGCAACCCGCAGGCCACAAAGCATCATTGTAGAACCCAATTGATTTGGCCTCCAGTTTAGCACATACGAATAGTTCACACTATCGACGACATGACTCGCTAAATCGCTCAAATTTGTCCCATAGCCCGCGGTTCCTAGCGACGTTACACCGCTGACATCCGCTAATGACCCCTCATCATTGTACCGTGTCACCCAGGCTTGGCTGTTGCTTGTGCTGGTGTCATAGTAATAGATACGCAGGTAATCAATCCTGGCACCATTTGGTATATCCAGGTGAATATTGAATACCGTTGCTGTCGCGCCGGATGACAGGTAAAGGCAACCGCCAGAGCTACTGTTTCCCCAGTTAACCGAGCTATCCCGCGGCCTCAACGCTGACCCAGCCGCGCGAAAGTAGTAATAACCGGTCCAGTTGGGATCAACATCCGCTCCAGCTTGATCCGGAGTCCTGGCATCAGGGGCAGATTCGGGAACCATCGCATCCCAGTTTATTGCTTCTACCTCTTGCTCACCGCTTGGGACTAGGTCCACTTCAATCGTCTCAGGAATTGGGCCAGCGTATCCGTTATCATCCGGTTGCGGTTCAGCCAACTTGGCCTGTACTTCAGTTTGAACCATGTCTCCCTCGGCACTGGGTGCGCCAATGACTTGCTGCACGGCAGGCTGTTCCGCTCCAGGTTGGCCTTCGTCCGCGTAATTACCCAGCTTATCCGGCTGGGTTAGCGCCTGGGGTTCAACCCCGGTTTCCGAAGACCAGGGCCAGTCAATGTCTGAAGCCATCGCGGCAGCAGTTAAACCAAGCAATCCAATCATCACCAGGATTACAATCCAAGTGACCTTCCTTAATGCCAACTTCATTTTGAGCCTCCTTTTTGGTCTAAATAGTCAGTATGGTTTCTATTTATTTTTATTGAACTGTGGACGCTTATTCTATTAATGATAGTACAAGATTTTATGAGTAAATACAAGTCTTTTTTCTTGTTATTTATCAAAAAATACTCGAAAATTTTCCATGAATACGTCAATCAATAGGTGAAATGGCGTCCTTGCCAGGGGCAGAATTCAATCCTTGGGTAAATACTTCGATGGTATTGATTAGGTTTTTGGCTTGTCGCGTTAGGGTGAATATGATAGAATAGCGAAACTTCGCGAGGGAAGTGGTCGAGATTGGTAGACCAGGCCCATCCGTGAAGAAATACTTATGGGCGCGTAGCTCAGTTGGTTAGAGCGCACGGTTCACATCCGTGAGGTTCGGAGGTTCGAGCCCTCTCGCGCCCACTCAACTCCCTGGAAACAGGGAGTTTTTGTTTTTCCCCGGTTCACATCCGAGCCCTCTGCGAGGGTGCTGCGCGAAGGTTCGGAGGTTCGAGCCCTCTCGCGCCCACTCAACTCCCTGGAAACAGGGAGTTTTAGATTATTTGTGATTCAATGCATGGAATTACCCCATCTGGCAGGCTTAGCCAAACAACTTACTCACCCAGGCACGCGCCACAGAAATAGCCAGCTTGAAGGCCATGGCGGCGTAGTAAAACCAGTTAAACAAGAAAAAATGTTCACGAGCAAAGTGTTTCCGATAATACCGAAAGTACGAGCGGTGCCACTCAAAAATGGAGCGGGTGTTTTGCGTCTTGCTGCCGCCTTCGCCGCCAAAATGGGTAATCTGCGAAATTGGGACGTACATCACCTTCCAGCCCTTCTGCCGGGCCCGCAGGCAGTAGTCACTGTCTTCCTGGTAGGCAAAAAACTGCTCATCAAAATCCCCCACCTGCTCCCAGGTGCTCCTGCGCAAAAACATGCAGGACCCGGATACAGCTTTTACCTCCGCGATTTCATCCTCGGGCAACCAGGCCTGCAGGTAACCGTTGAGCGCCTGGTTACGCGGAAAAAGCCGGCCAAGTTTGAAAAAGTAACCAAAAACTTCCACCGGCTTTGCCTCCCCGCGCCGGGACTGCCTCTGAAAACTTCCGTCACCATTCAGCACTTTGGGGATGCTGATGCCCACATCGGGGTGTTCACGCAGGAATTCCACCTGGGGAGTGATGGCATCTTGGTCCAGATGGGTATCAGGGTTGAGGATGAGGAAGAATTCTCCTTGGGCGACATGCAGCGCCTGGTTGGTGGGTCGCGAAAAGCCAAGATTACTTTCATTACAGATGAGATGGATTTCAGGATGGTCTTGGGTCAACATTTCGACAGTGCCATCCTTTGAGCCATTATCCACGACAATGATTTCGTAAGAAATCCGTGGTTGGTGGCGTTCAATGGAACTAAGACATTCGCGCAGGAAGTCTCTGGCATTCAGCGTTGGTATGCAGATACTTAAATCCATGTCGGACCCAGTTTCACAATTGGTTGATTGCATTATAACCCGACGAGTAATGACCGCGCAAAGCCTAAAGAACCGCCATCCAGATTTCGCCGCCGCGTGGAAGCACCGCGCAGCGCAGTTTGCCATGCTGAGCCTGGGCTTCAAGCCCGGTAAACACACCCCTCAAGCGATATTCGTGGCTTGGCTGCTGAGAAGGCAGGTCAACAGTCACACACTCCAACGGGTCTTTCCCCCGGTTGGCAGTCACAATCAGGCTTTCTTCCCCCAGGAAACGCTGGTAGACCAGGGTGTCCGGCCCATAATCCAACACCTGGAAAGCGCCTTTGATGAGCGCGTTGCTGCTCTTGCGCAGGGCAATCAATTTCTGGTAGAAGCCAAACAACTCCATGTCCCACTTGCCCCTGTTCCAAGGCATGCAATTGCGTGAGCCGAAGCCCGGCTCGTTCATCAGCCCCAACTCGTCGCCGTAATACACACAGGGAACGCCCGGGAAGGTGAACTGCACGATGGCAGCCAGGCGCAACAGGTCCTTATCCCCTTCCAGGCTGGTCAACACCCTGGCGGTATCGTGGCTGTCCAGCACGTTGAACTGGGTTAGCGCGATGGCCCAGGGTATGGCGGCCAGGTTTTCCAGCCAGGATTGGACCATGGTGGCGGTTTCCCAACGGTTGCCGGCCACAAGGTCGTTTTTCCAGCCTATCGCGTCCGCCCGGAACGGCCGCAACCAATGCAACAGTGGGTCACAGAAGCCGGCATAGTTCATCACGCCATCCCAACCATCGCCTTGCAGCTGTGTTGTGGCGTCAAAGAAGTTCTCTCCAAAGATGTATGCATCCGGCCGGGTCTGTTTCACGGCCGCGCGGATTCCGCGTACAACCTCGGCGTTCAGCTGTTGCTGGTTATGCCGTCCGAGCATGTTGGCCACATCCACCCGCCAGCCATCAGCAAGAAATGGCTCCCTCAGCCAGCGGCGGAAAACGCTATCCTTGCCGGCATAAATAAGCTCCCGCAGCATCGCACTGGAATAATTGAGCTTGGGCAAAGTGCCGATGCCCATCCAGGAAGCATGACTCTTGTGCGCTTTATCGAAGAAGAAGTATTCTTTTTCAGGGCAGTTAGCGTCTTTTTGCGCGGATTGGAACCAGGGATGCCCGGCCCCGCAGTGGTTGGGGACAATGTCCAAAACGTAGCGCATACCCTGTTCACGCAGGCTGGACGCGAGGTCGACCAGGGCCTGGTCGCCGCCCAAGGTCGGGTCGACGTGTTCATAGTCAATCACATCATAACGGTGGTTCGTCCAGCCGGTGAATATGGGGTTAAGGTACAGCGCGTTAACCCCCAGCTCCTCGAGATAATCCATTTTTTGGCGGATTCCTGGCAGGTCGCCGCCGTAAAACGGCCAGAAACCTGTTACCACCGGCGGCTCCTGGCCCCAGGGCAGGGTCAGGCGCCGGAAGCCGCGATATGGGTCCGCGTCGCCAGTCGGGTCATTGGCCGGGTCGCCATTATAGAAACGGTCCGGGAAAACCTGGTAGAAAACGGTCCTTTCAAGCCAGGGGATTTCCGGCAGGTCTGCCAACAGTTTGAAATCAAACAACTCGAACGGAATGGCCTGGCCCACACCCAGCGCGTTTAGCCACCAAACCTGGTCTTCCGCGCACAGCCCAAACCGGTAGCTGACGCGGGGTTCATTCACAAGCAATGGCGCGGTCCATTCCCGCCATATTCCGCGGGCTTCGCGTGGTTGCATCGCGGTGAATTGCTGCTCGCCATTTGGAATGGTTCGCAGAATAATCTGTGACACGGGCGCGTCAATTGGAAGACGGAGCGCAATCTGGACCGTTTCGTCCAGTTTGGGGTGGGGATTGGAGACAAAATCAGGCGTTCCAAAATGACCAGCTCGCTGAGCCCAGTCCGGAGGGGTTGGTGGCATAATAGGTTTCATAGGGCTCTAATAATACCAACAATTTCCCGCTCAGGTAAAATTGATTGGCGTCTTAAGTCACCCTTTTGGAGGTCTTGCAGTGCAATTACAACAGATACAGGCTTATTACCACGCCCGCGGGCTTTCCTGGCCAACACCCAGAAACGCCCTGCTGTTTTTCCTTTCTGAAGTTGGCGAGCTGGCCCAGGCCTATCTCTGCCGGGAAGCGGACACACTCTCGGATGAAGATAAGGCTTTGTTGTCGGAGTTTTCCGCGCGCGGCCTCCAGGCGGACGAAATCGTCTCGCGCGTGCCGGGGTGGATACGCAACAACGACCGGGCCCGCAATGAAAACGTCATCCACGAGGCAGCGGATTGCGACATGATGCTTTCAGTCTTCCTGGAAGCATACGCCGGCCTCTCCCCCGACGAAGCCCTGCTGGAAAAAATGTCCCTCAAGTTGGGATACCCCGCCCAAACTCTCCTTGGACCGGAAAAGGATGCCGATGGAAGCCATTGAGAAAAAGCGAGTCCTGGTTTTCCTGGGCTTTGCCTTCGGGATTGCCTGGCTCATAAGCCTGGCCATATTTCTTACGGGTGGCCTCGCGAACAGCCCCATCATCGTGCCCGAGCTTAACTTGAGCCTGGCCTCGGTTTTAATGGCCGTAGGTCTGATGTGGGCGCCCGGCTTGGCGAACCTGCTCACCCGGGCAATCACGCGTGAAGGCAAGGCCGATTTACATCTCAGGCCAGCCACCAACGAAAACTCGGGCAGATATTGGCTTTTAGCCTGGGTGTTGCCCGGGATACTGACCATCCTTGGTGCTGTCCTGTTCTTCGGTTTGTTCCCGCGCTTTTATGACCCAAACCTTGGCGTCATCAGGGACCTCGTCAGCCAATCTCAGTCGGCCGGGCAATCCGTCAGCCTGACTCCCTGGCTGGTGGTTGCCGTCCAGGCCCTCCAGGCGCTGGCGCTGGCCCCAATCCTAAACGCCTTGTTTACGCTCGGGGAGGAATTTGGTTGGAGGGGCTACCTGTTACCCAAGCTGATGCCACTCGGTCCCCGAAGGGCTGTACTGCTCAGTGGGCTAATTTGGGGGGTGTGGCACTGGCCGGTCATCGCCATGGGGCACAATTATGGGCTTGATTACCCTGGCCATCCATGGCTGGGTATGGTAATTATGGTGGTCTTCTGCGTGGGGTCCGGTGCCATTTTGGGTTGGCTCACAATTAAGGAAGGCAGCATATGGCCGGCTGTGATTGGACATGCCGCCATCAACGGCATCGCGGCGATTGGCCTGCTGGCCGTGCGCGGTACCCCCAGCACCTTACTCGGGCCCACCTCCGTGGGACTGGTTGGGGGGACCTTCTTTTGGCTGCTCGCGGCGCTTTTATTTATTCTGCCCTCCGCCTTCAAACCGGGCCAGGCCAAGCCACGTTGGGTTTCACAACCTATCGAAGAGGCCGGCGACGCAGCCAAAAGTCAGACGCGTTCTAAAGACGGTGCCTGAAACACAACGCTTGGCTAATATGCTCAGGCTTGAGCCAGGAGTTCCTTGTAAATTGACAGGTCAGCTTGTGAAAAACAGCAGAAAATGACCTTTTCCAGGCTTGCGATATCGCGCAGTACTTCCTGGGTTGTTTGCACCGCGATGGTGGCCGCCTCTCTGACCGGGTACCCGTAGACGCCCGTGCTGATGGATGGGAACGCTATGTGCCTTATCCCATTCGCCGCGGCGGTATCCAGGCAGTTCCGATAACACGCGGCCAACACGGCTGGCTCCCCGTGCTGCCCTCCCCACCAAACCGGGCCTACGGTATGGATGACGTAGCGCGCTGGCAGTTGGTAGCCCCTGGTGATTTTTGCCTCTCCGGGTGCGCACCCGCCCAAAAGGCGGCACTCTGCCACCAGCTCCGGGCCGGCCGCGCGATGAATGGCGCCATCCACCCCTCCCCCACCAAGCAAGCTTGAATTGGCAGCGTTGACGATGGCATCCACCCGCAATGTGGTGATATCGGCCAGGATGGCTTCAAGCACGGCGCTCATCAGGGTTAGCCCAACGGAGCGTCACTGACCAGCAACGAGACCCTTACGTCCCCTTTGGCGTATTCACGGCCAGCCTCTGGGTAGGGGTCCACTGAGACCAGCGAAATGAAGAGCGTGTCGAGTTGGTAGCTGATCTGATCAGCAGGGTCAACGCCCCCTAGGGTGAGTTCCACAGTTTCAGCCTTGGCACCCTTGACGCTTACCTCAAGCGTCACGGTGACTTTGCCGGCCCAAACGCACTCGACCCCATTTGGACAGCGACTGTCCTTCACTTCAACCAGCCTGACCTCCAGGTCTAAGCCGGAGGCTGTATCCTGCCCAGCCACCGCGCTGAGAACAAAAATCTCGTCCTTGGTGATGGTAACCGGCAGGGGTGTTTTCTGGCTGCCTGGCACCACGCAGGCGCCCACTAACAAGCCAAGCAATACGGCTGTAAGAAAGATGCATTTTTTCATACGCGTCCTTTTTTTAATAGCGAATTTTTCTCAATCCACTCCCGGCCAATCAGCCTTCGTGCAGCGGTTTAAAGCCTTCGCCGAGAGCCTCATTGGCCTGCCCAACCACCATGAAGGCGTCCGGGTCACATTCGTGCACAATCGCCTTCAACCGGACCACTTCCGCCGCTGTGACCACGCAATAAACGATTGGGCGGTCTTTCCCGGTATAGCCGCCCTTGGCCGAGATGATGGTCGCGCCACGGTCAAGCTGGTCCTGGATGGCCAGGATAACCTTTTCGGTCTCATCGGTAATGATGAAAGCACTGCGAATGACGCTGGAGCCCTGGGAGGTGGTGTCCGCGGCCACCCCGCTTAGGTAAATCATGAAAAGACCGTAGAGCGCCTTTTCCCATCCGAAGAAAAAACCGGCCAGGAGCACCGCGAAGGAGTCAGTTAGCAGGTAAGCCATCGAAATGGAAATTCCCAGCCGGCGGTTAAGCACGCGTCCCAGGATGTCTGTGCCACCACTTGTGCCACGCCCCAGGTAAACAATGCCCAGGCCAACCCTGAGCAGCATGCCACCATACAGCGTGTTCAGCAGGATATCGGAGGTGATTGGAGATGAGCCCGTCAGGGAGATAAGCAAGTCTGTGAAAATGGAGAAGGCGGCGATGGAAAGCATGGTACGCAGCGCGAAGCGCGGCCCACCCAGGTATCGCCAGCCCACGATGAACAAGGGGATGTTTCCCAATAGCACAACTAAACCAATCGGCCAGCCGACCGTGTAATGCAGGATTTGGGCAATACCACTGATGCCACCGCTGACCAGGCTGGCAGGCACAAGGAACAGGCGCATGCTTAAAGCCTGCAGGAACGCGCCGAGCAGGATGAGCAGGTAGTCTTCAATGGACCGCCAGCTGAAGTCTAGCTGCTTGAAAAAGCTTATCAATTTCTCTTTCACACGAACTCCCAAATATTTAATCTGAAATCAATGCCAGATTATACCGCCTGGCCGGGTTGGTTCTGCCACTTATGCCTGCCCCTCCCCTTATCAGCGGATGATCATGGGCAGTAACAGGTAAGAGGTGATATTAGGGTCGTATATAAATGTATACAGCGTTGTCCAGGCACTCCATATGCCATGTTTATCCTGGGTGCGGATGCGCAGGTACATGGGCACACGCGGCGCGACGGCTGGAGGGTTTAGCCGCGTCGCGTTGGTGAGGGTGCCCATGGTCGCGGTGGCACTTGTGCCCCAGTAAACCTGGTATGTGTCATTTCCGGCTAGCCCGACCCCCGCATCGCTGGCATCCGTCCAGCTAAAATCAGGGTCGGAGCAATTCCCCTGGGGCAGTCCGTTGTAAGCCATGCAGCCAGGGGATTGCACGCGTGGGTTGATGGGAGGCTCAGAATCGACATAAAAAGTAATGGTCTTGGTGTCCTCCCAGTTGTTGACGTTGTCCACGCTCAGGTAGCTGACCGTCTTCTGCGCGCTGCCGGCCACCTGGAACGGGGCCGTATACAACTGCCAGGCTCCCTGGTCCACCTTGTAGTAACTGGCCTTTACCCCCACCGAATTATCCGTGGCCGTGAGGGAGACAGTGACGGGCGTCTTGTACCAGGGCAATATGCCAATCGTTCCAGAAATCGAGGCGTTACTGACCGGGTCGGTAAAATCGGCATGCAGGGGGCCCGCAATGGCCCCATCCAGAACATTGGAATCGATATTGATGGTGACGCCACCCCAGGTTTCATCGTGCCCACCCGCGTACTGATGCAGCCTCTGATGAAAGTCCCAGTAGCTGGCCGGTAGGCAACCAACGTTCCATACGGTTTGGTTTGGGTCGTAATAGGTGGATGACCAACTTGCCAACCAAACAAAATCCGGCGGTGGGGCGATTGTGTAGAGCTGGTAATTGTTGATATTGCAGGAGGAGCCATACAGCCCCGAATAGATATTCAGCTCATGCAGGCGGGTGGTCCAGCCATCAAGGAATGACCTGACCGCAGCCTTGCAGACCGCGTCCCCCGAAAAATATTCAAGGTCGTAATATACCAAGGAGCCACTCCCGTCCGGGTTGGTCATCCCCAGTGTCTGCAGGACAGCTTTGGCCTGGTTGGCATTGTCCACCCCCTGCTGATAAGCTTCAGCCGGGTCGGAAGAGAATTTGCGCTTAAACGTGGTGCAGGGCGCCTGGGGACCCACCCAGGTGGGGATGAAACGCCAGCCCCGAATATACATCTGGCTGACGTAATTGGCCGTCAGGTCGGTATTGGCGCAGGCCCGGGCAATCCCGCCAATATACATGTTGACGTACTCGTACGGGCTGTTAAAAAACCAGGTTTCCAGCTGGCTCAATGTGGGGATATCGCAGGCATCAAAGCCCTGCCCAACCACCTTTTTTACCCAATAATTGACTGCCTCGGTTCCCGGCATACCCTGGGCATCCAGCGTTTGTTCCCCAGGTATGCCAATTTCGGATTGCGTCTCTGCCAAATCAACCAAACCCTCCACGATGGGAAGCGTGAGCGGAGCCCAGGTGAGCCCGCCGTCACGGGTTTCGAGGATGACAGCCTGCTGAACGCAGTCCTTTCCCTGCTTTTCCGTGGAGCCAAGCGTATCGCACTGTCCGTACTTGAATTTGGCCCAGGCATGTGAGGGGCCCGAGCTGGAGAAGCTGCCCAGGGCTACATCCGCCCCGACTGCCAGCGCGCCGTTCACGGTTGATAGCATTGAAAACACGTCAGCCTCTGGGAGCGCCCAGGTTTCGGGTCCGGAGCTGGTCATCTGAACTGGCCATACCGCTGTACCAGCCA
>JAKOSR010000031.1 GCA_029777225.1 Chloroflexota bacterium
CGGGCACGTACGCATACATTCAGACCGGCGCCATTGGCGGCGATGCCATCAAACAGGCCATCCTCTACAAGCCTGCATCTGTCACCCCGGTGGGCGGCTATCAGCTGCTGACCAGCGCGGTGGATGCCCGCTTTATCGACACGGCCAACCGTCCTGCCCTGGCACAAGTTTTTGAGGATAACGAAACCGGTGTCCAGTTCGTGGTAGCCGTCAACCACCTCAAGTCCAAGGGCTCAGCCTGTACTGGCGACCCGGACCTGGGCGATGGACAGGGGAACTGCAACCTGACCCGCACGGCCGCGGCGCAAGCCCTCGTGGACTGGCTGGCCAACCCGACTTACTTCCCGGATGTGGAAAAGGCGCTGATCATTGGCGACCTGAACTCCTACGACAAGGAAGACCCGATTGATGCCATCAAGCTGGGCACGGATGACACCGCTGACACCGCTGATGATTACCTGGATATGATTTTTGAAAAACGTGGTGAATATGCCTATGGTTACGTTTTTGACGGGCAAACGGGTTACCTGGATCATGCCCTGGCCAACCTGGCGATGGCGGAAAGCATCGTGGATGTCAACTTCTGGCACATCAACGCTGATGAGCCGGACCTGATTGACTACGACACCAGCTTCAAACTTCCCGCGCAGGACGCGCTCTACGCGCCGGACGCCTACCGTTCCTCCGACCACGACCCAGTGATTATCACCTTCAGCTTTAGCGGCGATTTCTTTGTGACCCAGGACTTTGGACCTTGGGGCGCAAGCTGGCCGGGAGCAATTAACCTGGGTTGGAAGTGGAACGACGACTTTGATATTGATACCATTGCGTCCATCGAAGTTGGGATGCTTGACGCTGGTGGTAACCTGATTGTCAAATACTCGGCAGATGAGGAACAAGTAGCCTGGCAGAAAGCCAACAGCTACATCACCCCTGGTGGCCAGGAAAGTGCTCCCTTCTACCAGTGGTACAACGGTACCCTCATCAAGGAAGGTCGTGACCTTGATTGGACGGTGGCTTTCGGATCCGCCTTCTCGGGTTGGAATCCGGCATTGGGCTTCGTACGGGTTGTGAACCTGGACGGAATCGTGGATTACAAGACCGTGCCTTACGTAGCGGCCCCAGTCTACGCCGATGACATTTTTGAGATTACTGACTTTGGCTTGTGGGGACAGGTGTGGCCTGGAGCTTTGAGCCTTGGTTGGGGATACTCCGCACCCTTTGACACCGATACCATTGCTTCCATCGAAGTAGGTATGGTTGACTCCGACCGCGACGTGATTGTGCGCTACACCGCAGATGCGGAACAGGTCGCCTGGCAAAAAGCGAATGGATACATTACAGAGACCAAGCTTTCCAGCGCACCTTTCTACCAGGAATACCACGGCATGCCCATCCAGGAAGGCCGCGATCTTGATTGGACAGTCATCTTCGGACCAGCCTTTGATGGTTGGAATCCGGCGTGGGCATATGTTCGTGTAATCACCACCAACGGTGAAGTGGATTACGATGAGATTCTTTACACAGGCGGAATTCCCGGTGAAACCCCTGTCATTAGCTCCACAGATTTGGAAGGCCCCTATGTGACTGGAACGCAACAGGAATTCCATGTCACGCTGGACAATTCCGAGCGTGGATATGCTTATAGCAATGTGCTTGCGCTTTTCGAGCTGGATAACCTCACGCTGGCGGATATCGCTTCCTTCCAATATCTTGAGTCCCAGGATGGACAGTGGCACGACTTATCACTTACCGAAACAGAAACAGGCGTGGCTGGTGCGTTTGGACCTGCCAGCGGCTTCCCGATTGGGGTACCGTATAACGCCACTTCGTCTTTCCGGGTGACCTTCAATACGCCCGGCACTTACCCGGCTAAAATTACCCTTTACGATGTCGCGGCTGAACCCGACGTGCCGCTGGATATTTACACCGCGGATGTTCTGGTCGTCGCGCCGTTTGCGGTTAGTGAGGTTGGATTGGTTCAGTCCACCGATCTTTCCACTTGGGCCCCGGTTGACGGCAACCTGGCCGACGGCTACCTGCTTAACCTGGATACCGCGGTGGCGTATTACTACCTGGACGCTGATGCTGTAACCTCAAATCGTCCATTGGCTGATGGCTCATATCCGTTCTATCTCACTGGAAACCCGGGTGCTGAATTCTTTGCTTACTGGGCTAACCGCGGTGTTGTGGATGGTGCGACAGGCTGGCAAGGTTTGATGTGGCAGATTATCAATGGTAACGCGCCAATGTTCTTCCTCAAGGTGGAAGGGACAAACTACAGCTTGATCGACGGGTTACAGGGTGAACCCAACCCGCTGCGTATCAATGGCGGCTACTACCCGGGAGAGTATACTTTTAGCGGCATTCTGGAAGATGAACTTGGGTTTGAAGACCCAATTGACGTCATGTTCACCATGAACGATATCCCGGTCGCCCAGGAACAGTCTGTCAGCCTGGACGAAGATACCCCGACCCTGGTTACTTTGGGCGCAGTGGATATTTTCCCTGGAAGCCTTACATTCACAGTGGTGACTCAGCCAGAGCATGGTACCTTAAGCGGTACCGGCGCGGCTCTGACCTACACTCCCGCAGCTGATTGCAACGGTTCTGATTCGTTTACCTTTAAGGCTTCAGATGGTATGGCTGAATCCGCTGTGGTTACCGTTACGCTGACCATCAACCCGGTCAACGATGCCCCGGTGGCAGTGGATGACACCTACAACACCCCCGAGGATACTGAACTTGTAGTCCCAGTTCCCGGCGTTCTGGCCAACGACACTGATGCGGACGGGGAAACCCTGTCTGTTGTGAGTGTTGTGACCGAACCCGCGCACGGTGTGTTGGCCCTGAACGCGGACGGCTCCTTCACCTACATGCCCGAAGAAAACTTCTTCGGATCAGACACCTTCACCTACAAGGTGGCGGACGGCACAGGCTTGTTTGATGAGGCCGTGGTCACCATCCAGGTAGGAGGTGTGAACGACTGGCCGGTGGCCAACGATGACGCGTATGAGACCGTCGCGGGCGTGACGCTGGATATCGTGGCGCCTGGCGTGTTGGCCAATGACGTCCAGCTTGACCCGAACGAATCGGTCACCCTGGATGTACTTGTCCAGCCGGCGCATGGCACGCTCACACTCAACAATGACGGCTCGTTCACGTATGTTCCTGAGCCCGGCTTCATGGGTGTGGACACCTTCGAATATCAACTCAATTCAACCGTCATGCTCCAGGGTGAGTTCAGCGATACGGCCATCGTGACCATCACGGTGAATCCATTCGCGCGCTTGTTCCTGCCATTAATCATGCGCTAATCCAACGGACGGCGCGAGCCGTCCATACCAAATCCGACACTCCCTGGGAGCACCTGCCAGGGAGTGTTGCGTTTAGCTTAGTGGCATCGCGCCGGTGGAGCGCGCGTGTGGTCACAGACGATAGAAAATCTACGGGGTGTAGGGGCGATAAGATATAATATCAATTCAGAAACAATCCAATTCAAAGGTGTCCTTATGATACGTACAAAAGACCTTTCCAAGGTCTTTAAAATTGGGAAAAAAGGAAAACAAGAAATCACCGCGGTTGATGGCCTGACGCTTGAGGTGACTGAGGGGGAGGTGTTTGGCTTTTTAGGGCCCAACGGCGCCGGAAAAACCACCACCGTGCGCATGCTCACCAGCCTGATCCAGCCGACGCGGGGGCAAGCCTCCGTGGCGGGTTACCAGCTGGGCAAGGACGACACACAAATCCGGCGTTCGGTGGGCATCCTGACCGAATCCCCGGGCATGTACGAACGCCTTTCCGCCGAAAAGAACCTGGAGATTTACGCGAACCTATATGACGTCCCGGATGTGGCCGGCGCGGTAACCAAGTACCTGACCATGCTGGACCTGTGGGAACGTCGCGCGGACCCAGTGGGCAGCTTCTCCAAGGGCATGCGCCAAAAGCTGGCGGTGGCGCGCGCGCTGTTGCATGAGCCCAGTGTGCTCTTTTTGGATGAGCCCACCTCGGGGCTGGACCCAGAGGCGGCCAAGATGGTGCGCGATTTTATCGAAAACCTCAAAACCGAAGGGCGTACCATTTTCATGACAACCCACAACCTGGATGAGGCGGATCGGTTATGCGACCGGGTGGGCATTTTCAAGCAGCGCCTGCTGGCAATCGATACTCCAGAGCACCTCAGGCAGCAGCTTTTCGGACGTAAGAGCGTCTTCCACCTGGCGCAGGTTAACCCGCAATGGTTAGGAATGATTAAGAATATGCCGGGCGTTTCCGCGGTGGAAGAAGTCAATGGAAAGCTGGTTGTCAGCCTGGAAGACCCGGAACGCGACAACCCGGCCATCGTGCGGCGCCTGGTGGGGGAAGGGGCCGATATACGCTTCATTGGCGAGCTGCGCCATTCGCTGGAGGACGTGTACATCGAGATGGTGCATGCCAGCGAGAAAGAGAGGGCAGCATGAAACACATTCGCACCATCATTGATAAAGAATGGGCGGAGGTCTTTAAAAACCGCACCGTCTTACTGGCGATGCTGCTGATGCCCCTGCTGTTCACCGCGCTACCCCTGGTAATGCTGAGCGTAACGGGGTCCACGGGCATGGAAGGTGTGTCGGCCGAGAGCGCGGGGCTCCCCGCTGCGTTCGTCAAGCTCACCTGCCAGGGCGTCAACGCCGGCGATTGCATGCAAATGTACCTGGTGAACGAGTTCCTCATCCTGTTCATGCTGCTGCCCATCATGATTCCCATCACGATTTCGGCTTATAGCATCGTAGGCGAAAAGACGACACGCAGCCTTGAACCATTGCTGGCCACCCCGGTTACCACGGTGGAATTGCTGGCAGGAAAATGCCTGGCTGCGGCCATCCCTGCCATTTTGGCCACTTCCCTATCCTTTGGGATTTTCAATCTTGGGTTGGTTATCCTGAAAATCAGCCCGGCAGTGCGGGCTTACATCGCCGGCCCGACGTGGATTTTAGGCATTTTGGTTTTGGGCCCCATCCTGTCGGTTATCGCGGTCATCTTCTCGCTATTTGTTTCCGCGCGGGTCAGTGACCCGCGTGTGGCCGAACAACTCTCCACGGTCATCATCATCCCGCTGATGCTGCTCCTGTTTGCCCAGCTGGCAGGGCTGGTTGTGGTGAGCGTGTTGTTCATGAGCATCACAATTGTGGTCTGCCTGGCCATCGCGTTTGGCATGCTGCACTTGGGGACATTGATATTTGACCGGGAAAACATTCTCACCCGGTGGAAGTAATAGGAGAATAACATGAAAAAAAACTGGTTGGTTGGGGTCATCGGCGCGCTCGCGCTCCTGGGGCTGCTGGGCATCCAGGCTGTCTCAGCACAAGCAGAGTCGCCGTTTAGCATTAGCCTCAGAAGGGATTTTGGGTATGGAAACGGCACCAGTCTTCAAGGCAGGTTATCCCTGCATCTAAAGGGAGATAGTGCCCAGGTTACCCGGGTGGATTACCTGATGGATGGCAAGAGCATGGGGGTGTTGACCGCAGAGCCCTTCTCACTGGCCTTCAACACGGATGATTATCCTGCGGGTGGGCACCAATTTAAGGCAAGAGTGGAAACCAAGGATGGTAAGAGTTACGAGACCGCGCCAATCTCCGCGAATTTCCTGACCGCGGACCAGGCCCAGACCGACACCAAAGCCATCCTGCTACCCATTTTGGGGATTACTGCCGTCGCCATCCTGATAAGCTTTGGGGCCCAGGCCCTGATGACGCGCAAATCAAAAACCAGTGCCGTGTACCAAAAAGTCGTTTATGGCGCACTCGGTGGTGCCGTGTGCAAGCGCTGTGGAAAGCCTTTTTCACGGTCAATCCTTGGCATCAACATCGTGGTTGGCAAGCTGGAGCGCTGCCCACACTGCGGCAAATGGCAGATTACTACGCGTGCCAGCACGCAGACGTTGGCAGAGGCTGAAGCGGAACTTGAGAAGCAGTACCAACCGGCCCCGGCCGCGCAGGTTGGAGCGCAGGAAACCAAGGACTTGTTGGACGACAGCCGGTATACCGATAAGCTTTAACTACAGAAACAAGGAAGATACAAGCCCCAGCGTGTTTTGGCTGGGGCTTCGTGGTATGATGCTGAAATTGAACCATACCGTCCCTCAACCGGGCGGACAGGAAGGGATGCAACATGTCACTTGAGAACAAGAAGATTGCGTTTTTGGTCGCTGAA
>JAKOSR010000199.1 GCA_029777225.1 Chloroflexota bacterium
CATCACCGCGGACGCCTCAGGCCCAAAGCACCTGCTGCTGAAGCTAAGCCGGGCCAAGTTTGAACAGATGACCGATCATTTGCTGCAGCGCTGCCTGGTGCCATTTAACGCGGTTTTGAAGGATGGCAACCTGAGCATCGACAAGATTAACGAAGTCGTGCTGGTGGGTGGTTCCACCCGTATGCCGATGGTACAGGAGCTGGTCCGCAAGCAAACCGGTGGCAAGGAGCCCAACAAGGGCGTCAACCCGGACGAAGTGGTCTCAATTGGGGCCGCCATCCAGGGTGGCGTTTTGGCCGGCGATGTGAAGGACGTGTTGCTGCTGGATGTGACCCCGCTCTCGCTGGGCGTGGAAACGCTTGGCGGTGTGATGACCAAGCTAATTGAGCGCAATACAACCATCCCGGTGAAAAAGACGGAAGTTTTTTCCACCGCTGAGGATAGCCAGACAGCCGTGGACATCCACGTGCTCCAGGGAGAACGCACGATGGCGACTGACAACATGACGCTTGGGCGGTTCCGCCTGGATGGCATTCCCCCGGCGCCGCGCGGCATTCCGCAGGTTGAGGTCACGTTTGATATTGATGCCAATGGCATTTTGAGTGTGACCGCCAAGGATAAGGCTTCGGGCAAAGAACAAAAGGTGACCATTACGGCCTCCACCAACCTGAACAAGAAGGACGTGGAGCGCATGGTGAGTGAAGCCTCGCAGCATAAGGCGGAAGATGACCGCCGAAAGCAGGTGACCGAGGCGCGCAATATCGCGGATACGGCCATTTACCAAGCCGAAAAGACGCTGAAGGAACTTGGTGACAAGGTGGATGCCGGCAAACGACAGGACGCCGAAGCCAAAATCCAGGCCCTGCGGGGCGTGATGAGCGGTGAAGACGCGAGCGGCATCCAGAGCGCTGCCAGCGCGCTGCAGGAAGTGATGCAGCAAATTGGGAGCGCGGCCTACCAACAGCCAGGCCAGGGCGGGCAGACCCCACCCCAGGATCAGCCGATGGGTGGTAACCCCAACCCCAATAGTGGCGATGACTTTGTGGATGGAGAATTCCACGAGGCTTAAGCCATGAAACTGATAAAGACTGCCTGGAACCCAGGCAGTCTTTTATTAATGGATGGTTCGTTACTTCCCAACACTTAATTGATCGACCGGGAAATATTAGGCGAACAGATACCTCGTTGGAGGGTAGGGAATGATCACCCCACTCGTCGCGGACGGTTGGCTTGGTCTGGGGCCGTAAACGGACGCATAACGATTCGCTTCCGCCCAATTATGGAGAATTGGGATTGGAATGATTGTGGTGTCCGCGGAAATCTATGTTACACTTGGACCCATCAAGTACGATGACCCTCCAAATCTGGGAATCCATGTATATCCGTGGCAGATTATGTGAGCGTGGTATTCAACCATGAACCAAGGAATCAAGGTTATTCATTGACAAGGCAGGCGGGCTGTAATGAAAAACTGGGTGTTCTTTTTTGCAGCTGTATTGGTCATAGCGCTCCCTAATTTAACGATCCTTTGCCTTTTTGAACCACCTTCCCAGGAGCCTTCTCACGTGATGGGTTTTAAGTCAAACGACCAGGTGGAATCTTCCCCCTTTACCGTGTTTGGGCGACTAACGTACATTGAACGGGATGATACAATGGCGTATGGGCGAAACTACTATTGTAAAGTGATGGACCACGACGTGGTATCCGATGATGACACCCTTTGGGAAGGTGAAACAGACCGATACGGATACTACGAGTCCGAGCTGCTTATTAATGATGATCCCGATGGTGATGACGGTAATACCCGACTGGATATATACACTTACTGCCGGACC
>JAKOSR010000032.1 GCA_029777225.1 Chloroflexota bacterium
CTCCTATATGGGCCTGCCGACCCCCAATCTGTTCACGGGGGGTGGTAATTACCACGGACGCTTTGAGTATCTTTCGGTGAACGGGCTCGAGAAGTCCCACGACGTCATCGTGCGCATCGCGGCGCTGGTGGCCGAGGAATAAGAAGCGCGCAAGCTGAAGTTTAAATGAAACCAGCCGGGTTGTCCCGGCTGGTTTTTGTATGCCAGTCTCTTTTTAGCCGCAGCAGCCGTCAGAACAATCGCCATCACTGCCGCAGGAGGAGCAGCCGTAATGCAAATGACCATGCTGGAGCTCTTCCTCGGTGGCGGGGCGGACGCCCAAAACGGTGACATCAAAATCAAGGTCTTTACCAGCCATGGGGTGGTTCAGGTCCAGCTCAACGGTATCCTCACTCACCGCGGTGGCCACACCCTGGAAAATGTGCCCGGCGGCATCGCGCAGGCGCATGGGTTCACCCATGCGGATTTCAAAGTCCGCTGGGAAAGCGGAACGTGAGACCTCAATCACCTGGTCCTGGTCGTATTCGCCGTAAGCGTCTTCGGCGGCGACGTGAACTTTGCGGTTTTCGCCGACTTTAAGGCCGGCCAGCCCTGTTTCGAGGCCAGGGATGATGTTGCCATACCCATGCAGGTATTCAAGCGTATCAGATTCAATTTCCTCGCCGGAAACGGTGAGGTTATAAGCGATTTGCACCACGGCATCTTCCTGCACGATGCTTAATTCATTTTCTTCCATTTTTCTCCAATCGAATGCCCATTCGTATCCTTTTTGAGCCGCATGATTATATCAGAGTGTGGGCGTTCGTTAGGGCAAAGGTTTTACCCGGGGATGGGGATATTGAAAGATTCCAAGGATTCCGTCGCTTTTAGCTGTTTATCCCGGGCGGGGCAACGATGGACACGCTTTGTTGACAAGGTTTGGGCCGTGAGTATAATCTTATTGATAATTAATTTCAATAAACAGACAGAACATGAACTGGCAAAAACAACTTTCGGATTTGGGTTTTCGGGTTTCCGCTCCGCGCAAGCGGGTGATGGCGGTATTGGAAAGCGCGCAACAACCCCTCACCCCGCTGGAATTACATCAAACCCTGCTGCGAGACCACAAGGCGATTGGCCTGGCGAGCGTTTACCGCACGCTGGGTCTGCTGAGCGCGCTGGGTATCGTGGAGGTCGTATACCGCAGCAAGGGCGAGATGGGATATATGGCCGCGGCTCAGGGCCACCACCATCACATCTTGTGCCAGGAATGCCAACGCGCTGTGGAATTTTCGGGGTTGGAGGACCTTTCGGAGTTGATTGACCACGTGGAAAACCAAACGCATTACCAGGTGAGGGATCACCTGCTCCAGCTCTATGGGCTGTGCCCTGAATGCCAGTCCAAACACGCGGACGAGAAAGAATGAAAAAAGTTATTTTGTATTTACTCGTGTTTCTACTTGCCCTGAGCGCCTGTGGCGCCCAACCGACAGGCGTGCCTGACAATAAAATCCTGGTGACGGTCAGCATCCCGCCTCAGGCATGGGTGGTTGAGCAGATTGGCGGGGACCTTGTTTCCGTCCAGGCGATGGCCGGCCCCTCCGACGACCCGCACACCTACGAACCGAAACCGGCCCAAATGGCCGCGCTGGCCGGCACCGAGCTCTACCTGACAATTGGCGTTGAATTTGAGCAGGCCTGGCTGCCCCGGTTTACAGCTTCGAACCCGAAGATGAGCGTGGTGGATTCCGCGGCAGGAATCACCCGGATGCCGATGGCGTCGTCGATCCAGCTAGGGGTGACTGGCACGCAGGAGGGGGAACAGGGCATGCTGGACCCGCATGTTTGGCTCTCGCCGGCGCTTTTGAAGCAAATCGCGGAAAATACCGCGGCAGCGCTGGCAGCCTTACATCCGGAATCGGCCGCGAGCTTTGAAGACAACCTGGCGGCGCTTGAGGTTCAGATTGACCAGGTGGACCAGCAGGTGCGGAACACCTTGCAGGGCATCACGCGCAATCATTTCATGATCATTCATCCCGCCCTGGGATACTTCGCGCGGGAGTACGGCCTGACGATGCTACCGGTGGAGGTCGGGGGGCAGGAGCCAGGCCCGGAACAGCTGGCGGCCCTTTTGGACCTTGCCAGGGAGTACCAGGTTTCCGTGCTCTTCACGCAGCAAGGGTTTAGCACCAAGATGGCTGAGTCGATTGCCAGCCAAATTGGAGCTGCACAGGTGGTCACTTCGGACCCAATGGCGCGGGATTGGCCCGCGAACATGCTTGCCATGGCGAAAGCATTGGAAGGAGCGCTGAAATGAGGGAACTAATGGCCGCGAAAGCGGCTGAACAACCTGTCATTGAGCTTAAGGCGGTATGGGCCGGGTATGACCGGGACAGCGTTTTGGAAGACGTCAACTTTGTGATGTACCCGCGTGATTAGGTTGGCCTGATCGGCCCAAACGGGGGAGGGAAAACAACGCTCATCAAGGTCATCCTCGGGCTGGTGAGGCCCGAAAGAGGCCAAGTTTTAATCATGGGCAACAAGCCTGAATTGGGGCGTCACCTGATTGGGTATGTTCCCCAAATCCAGGCGGAGGACCGCTCATTTCCGATTAATGTCTGGGATGTGGTGAGCATGGGGCGGCTCAAACCGGACCTTTTTGCTCACCTGCGCCTGAGTGATACCGATCGGGCGAGCATTGAGACGGCTTTGCGCCAGACGGATATGCTCGACCTTGCCAGGCGGTCCATTAATGAGCTATCAGGCGGGCAGCGCCAGCGTGTTTATATCGCCCGGGCGCTGGTGACCCAACCCCAGGTGCTGCTGCTTGATGAGCCGACCGCCAGCGTGGATTCGCAGACGAGCGGAAGGTTGTACGAGTTGCTGGCCAAATTGAACAAGCAAATTGCCATCCTGTTAATTTCGCATGACCTCACGGCCATCTCGACCTATGTGAAGACCATCGGGTGTGTTAACCGCCGGCTGGTTTACCACCGGGAGAAGACCGTTACACCAGAAATGCTGGTCTCAGGGTATGAGTGCCCGGTGGACCTCATCGCGCATGGGCTGCCACACCGCGTGTTTTCTGACCACGAGGGGGATGAGACGCATGATTAGCTACTTGAGCACGCTTTTTTCGTACGCGTTCATGCGCAGCGCCCTACTGGCCGGGCTGCTGGTGAGCGTGGCCTGTGGGATGGTGGGGACGCTGGTGGTGTTGAACCGGATTGTGTTCATCAGCGGCGGTATCGCCCACGCGGCGTATGGCGGCGTGGGTTTGGCGTATTATTTTGGTTTTGACCCCACGCTTGGGGCGGTGTTGTTCAGCGTTATTTCCTCGCTGGCCATGGGATGGGTGCACCGCAAGTCCCACGCGCGGTCGGATACCATCATTGGGGTGATGTGGGCGATTGGGATGGCTGTTGGCATCATTTTCATCAGCTTAAGCCCGGGGTACAAAGCCGATTTGATGAGCTACCTGTTTGGGAGCATCCTGGCGGTATCAAACCTGGACTTGGCGCTGATGCTCGCCATCGCGCTCATCGCGCTCGTTTTCATCCTGTTCTTCTACCGCACGCTGTTGGCGATGTCTTTTGACGAAAGCTTTACTACGGTGCGCAACCTGCCAATCACCGCGATTTACCTGGGCATGATTACCTTGATAGGCTTGACGGTGGTGATTAGCATGCGCGTGGTTGGCCTGATTATGGTCATCGCCCTGCTGACCATTCCTCCGGCGTTGGCCAACCTTTTCTTGAAGAATATGAAACAAATCATGCTCGCATCGGTGGCCATCAGCGTGTTTTTCACCACGGTGGGGTTGATTCTTTCGTACGCGCTCAACCTGCCTTCAGGGGCGGTCATCATCCTGCTGATGGCGACGGCGTATGTGCTGGCGTTGGTGGGCCAGTCGCTGCTGCGCCGGCCGGTTTCGCAGGCAAGGGGGCAGGGGTAAGCAATGGGGATGGTGGCTGGCAAGTAACAACGGGGTCGCGATAGTGGAGCTTTCCCAGACCTGCGGTAGTGGGGCTTGGCGTCCAGCGGAGAGGGTTAATTAACCAATTGCCAGATTATGGAGATCCCACTTCCACCGCAAGCGGTCCCCCTCCTCTCAGGAGGAGGCTAGAAACGAAATGCTAATGCAAGCGATTACTGTCTTCCGAGGTCGGGCATATTCGACCCTCCTCCCGGGAGGAGACGAGGAACAAAATTCCGACGGAAGCGGGTCAGGTAACCTCCGAGGGGTGGGTGGAGGTTAACGCGTTGTTATCACAGGTAAAATTGACTTCACCAACCCGCGTGGCATTAAGGTAAAATTAAACTTTACTACCATGGGCATCAAGGAATTCTTACAGGATGAAGGGTCTGTCAGGCTGGGACAGCTGCTGGGCGGGGTACTCTCGCTCAAGGCTGGACGTGAGCTGGCGAGATTTGTAGCCGATATCATGACGCGCCGGGGGGAGAGCGGCATGGTGCAAAACATCATGGCCAACCAATGGGTGGTATCTGGGGGGACGCTGAGCGGCGCTGACCTGGAGAAACAGGCTGGCAAGGTGATGCGGCACATCACGAGATCCCTGTTTGATTACTTTTATTTCACCCAGCATCTGAAGGAAGCGCGCGGGTTGTTGGAAATTTCACCCCGGATGCAGGAAGCCCTGCGTGAGTCCATCGAGGAAAAAAAGCCCACCATCCTGCTTGGGCCACATCTGGGCAGCTTTGACCTGTTTGGCCTGATGCTGACACGGCTTGGCCTGCGGCCTTACGTGCTTTCTTTTCCCACTCCCAATAACGCTTATCGCGCGCAGAACAAGCTGCGCGAAAAATCCGGCATGCTTATCAGGCCGATTGACTTTGGGACCTATCGCGAGGCCAAGAAACTGCTTAAAGAAGGCGCCTGCCTGGTCACGGGGATGGACCGTCCGATTGAGGAAGATGGGGAAGTGAAATACAAACCCCTGTTTTTTGGCCGGCCGGCCAGCCTCCCGGTTTTTTACGTCCGCCTGGCTGTGGACACGAACGCGACTGTCCGGGTCGCTTGTGGGATGACGATGCCAGACAACAGATTGTTCATGGACTGCTCTGAGCCTATTCCATTTGAACGGCATGGCGACCCGGCGCAGGAATACGAGCTAAATGCGGGCATGGTGGCGGCGGCAGCCGAAAAATTTATCCTCCAGAATCCAGACCAATGGGCGATGTTCTATCCCGTGTGGCCTGAGGCATTATCTGAACTTCATTTAGATCATTAGGAATTGAGGAAAAAATATGAGTAGTTCGACGAAAATTGAAAAAGATAAGCGCGTAAACGATATTTTATTGGGGCCATTGGAACGGCCAGCCCTGGCGTTTTTCGCCCGCCACATGCCCCGTTGGGTCAATTCGGACATGTTGACCGCGCTGGGCGTTGTTGGCTCCATCGTTGTTTTGTTCAGCTATATCATGGTTGGCCAAAGAGGCGTCATCAAAGGGGACTGGTTCCTGCTGTTGGCAAGCCTGGGCTTCGTCTTGAATTGGTATGGTGACAGCCTGGATGGCACGCTGGCCCGCTATCGCCACGAGGAAAGACCGAATTACGGCTATTTCCTTGACCACTCCATCGATGGTTTCACGGCGCTTTGTATCTTCTTTGGGCTGGGGCTCTCTACCTTGTCTGACCTGGGAATTTCCATGCTGGCACTGGCGTTTTACCTGATGCTGATGATTTCGGTGACACTCAAGACGCATGTTACGGGCGTGTTCGAGATGACCAGCATCAAGCTTGGCCCGACCGAAATCCGGGTGATCGCCATCCTATTTAACACCTATGTTTACCTGTTTGGCAACCCCATCGTGAGAGGCGTTCCGTTTGCTGGCGACGTGGCATTTGGCAGCCTGGTATTGGGCGTGGTGGGCCTGATTATGTTTGTTTACTTCTTATACGAAACGGTACGCACCAGCCTGAAGCTTCAAAAATCAGATGAGCAGGCGCTCGCGCGACGGAAGGCCAAAGAGGCACAAAAAGCGCTTGAAAGTGAGACCAAGCAATCGCGTAAACAGCAAAAGACGATGAAAAAGAAAAAAAAGTAAGCACAGGAAAAATAAACTGCCCGAAAAGGCAGTTTTTTTATCCCCGCAGGAGGATTGGTTAGGGATTACGGGCCGCAAAGATGGCCGGTGCGAGGGCTTGAAGTTCAGGGAGGCGATTCCCCAAAAGGGAATGGGCCAGGCGAGGGAGCTGGTTTTCTGCCAGACCGGTTGCCTCGGCGAGGGCATTCCGGGCAGGCCGGGTGAGGAGGTCCCCAAGCAAGCAACCTGGATGACCTATCACAATCAAATCAGGACGAAGAAGCAAAACCGTTCCAACCAGGCCCAGGCCGAGCTGGTGGCCGGATTCCTCCACGACTTCCGTGGCAAAGGGGTCGCCTTCCTGGGCTGCCTGGATAATCTTTTCAATCGTGACATCTTCATCCCAATGGCTGGGATGACGCAAACGCGCCAATTCCAACATGCCAGTGGCGCTGACGTAGCCATTCAGAGAGCCGGCTCTGCCCAAGCCCGCGGGCCCTGCAGGGCTGAGGATAAGGTTGCCAATTTTACCGGAGTTGCCATTTTCGCCCTGGTACAAGCGGCCGCCTGAAAGGATACCCGCTCGAACGACCGGTTTGAGGCTAATGAAGACCAGGTTGCGGACGTTTTGACCCTGGCCGAAAAGGGATTCCGCGAGCGCGCCCGCGTCCGCCCTTTGCGCGATAAAGACTGGCAGGCTGAAGCGAAGTTCGAGCTGCGATTTGAGGGGCACGTTGCGCCAATCGGGAAAATCTGCAGCGGAATCGACGATACCGGTTTGAGCCTGGTAATCACCTGAGATGGCCGCGGATAAACGCACCGGAATGGGAAGGTGTTGGGCCTGCACGATGCTCAGCAGGCGGTCGGCCTGATCGGCCAGGATTTCCAGCACGGTCTGGAAACTGGCTCCGCGGGGGGTGGGGGTGGCCAGGCTTTCGTAGACCAAGCCCGAGGGGTTGCCGTAGACCAGCAACAGGCGCTCCCCATCGATATTGAAACCGAGAATGTTATTGGCAGAGGAACCTGCTGCGGGACTTTCTGAACGGAACATGGTGATGACGATTATAACGCCTACCAGGATAAGCGCACTTATCGCGGGCTTGGAGAGACACACGCGTGGGTGGAGTCGGGTGGAATTGACAGCCTCTGGGGGGTTGCTTATAATGAATTCTGTACACCCGTCCATAAATTAACAGAAGCGGGGAAAGTGTAAGGTATCCTGGTGGCAAGAAAAGATGACCGCAGAGTGCAGCGCACAAGGAAAATACTAAGAGAGAGCTTATTGGAATTAATCCTGGACCAGGGCTATGACGATGTCAGCATCCAGGATATCACCCAGCGCGCCAACCTTGGCAGGGCAACGTTTTACCTGCATTACAAGGAAAAAGACGAGCTTTTGCAGGATTTGTTGCATCAAATTTCGGAGGGTTTACTGGGTTCGGCTTCAGCCCCTGGCGCGTTGGGCTCGCCCCTGAGCAATCAGAAAGCGGTCCAACGGCTATTTGAACTGGCCACGGAGCATTACGACCTGTTTCGCATCATGACAATTGGAAAGGGCAGCGTGGTTGCCACACGCCAATTAATGGCGATGATGCGCGATGTAGCCGGGCAGGCCCTGGAGGAAGTGCAGCAGGACGGCGGCACCCCCCCGTTGAGTGGGCCGAAGGATTTTTTGGAAAATTACCTGGCTGGTTCGCTGCTCGCATTGCTCTTGTGGTGGCTAGACAATGACATGCCGTACTCGCCGGCCGAGATGGCGTCCATGTTCCAGACCATAAGCCCACTGACACACCCTGGATTGTTCTTGCGGCAGCCGGACGGTGACGGTGCTGGCGCGCACGCTCCCGCAAAAAAAGGTGCCAAGCCATCCTCCGCGGGGAAAGAAAAAAAGCAAAAAGAGACCGGAAAAACCGGCGGGGGCCCGGCAGGCGAGCCCAGGCAAAACGATTAATCCGGCGCTTTCAGCCTGGCACCGCGATTTTTTCCGGTTGAAGTACAATAGCTTTTGGTTTTTCTAAAAAGCCTAATCCTCTTATGAGAGACGGTATGATGCCTTCCAAACTCCTGAAATTCTGGCTCAGCGCCATGGCTCTGGTGCTCCTTGCCGGGTGCGCGGCGCAAATGGAAATGCCCGCGACGGCAACACCCACCCAAACCGTGCTAACGGCCACGGTAATCCCACCCACCAATACCCCGGAACCAACGCTCACCCCGACGGCGACGCACACACCCACGCTCACGCCCACCATCACCCTGACGCCAACCGCCACGGTCATCCCATTCACGGGCTTCATGGACAATTTCGCGTTTTACCGGTCATGGTACAAAGACGAAAAGACCGTTTTTTACTTCTTGAATGCCGGCGTGGACCATACCCTGTACGCCCGCGCCGATGAATTTGACCTGGTCTGCAACCCGGACCCGGAACTGGCGACCTCGCTTGTGTGCGTGCATGACGCAAAGGTGGAGGGCAAATCCGTGATGGAGTTTGAATTCTTCGCGGACGAAGGTCGGAAGATGTCCGTGTACAAAAATTCGTTCAACACAGGACTGGCTGATAACACCATTTACCATTGGCAAAATAACTGCCCGGACCGGGGAAAGAACGTTACGTGCGAATCGGAGTACCGCCTTTATGACGGTGTATGCTATTACAGCCATACTTGTTATGACGCCTGCGGGCTGTATTACTCCATGGACAATTTACCCAAGGTCTTCACTGAATTCCAGGGGTTTACCGGGCCGTGCAATTAGGGGCCGCAGGGATTTAGGGCTGTAGCAAATATGAAAAAACAATCCTGGAAAACAAGCTGGTTTGTGGCCCTGGCCCTGATTTTGGTGGCCCTCAATGCCGGATGCGGGGCGGCTCAGTCGGCCTCGCCCGGGGCACAAGGCCAGCTCGCGACCGATGTGGCCGGCACGGTGGTGGCATTGGATGGGGCGACAGCGACGGCCTTGGCCAACCGGACCCCCACACCGACGAATACGGCCCTGCCCACGCCTACATCCACGCCGACGCCCAAACCGACAGAGACCATTGAGCCGACCCTGACGCCAACGCTGACCCCCACCTGGTTCCCGAGCCCCTATTTGCAGTGGCCGCGGGCCACTTTTACCGCCGCGGACGTTTCCTGGGGGGAGTGGTGCCCTGCCCGCGGGGAGAACGTCTCGTGTGAGTTTGAATACCGAAATTACAGCGGGGACTGCCTGGTGGGGTGGACTTGTTATGATGCCTGCGGCTTGTATTACGCGGTGGACACCATCAAGGACAGAGGCGGAAGTTTTGTTTTTACCGGACCTTGCTATTGATATGGGAGCGTTGCGCATGAAGCGATTGTTATTGATTTCGAGCTTATTGGTGTTGGCGCTTGCCACGGGGTGTTCCGCCCTGAGCCGGCCGGAGCCAACGGCCACACCAACAGTCACCGCCACCGACACGCCGACTTTGACCGCGAGCCCGACGGTTACATCAACCCAAACGCCCACCCTGACCCCCACCCTGACTGAAACCGCGACACCGACGGACACACCGACCGTAACGGTCACCCCGACGCTGGCGCTGACGGCCCGCTTAATCTGGCCACGCGCACGGTTTGCCCCGGGTGACGTGGTTTGGAATACGGCTAACGATTGCGCGCTACGGGGGGAGTCACTCTCCTGTGAGTTTGAATATCGAAAAGATGGACAGGGTTGTTACGTGGGGGCCACCTGTTACGACGCGTGCGGTTTGTTTTACTCCATCAATACCATCCCACCAGGTGTGGAAGAATTTTCAGCCCCCTGTTGGTAATAAAAAAAGGTCCTGGACAGTGATTGACCGGGGCCTTTCATTTTGAGGCTTAGTACTTGTAACTGCCGCCGCCGATAAATTCGCGGATGACTGAATTCTCCGGCACGAAGGAGTCGTCTGCCACCGCGTCAATCTCCTGAAAGAGGGTGTTCACCCGGTCTGCCCTTGTCCAGGCATCCTGTCTGAGCGTGTCGTCCTTGAATTCCTCAGCCCAACGCGCGAATTCCTGCCCCAGTTTGCTCTTGTAGATAGGCAGCTCGTAGGGCATGGCGCTATTGACAATGGTATCCACCGAATTAACGTAGGGCACGATGTGGCGCAGCTCGCTGGAGCGCACGTAATGCCAATGCAGGAGCGTCTGGGTGGGGTCGTAGGCGCGGTGGGCCCGGTCGCGCAGCATGCGGCGAATGAGGCGGATATCGGTCCAGCGGACGTATTTTCCGTGGCTGTCCTTGAGCTGCAAGAGCGGCTCGATGTAAAGTTTGAACTTCATCTCGGGAGGAATGTCCTTGGTCATCTCGGGATACAAGCCATGCAGGCTGTCAATCAGGATAATTTCATTCTTTTCGAGCTTCATGGGGGTGTGTTCAGGCAGGCTGTGGCCGGTTTTGAAGTCGTAATAGGGGATGCGCACTTCCTTCCCAGCGAACAAATCGACCAGGTTTTGGTTAATCAGTGCCATGTTGAGCGCCTGGGGCGTTTCAAAGTCGTAATCCCCAAACTCATCCTTTGGGTGCATCTCGAGGTCATGAAAATAGTGGTCCACGTTCAGCGTAACCAGACGTAAACCCTCGCGCGCCAGCTCTTCCCCCAGCTTGATGGTGGTGGTGGTTTTACCACTGGAGGAGGGGCCGGCGATAAAGACCATCCTGACTTCATCCTTGCGGGAAAGGACCATGTTGGCGGCGTGTTCCACATCCTCGTGATAAGCCGCTTCGGCGGCTGTGACCACTTCGTGGAGGCTGCCCTCACGGATGCGTTGATTCAAGAGCGCGGTCGTGTGCACGTTGTGGGAACAAGCCCAGTCCAGTGACTGCCAGAGCTTGGCCCAAGGGATGTTGGAAGATGGCGATTCGTCGGGTTCGGAGCGTTTTTCGCGCTGGCGGGCGCGCTCGTTGCGGTAGAGGATGTAGGCCTTGGCAACGCGGGCGTGGCCGTTCTCAATCAGGACCTTCTCGACCAAATCCTGGATTTGTTCGATGGATGGGTTGGTACCCGGGGGGGTGTTTTGCTCGAGCAGTTGAACCACCTGGTTGGAAAGGTCTGCGGCTGTGGCACGGTCCCTGCCGCCGACCGCGACGGCTGCCCGATAGATAGCGTTGGTGATGCGGTCTGGTGTGAATGGGACGACTGTTCCGTTGCGCTTGATGACGTGGGTGATTGTGGTCATGCCTTCCTCCTGTGATAAACCTACGCGCTGGGAAGATTATAGCACGCAGCCTGAGCCAAAGTCTCAGCATCCAAGGTTTGCATCCCTTCGGAAAGCGGTTGTTTTGGCCTGCCATGCTATAATATCGGGCATGGAGAAGCCGCCAATCCCCCTGGTCATCGCGCACCGGGGCTGCTCTGCGCATGCCCCTGAAAATACGCTTGCTGCCTTCCGCATGGCCCATGAAGCGGGCGCGGACGGCATAGAGCTGGATGTGATGCTTTCTGCCGACGACCGGTTGGTGGTTATCCATGACGCCACGGTGGATCGCACCACCAATGGCAATGGCCGGGTGGACCGAATGCCATATGCCGCTCTGAGGGAGCTGGACGCGGGTGCCAAGTTCTCTGAAGCGTTCCAGGGGGAACGCCTTCCGCTGCTTGAGCAGGTGTATGAAGCGCTGGGTGGCAAATTCCTCATCAACGTAGAATTAAAAAACTACGCCCATCCCTTTGACCAACTGACGCAGAAGGTTGTCCGGCTGACGCAGGCGCATGGCCTTGTGGATAGCGTAATGTTTTCCTCCTTTAATCCGCTCAACCTCAGCCGGGCACGCCGGCTGGAACCGCGCATCAGGCTGGGGTTGCTGACATTCCCCGGGAATGCCGGCCGCGTTTTGCGTGGAAAAGTGGGCCTGATGTTCCCACAGGACGCGCTGCATCCTTACTTTGAGGATGTGACAGCCAGTATGGTGGAAGTGGCGCATAAACGCGGGCACCAGGTGAACCCCTGGACCGTTGATGACCCGGCCGCGCTCAAGCGCCTGAGGGAGTTGGGTGTGGATATGGTCATCTGCAACGACCCCGCGGCCGCGCGCCTCATCCTGGAGGGGTAAAGTGAGGTCGGAACGTGCCATCAACGTTCTGACAGCCATCCTGCTGCTGCTTGGGCTTATTGCCAACCCGGTAAGCGCGGCGACCGAGGCGGCGGACAGCCAGGCAAAAACCCTGATGGCTGAAATGAGCCCGGCCGAAAAGGTGGGACAACTCTTCCTGGTCACGTTTGACGGCGTCAACATCTCCCCAGAATCAAAAATTGCTGATTTGATTACCAATGGACACATTGGCGGGGTGGTGCTCTCGGCGGATAAGGACAATTTTGTTGGCCAGGATACCACTGGCGCGGCGTATGACTTAATTTCCGGGCTACAAAACCTGGCCTGGCAAAAGGCGCAAACTGATGCTGCCACCGCAGGGGAGAGCGAGACGCCGGCATACATCCCCCTCTATGTTGGAATTTCACAGCAAACAACGAACGGACAGGAAATATTGAATGGCTTGAGTGACCTGCCCAACGAAATGACACTTGGCGCCACGTGGTCCTCCACGCTGGCTCAGAAGACAGGCACCATCCTGGGCGAGGAGCTGGCCGCGTTGGGGTTTAACCTCTACCTGGGGCCGGCATTGGATGTGGTGAGCACCAGGAACCTTGTTTCGGCCACCTATTCTGGCACGAACACATTTGGTGGGGACCCGTATTGGGTGGGGGAGTTGGGCAAAGCTTTTGTCTCAGGCCTGCACACTGGCAGCAACCAGCGGATGAGCGTGGTGGCCACACACTTCCCGGGGCTAGGGGAAGCTGACCGTCCGTTTGAGGATGAAGTTTCCACGATTCAGAAATCACTGGAGCAACTCAAGCAAATCGAACTCGCCCCTTACCTGGCCGTGACCGGCCTGGCAGGGGATGCCAGCGAGGTGGACGGGTTGATGGTTTCACACATCCGTTTCCAGGGCTTCCAGGGAAACATCCGCGCCACCACCCGACCGGTCAGTTTTGACCAAATCGCGCTGGAACAACTGCTGGCCGTGGAACCCATCAATACCTGGCGTTCCGCAGGTGGATTGTTAATCAGCGATAGCCTGGGAAGCCGGGCGGTGAGACAGTTTTTTGACCCCACAGGGCAAGCATTTGACCCGCTGACCATCGCACGGACCGCTTTTTTGGCGGGGAACGACATGCTCTTGTTGAAGGATTTTCTTGCCAAAGGCGACGTGGACGAATACATGACCATTTGGCGGGTGCTCAACTACTTCACCCAGAAATACCAGGAAGACCCGGTGTTCGCGCAACGGGTGGACGCGTCATTGGAGCGAATCTTACAGGCCAAGCTGGCCTTGTATGGCGAGTTTAGCCTGGACAGCGTCGTCCCCGCGCGCGAAGGGCTGGCGAACCTGGGGGAGTCGTCGCAGATCAGCTTGAACGCCGCCCAGGAAGCAATCACCCTGATTTCGCCCGCGGCGGACTACCTGAACACGGTCGTGACGGAGCCACCCTCAGTCTACGATTACCTTACCATCTTCACGGATGTACGGACGGAGAAACAATGTAGCGCTTGCGCCGCCATCAGCAACCTGGGGGTACGCTCGCTCCAGGATTCGCTCATGAGGCTTTACGGGCCCAATAGCACCGCCCAACTTGCCAACAACCGCATCAGTTCGGATTCCCTGGAGCAACTGCTGGAGGTACTTGACAACAAGACGGACCCCTCGGACCCCAACCTCGTGGATAATCTCAA
>JAKOSR010000200.1 GCA_029777225.1 Chloroflexota bacterium
ATGATCCAACCATCCGCTATTTCATCGGGGACGTGCGTGACCGCGACCGCCTGACACGCGCCATGTACGGTGTAAATATCGTGGTTCACGCAGCAGCCCTCAAGCAGGTGCCGGCTTGCGAGTACAACCCGATGGAAGCCATCAAAACCAACATCCTGGGCTCCAGCAACGTGATTGATGCCGCGATTGAAAACAACGTCGAAAAGGTGCTGGCGCTTTCTACCGACAAGGCAGTCAACCCCATCAACCTCTACGGCGCCACGAAGCTGGCCGCTGAAAAGCTCATGGTTCAAAGCAACGCCTACGCTGGCGGCAGAAAGACCCGCATCGCCTGCACGCGCTATGGCAACGTGGTTGGCTCCCGTGGCAGCGTGGTGCCGCTGTTTCTCAAGCAGCGCCCGAGCGGCAAGCTGACCATCACCGACGCGCGCATGACCCGCTTCTGGATTTCGCTGGAACAGGGCGTGCGTTTTGTTGTGCGCTGCATCGAAGAGATGCAGGGTGGGGAGGTTTTCGTCCCCAAGATTCCCAGCATGCGCATGGTGGACCTTGCCAAAGCGATGGCGCCCGAAGCCGAAGTGGAAATCATTGGCATCCGCCCAGGCGAGAAGCTACACGAGTCGCTTATCTCCGAAGATGAAGCCCGCACCACGGTCGAGATGCCGGATATGTACGTGGTTCAGCCTGCCGCTGCCCCGTTATGGTTTGGGCACGCCTGGGAAGAAAAAGGCACCCACGTGCCGGACGGCTTCACCTACACCAGCGCGAATAATACGGAATGGCTGGATGTTAACGGGATTAATGCGATTATCGACCCCATCAAGGCGGAGTACGAAAAGGACATTAAATTATGACGCGTTTGCTTGTCACCGGCGCGAGTGGTTTGCTCGGTGTAAACCTGGCGCTCCTGGCCGCCCAAAAGGGATATGACGTCATCGGCTGGACAAACCGGGAGCGGTTGGTTAACGCCCCCTTCGAGACCGCTTCGGTGGACCTCACGGATTTTGACGAAATCGGCCCCCACCTGGAAGCGGCAAAGCCAGACCTCATCATCCATTGCGCCGCCCTGACCAACGTGGACCAGGCCGAAACGAATGGCAGGTTGAGTTACCTGCTAAACGCCGAAGCGCCAGGCTACCTGGCATCCGCGGCTGCCCGCAACGGGGCTAAGCTCATCCATATCTCCACAGACGCGGTATTCGACGGCAGCAAAGGGGATTATAGCGAAGAGGACATGCCCCACCCTCTGAATACCTACGCCCACAGCAAGCTGAAAGGCGAAGAAGCGATTGCCAGCGCCAACCCGGACGCGATTATCGCCCGCGTGGTCTTTTATGGCTGGTCCATCCGCGGCAATCGCAGCCTGGCCGAGTTCTTTTATAACCACCTGAGCGCGGAACAGACCGTCAATGGCTTCACCGACATGTTCTTCACGCCTTTATATGTCAATCACCTGGCAGGCATCCTGCTCGAAATGGCAGAAAAGAACCTGTCAGGGCTTTATCATGTTTTTGGCTCCACCCCAATCAGCAAGTATGCCTTCGGTGTCGCGCTGGCACGCGAGTTTGGGCTGGACGAAAGCCTGGTCAGCCCGATTTCCGCCCTGGAGGCAGGGCTTGCCACACGGCGGCCGCTCAACCTGAGCATGCGCACCGACAAGCTCAGCGCGGCCCTGGGGCACGAGATTCCCACTGGAACAGAAGGGTTGCGCGCGCTGGCCGATGCGCTGCGTGAAGGTTTGCGCGAAAAACTTGCCAGCCTGGCAGCCTAAAAAGGAGAATACATGGAACTCAAAATTGGAAATACCTGGGTCGGCGAAGAGCATCCCGTCTATTTCATCGCGGATATCGCCGCCAACCATGATGGCAGCCTGGATAGGGCTCTGGAATTAATCAGGCTCTGCGCCCAGGCCGGAGCGAACGCGGCCAAGTTCCAAAACTTCCGCGGCCCCAAAATCGTTTCAGACTATGGCTTTGGCCACATGAACGCACAAGTCTCCCACCAGGCAAAATGGAAAAAGAGCGTGACGGAGGTGTACAACGACGCCTCCATCCCGTTTGAGTGGACGCCTCTGCTCAAGCAGCAATGTGACGCGGTAGGCATTGAGTACTTCTCTGCACCGTATGACTTCGACGCGATTGACATGTTGGACTCCTACGTGCCGGCCTACAAAATCGGCTCAGGGGATATCACCTGGCTTGAATCCTGCCTCAAGATGGCGGAAAAGGGGAAACCCGTGCTGTTGGCCACAGGCGCTTCGGATATCGGCGACGTGCAGCGCGCGGTGGAAGCCATCCTGCAGGTCAATCCGCAATTGATTTTGATGCAGTGCAACACCAACTACACCGCTGCCGATGGTAACTACGACAACATCAATTTGAGGGTGCTGGAGACCTATCACGCGATGTGGCCTCAGCTCGTGTTGGGCCTTTCGGACCATACCCACGGTCCTGCCACCGTGCTTGGCGCCGTATCCCTCGGCGCGCGGGTGATCGAAAAGCACTTCACCGATGATAACAACCGCGAAGGGCCGGACCACGCCTTCGCCATGAACCCGCAAACCTGGTCAGAAATGGTCACCACCACGCGCCAATTGGAACGCGCCCTGGGGAGTGGCAACAAGCGAGTGACTGCCAACGAGCAGCAAACGGTGGTCGTTCAGCGCCGTTGCCTGCGGGCAGCCCGCGATATTATCCCCGGCGAGGTGCTGGCACGGGACATGATTGACGTCCTCCGGCCGGCCACCCCCGGCGCCATACCACCTTACGAGATTGACAGGGTGGTTGGCACGCATGCCCTCCTCCCGATTGAATCCGGACAGGAACTCCGCTGGACCATGCTGGGATAAGGCCACAATGCGCATCCTGTACATGACCCGTTCCGATTCCACGCACGACCAGCGCTTTATGACCGCGCTGGCCGAAAGCGGCCATGATGGCTTTGTTTTGCGGCTACGGAACGGGAAATTTGACACCCCCAGGGGGGTGACCCCCCTCCAGTGGCAGGGGATTGACGGTCCGCTTCAACTTCGCCAGGTTTCGGCACTGCGCCAGCAGCTGCGCGACATCCTCAAGGACCTGCGACCGGATTTAATCCACGCCGGCCCCATCCACGACGTTGCCTACCTGGTGGCCCGGGACCGGTTTGTGCCTCTTTTGACCATGAGCTGGGGCTTCGACCTGATGAAGGACGCGCGCAGCAACCTGCTCAATACCCAGCGCACCCACTACACCCTTCAGCATTCCCAGGGCCTGATTGTGGACTGCCAGTCCTCGGCGGAGGTTGCCAAAAGGTTTGGCTTTCCTGGAGACAAAATCTTCCAGTTCCCCTGGGGGGTGGACCTGGCGCATTTCTCGCCTCAGACCGCCGTGGTACCCGGCAAGCAATGGCGCATCGCGCAGGGATGGGCAGACAAAACCGTCCTGCTCTGCCTGCGCTCATGGGAAAAGAATTACGGCGTGGACGTGTTGGCGCGGTCTTTCGTCCGGGCCGCGCAGGCCGACCCCAACCTGCGCTTGATTCTATTGGGAACAGGCAGCCAGTCCGAAAACATCCGCGGCATCCTGCGCGCTGGCGGGGTTGAACAGTCTGTATTCTTTGGCGGACGTGTGCCCAATGAGCAGCTCATCACCTATTATGGCGCGGCCGACGTGTACATCACCCCCAGCCACGTGGATGGCTCCTCGGTTTCCCTCATGGAGGCCATGGCCTGCGGCCTGCCAACGGTGGCCTCAGATATTCCCGCCAACCTGGAGTGGATTCGCCAGGATGAAAATGGCTGGTTGTTCCCTGACGGGAACGACCGCGAATTGGCCAAAATCCTGCTCGGTATGCCTGGCAGGAACCTGCGTTCCGCGGGATTGACCGCCCGGCAGGACGCCCTGGCCAAGGCTGACTGGGATAAAAACAAACAAGTCTTGCTTGAAAGCTACGAACAGACGTTTGCCTCCACGAAAGGAAGGCGTGAATGACCAAAAGAATGCTCATTATCTGCGCGGCGTTGATGCTGGCAGTTTTGGCATGCAATTTTCCGGGGTTCAAATCGAACCCCAGCAGCCCCGCTCCCACACCAACCCCCGACCCGGGCTTGCAGGTGTACGAGGGCAAGGGCATGCGCATCACCCTGCCAAACACGTACGTTACGGCGGATATTAAGGAAGAGCTGCCTGCCATCCTCGAAACCCTGACCAATATCCTGGGTACCAGCGAGGGACCCCTCAGCTCCCTGGTGACCAACCTCGAAGATGACGTCTCATGGTGGGGTTACGATTCCGGTGCCACGGCTGTTTCACCTACACGCCTGTTGGTGGTTCGCAACACGGCCCTGGCCAAGTTGCCGGTGAGTGTTTTGACCCTCGCCCTTGAGCAAATCCTTGGCAACCAGACCACGCTCGTCAATCGCGACAGTCTGTCGTTGAATGGCCGCAGCGTCACCCGGCTCACCTACTCCCATGAGGCGGACGCGTGGGCCGGCTATGTCTTTACTGAACAAAGCCAGCTGTGGTTGGTCCTGTTCCTGACCACCCCTGCCAACATGGCAGCCCAGCAAGCCAATTTCGAGATTAGCGTCGGCTCCATAGAAATCGACGCGGTCCAGCCGTAAGGAGAAGATTTGACCGAACTAAAGGTACTCGCGATTGTCCAGGGACGCACGGGTTCCAGCCGGCTACCCGGTAAAGTGCTGCGCCAAATCGGCACCGAGCCGATGCTCGGGCGGGTGATCACCCGCGTAAGCCGCGCGCGGACGGTGGACCAGGTTGTCGTGGCGACAACGGTTGACCCGGGCGATGACCCCATCGCGTCCTTTTGCCAGGAACGCAGCATCCCCTGCTTTAGGGGTAACGTCTTTGACGTGCTGGACCGGTATTACCAGGCCGCGCTTCACTTTGGGGCGGATGCGATTGTACGCGTCACCGCCGACTGCCCGATGATTGACCCGGTTGAAATTGACCGCGTCGTGAATGTATACCTTGAGGGCGGGTACGATTTTGTCACCAACCGCCTTCCTCCGCCATCCACCCGCACAAGCCCCATCGGCATGGATGTGGAGGTATGCGGCATGGATGCGCTGACCCTGGCATGGCAAAACGCCTCGGAGGGTTTTGAACGGGAACATGTCATGCCGTACCTGTACGACACACGTGGTCGTTTTCGGGTCAAAGTGGTGGAACACGAACCCAGCCTCGGGCACCTGCGCTTTACGGTCGATACCCCGGAGGATTTGGCCTTGGCCAATGCCATCTATGCCGCTTTTGATAACCGGGATGACTTTTCATTGGTGGAATTATTGGAAATGAACGCGCGCCATCCCGAATGGCAGGCTGGGGTTGCCCAGGTGCGGCACAAGCATCTTTATGAAGTAGATACCCGCGCCCAGAGTGCCAGCCAATCGCTTGAAGCCGAGGCTCCGCGTGTAATCACCACGGGGCAGCCCAAAACAACGCATAGCTGTCCATTGTGTGGCCAGCCAACCGCCCGGGTTTTCCATGAATTGAACTCCTTTGGCTTTACCACGCGCTATTATCAATGCCACGCCTGCGGGTTTGTGTTCCAGGACGCGGCCGAAAGTCAGGCGGCCAATCCGGATTTCTACGCTGAAACCTACCGCAAGATTTACCAGGACAGCCCCGAGCCGACCGCCAAGGACCTGCGCCAGCAGTCGCTGCGCGCGGCGGACCAGTTGAACTATCTGCGCCAAACCGGCATCCCAGCCCCACGCCGCATCCTGGACGTGGGCGCTTCAAGCGGCTTGTTATTGGAGCACTTGCGCGATGGCTTTCACGCGGAGGTGGTGGGGGTTGAACCGGGCGACGCCTACCGGGACATTGCCGCGGGCAAGGGCTTGCGCATGGCGGCCTCGCTCGAGCAACTGCTCGCTGAGAAGCCGGCGCGCTTCGACCTGGTCACCCTGATGCACGTGCTAGAGCACCTCAATGAGCCCCTCAAAACCCTGGTCTTAATCCGCGAGCGGCTGCTTGAAAACGACGGGCACCTCTTCGTGGAAGTGCCTAACTTGTACGCGCACGACAGCTTCGAGCTGGCCCACCTGGGCGCTTTCAGCCGGCACAGCCTGACGGAAATACTGCGTCAGGCTGGGTACGACGTGGTGGCCTCCCGCGCGCACGGGTATCCCCGCTCTAATACTTTGAAGCTCTACATCGCCGCCCTGGCGGTTCCCACGCGTACACCGGGCGCGCTTAAACCAGTCCATCGTGAGAAACACGTGGCTCTAAAGAGAAACCTGGGGATGTTCTGGCGAAAACTGCTGACGCGCCTATTGCCCCGCGCCACCTGGCTGCCCCTGGAGGACTGACACCCGTGCCCATGCTCACGCTTTTTACCACCCCAAAACCTTTCACCAACCCCCACATTGACATGATTCAACGCAACGCGCTGTGCGCGTGGCGCTCCCTGGGTGAGGATGTGCGCGTGGTGATGATTGGCGACGAGCAGGGAATGCCGGAAGTGGCCCAGGAATATAGCCTGGAACACCTCCGCGCGGTCAGG
>JAKOSR010000201.1 GCA_029777225.1 Chloroflexota bacterium
CATGCTTGCCCTCGAAACGGCCCAGGAAGCGTTCAAAGAAGCTGACCTTGCGTACCACCGCGCGCTGGATAAAAAAGCCAGTGAAAACTCGCTGATGCTCGGTGAGAAGTCCAAGCTGGAGGTTGAGCAGCAGCAATTACGCTCGCAGCGCCAGGCTCTCACTTCACCGCTTCCAAAGCAAACCCTGGATGAATACCAGGCGTTATTCAAGGCTAAAGGTGGCAGGGCTGTGGCAGAGATTGTGGATGACTGTTGCGAGGGGTGTGGTGTTCAATTGCCCCCAGCGGATATCCAGGCAGCCAAGTCTTCCG
Organism: Chloroflexota bacterium; assembly: GCA_029777225.1. Taxonomy (GTDB): domain Bacteria; phylum Chloroflexota; class Anaerolineae; order Anaerolineales; family Anaerolineaceae; genus Mesolinea. The sequence continues at coordinate 312 of JAKOSR010000201.1, forward strand.
GTTCCCTGGCGCACTGTAAGACCTGCGGTAGGATACTCTATAAAGCCTAGACCGTTCGTCGGGCTAACGCAGAAACGCCCTTAACAATAACTCAACAAAATAAATCAGGATGAGAAGCACCATGGGGCTCAGGTCCAGGCCGCCCATGGGCTTGACCAGCTTGCGAATCGGCAAAAGAAGAGGTTCCACGATTTGCCCAAGGATTTTCCGGATCGGGTTGGTGATCGGCAGGAAGTAACTCAGCACCACGTGGATGAGCACGATAAGGCTCAAGGCTTGAAGGATGGCAAGCAGCAAGGATAAGAGCAGTTTCATTAGTTGTTCTCTTTCTTGGTTGGTCTTGGCCCGAGCAGCGCTTCGCCGATGCGCACAATCGTGGCGCCTTCCTCAATCGCGACCGGGAAATCACTGGATGTGCCCATGGAAAGCTCTGTCAGGTTTATTCCTGGCAGGTTTTCGTTTATATAAGACAATAATTGCCTGGTTTTCTGGAAATACGGACGATTGGCTTCCATGTCCGTCACAAGCGGTGGCATGCACATCAGTCCAGTCAGCCGTAAGCGGGGTAACGCTCTGACGTTTTGGACAATTTCAAGGATTTTCGGCCATGAGCCAGGTTCCAGGGCCATCAACCCTGATTTGGATTCTTCCCCGCTGACATTCACTTCCACGAGCACCTCAAGGGGTCCCTTGCCAGTCTCTCTCGCCTGGTCAAACAGGCGGGCCAGTTTTTCACTGTCCAGAGAATGAACCCGATGGAAAGAATTGGCAACCGCCTTGGCCTTGCGGCTTTGCACATGCCCAATCATCTCCCATTGGATGTCTTTCAAATCCGCCAGGGCTTCCATCTTTTCACGCGCTTCTTCAAGGTAGTTTTCACCAAAAGAGCGTAAGCCCGCGGAATATGCCGCGCGAATGAGCTCCGGCGATTGCCTTTTACTGACCGCCACCAATCGGACACTATCTGGTTTACGTCCGCTCTTCTTGCAGGCCAAGGCAATCTTCTCGTGTACAGAAGCGAGACGTTCCTGGATGGTGTTTGATTCTGGTATGTTGAGAGTCAGGTTATCCACGCTTCAATGCTATCACAGCCGCGAATCTTCCGGTAAACCCTTTTTCAAAACGGTACGAATACCATTCATGCAAGTTGGTCGCGGTGCAAATGCCACTTTGTTCGATCATTTCGATCCCTGCCTGGCGCAGGGCCCATTCATTGGCCGCCCAAAGGTCCAAGTACAGCGCACCTGACTGGTTCGAAAAGAATTGCTCAGCCGCCTGCCCCCATTTTGTGGTGAATTGGTTGAAAACGTCCTGCCCAACCTTGTAACACTGGCCACAAATGGAAGGCCCCAACCCGACGCGCAAATCCTTTGGCTGGCAGCCGTAACGCATGACTGCCGCCCTGACTGCTTCCGCTCCAATCCCGTGCAACGTGCCTTGCCAACCGCCGTGCGCAATTCCCACGACCCCTCGGATGGGGTCATGAAACATAATCGGAACACAGTCCGCGAAGCGCATCACCAGCGTGACCTCGGGATTATCCGTGAAAATTCCATCCGCGGGCTGGTGCTTCTGCTCCCTTGGGCGCGGCTGGTCCCCAAAACGAATGTGGGTGCCATGCACCTGCCAGACGTCGAACCGGCTCTCATAAGGACGTCCAAAAACCTCGAAAAGCAGTTCGTGGTTAGCTAAAACATCCTGGGGATTGTCCCCATTGGTTCCGCCAAGGTTGAGAGAGGCATAAGGTCCTTTGGAATGCCCACCCAAACGTGTGAAAAAGGCATGGTCCACAAGCGCCGGGTCAAAGCTCTCAAAGGTATAAAACCTGGTGCCGCGCGCGTCGTGGGAAATCATGGCGTTCCCTCAAGTGAGGCTGCCAGTGCCGCTTTCTTCTCCAGCTGCAAGCGCGCGTCCCGGCTCGTTTCCTCAAGGCTGGGATAGCCCAGCCAGGCGGTCAGGCTGCCAAACAGAACCCCGGTGGCCACGCGAAGAAGAGGCGTGCTCTCCCTGATGGGAAACCAGCTTAGGAAAGGAAGGTTGAATTGGCTAATCATTTGAGACCCCCCGTCCAACGCGATGGGCAGCAACCCAAACAAAATCCAAACCCACCAGGCGAGAGGTTTTAATCGTTTTCCAGTGAGTCCAAACACGATGCCAAACAGGAGGAGCGAGATGTAAATACCCAAATCACGCTGGCACAAGGCGATTTTATATCCTACAGTATCGTTGCCCACGAAGTCGCTGGCAATCTTAAGGTCATATTCACTCAATCCAGTTGCCTCTCCAAAAGTCTTGAGTGTTTCAACCCCGGCAATGGCGCGTGGGTAAGCCACCTGTTCCCCAAAAAGGAAAAATGATCGGTATGCCAGCTGATGGCACAGGTATTTGTAGGGCTTGTAAATCCAGTTGGCCGCGGTTGGGTGGCCAGTCTTCATCAGAACAGGTGCAAGGAAGGGCAACCCGGCATACAAAATCAGGAGCAGGCTAAAAAGCAAAACGTAGTGCCGTGTGAACCATAAGGTGAAGCGGTCAGAACCTGTCATCCTGCCCGGGCGCCCATATTGTTGAATTAAACTGGCATTGTCCGTCTTGTTCGCGGCAGCCAAGCGTTTTTCGCATTCCACGATGGCTGCTTCAATCTCCCGCGGATTACCGATGTCGCGTATCGGACTCTGTGACACATCCACCTGAACCGGGCCACCTGGCAAGTTTCGCAGCAGGTACGGGTTAGCCGAGACGTCAACCCTGCTGACTTGAAAATCATATCTTTCCGATAACGCGGAAAGCGTGGCGTTCAGCTTGTTTTCTTCAGGTGAATTGGCGGTCTTTGCGTAGATGGTAAGCTGGATCATGCGCTGGAATCCACTTTTCTATTGGATTAATTTGAGAACGGCTTAGCCGAGCACACCCAGGTCCACTTCCACCTTCGTGGAATTGGCTCCACCTTGGACGGTTAGTTCACCGGGATAGTAATTTACCTGTGGATTACACCAGCGCCAAATCCATTTCGCGTCATCCGGCCGGCAGTTCACACAACCATGGGAAAGCGCCGAACCAAAGTTGTTGTGCCAGTAAACCGCGTGGATGGCTTGCCCATCTGCGTGGAAAATGGTCGTCCAACCGATGCCTGGAGAGTCGTACTCAGATACGCCACCGGCGCTCATATGCACGGAGACCAGCTTGCGCCAGATAGTGTGCACCCCGCCGGGGGTCAGGTACTCGCCATCGCGTTTGTAGCCCGTGGAAACTTCACAGAAGTAGACCTCTCGGTTGCCTTCCAGGCAGGAAAGTGTCTGGTTTTGGTAATCTATCTTGATGAGCTTGTCACCCACATCGGGATGGATTGGAGCGATTTCTTCAGCAGTGATTGGCCGGCAGGCTTCCGCGTCCACCCAATAGCTGTCAGGGAGGGCTCCGTATTTTTCGTATAGCAGGTACTGGGTCTTTCCATTCGCCTGGCGGATGTTGGACGCCCAATATACCTGGCTGTAATAAAGTCTGGGAACCATGGCCGTGCGAATCCAGTATGACGCGTTTTCTTTTGAGCCAGCCAGTTCCATATCCACCACGGGTTGGGTAATTTCCACCCACATCCCGGGTTTTCCTTCATTATCCAACGGGAGCTGAGCCACGGGTGTATTCACCTTGAACTTCACGGGCTGCACCATAGGCGCGTAAATATACCCATTGGGAGTTTCGTACCAGCGCTGGTTGTAGCGGTTATAATCCAAAGCGGTAGCGACCACTTCGCGCTTTATTTCCAGTACATCGTCACGCCACGCTGTTGCCACTTTCGGGGCATCCATACTCGGTTCGGATTTTAGCTCGTGCCAGGCCCCGATATCCCCTACGCAAACGCGTCCAAGGTTGGCATCCTCAGAAAACTGTTGTGCTCTTCGCGCGTATCGCAGAGCGTTCTTTGGCAACATGGCCGCGCCGGCCACCATACCACCAAGTTTTAAAAATTCCCTGCGGGATAAGGATTGGGTAAATTTCATTTGGCTATTATACCTTCACAAACACTGGCATATCGATGCATGCAAAAGGATGGAGATTAATGGCGGGCAAGCTTAGTAATCACGACTCCGTTGGGATTCTTCGCGTTCGAGGTCGCGTTCCTTGATCGCCTCCCGCTTGTCGTATTGCCGTTTGCCCTTTGCCAGCCCAATTTCCAGCTTGGCCCGGCCGGCCTTGAGGTAAACCCGAATTGGGATAATCGTCATACCCTTGATGCGAACCGAGTCCCAAAGGTCACGG
>JAKOSR010000202.1 GCA_029777225.1 Chloroflexota bacterium
CATCCCGTCGGCCGTGGTTTGACCAGGTTCAATGCCCAGAATCTGTTTTGCCTTATCAATTAATTGAGAGGCGCCGCCCACATAGCAGGCTGTGCCGATGCAAAACTTGATGACATGCTCACCGCGTGGTTCCGTGGTGAAGAACGAATAGAATGACACCACCCCGTGTACCTTGCTAACCGGTACGTGTAATTCATTGGCAATGTAGGTCTGCATGCGTTTCGTGAGATATCCGATTTTCTCCTGCAGACTGTTCAGGACCACCATGGTAGCGCCGGGCAAATCCCGATATTGGGCGATGATGTTGTCAATCAGCGCTTTTTTTTCGGGAAGATCCAGGGGATCATGGATTACTGGGGTTTCTGTCATTGTTTTTCACTCCTGAGGATGACTGTAGATACGTTTGACTTGTGAAAATCATGACAATAAGTGTAATCAAACTACCCATTTCGGTCAATGCCAGAAAATGTAATCCGGAATGAAAGCTGGGCGGGAAGGCATCATGAATACCGATTGCCAACGCTGATATTAACGTTTTGCGACTGTTTTTTAAACAAACTCCGGCACTTCGGCGACCATTGGGCAGATCCCTGTTGGGCAAATCCCCAGCTTGATGTGGGCTTCCACCTCCGCTCTGAAATGCTTGAGCATATCGCGCACTGGCGTGCCCGCGGTCTCCCCCAGCCCACAATTAGAGATGTTGGTTAGCGTGTCGCTGATGAGCTCCAGCTCTTCCAGGTCCCCCATTTTGCCCTTGCCCTCGGTAATCCGTGTCATGGTCGTGTACATTCTTTGGGTTCCCACACGGCATGGAGCGCATTTTCCGCAACACTCCACCCGAAAGAAATTCGTGAGTACTTTGACAATATCGACGATGCAGTTCTCATCATCACAAATCAATAACGCGCCAGACCCGAGCGACAGGCCCGCGGTGCGATACGAATCGAAATCCATTGGCGTATCCTGCAGACTGGCAGGGATGATGGAGCCGCTTGAACCCCCAGTCTGCGCGAACTTCAGGGGTGCCTTTTTCATACCCCTGGCATAAATGGACACGACCTCTCTCAGGGTAATCCCCATGGGCACCTCAACCAGGCCGGTCACATTCACGTTGCCCAGCATGGTGTACACCTTTGTGCCCGGGCTGGATTCAGTGCCAAAGCCATGGTACCAGGCGGCGCCATTACGCAGAATGGCTGGTACGTTTGCCAGTGTTTCCACGTTGTTAATCAAGGTTGGCTTTTGAAATAGCCCTTGCGTGGTGGGGTAGGGTGGCCGTGTTCGCGGTTCGCCGCGCTTCCCCTCAATGGACTCGAGCAGGGCGGTTTCTTCCCCGCAGACGTAAGCACCCGCGCCGGAATGGAGGTGGAGGGTAAAGTTGAAGGATGACCCCAGGATGCCTTCGCCAAGGAAACCGATTTTTTGGGCTTGCTGAATGGCTTTGGTGATGCGTTCGATCGCGAGTTGATACTCCCCACGTATATAAATATAGCCTTCAGATGCCCCGATGGCATAGCCGGCAATTAGCATCGCCTCAATGATGCTCTGGGGGTCTCCCTCCAAAATCATTCGGTCCTTGAAGGTGCCAGGCTCGCTTTCATCGGCGTTGCAGATGACATATTTCTTTGCCCCAGTCGCCTTGCGAACAAAGCCCCATTTCATGCCCGTCGGAAAGCCGGCCCCTCCCCGGCCCCGCAACCCCGAGGCGGAGATGACCTTGATGACATCTTCCGGAGACATGGTGAGCGCGATGGCCAATCCCTCGTATCCGTTTTGGTTCAGGGAATCCTCGATGCTTTCGGGATCAATAACGCCAATGTTCCGTAAAACAATACGATTTTCGGCGGGGTTGGAGCCTTTTCTTACCGGCAACCAGGCCACTTTGCCTGAAAGCCCCTTGGTGGGCGCGCGTTTCTCCTCCACAATTCGGCCTTTGTAGAGGTGTTCTTCCACGATATGCGGTACATCTTCTGGCTTGATAGGGCCGTAAATCACCGCTTCAGGGTAAATGATGACGAGGGGTGAGGCGGCGCTTTGGCCAATATCCGTCGCGTATGAGACTGAAACTTCATCCTGGAGGTCGTAATGATGAAGTTGTTCGATAAACGCGGCAAAGATGGCTTCGGAACCCAAAAGTTTGCTTTCAGGGTCATGTGAAATGAGCACAAGAGACCGTATGATGGACATGGGGATTCCTATCTGTAATTCTCCAGAATGGCTGGTAGTTGCTCTGGCAAAACATGGCCATAGATATCCGTATCGACCATGACAACTGGCCCAATCCCACAAACGCCGAGGCAGCTCGTGGTAAACAGAGTCCAGCGGTCATCCTGGCTTGTCTCACCGGGTTTTAAGCCCAGCAAGTCCTTGAGGGCCTGAAAAATCTCGCGCCCACCGGCCACGTGGCACGGCGCGCTTTCACAAAACTGGACGATGTGCCTGCCATGCGCCTGGGTGAGCAGCATATGGTAGAAGGTGGCGACAGCAAAAATTTCACTCTCGGGCAACCGCAAACAGCTGGATAATTGCCTGATTGCTTCCTCGGAGATGTAACTGCACTCCGTGGATATTCTGAGCAGGATGGGGATGAGATCGCTGCGCGCGCTACCAGTTTCGGCAACAATGCCTTCCACCATCTCTTTGATTCCGCTTTCACATCGGGTTTCCGCGGGCATACCTCACCTCCATTGGCCGGATTGGTTATTCCTTGTTAACGTATTCCCGCACCACTTCCCCATGCTGGACATGTTTTTCCATGATCAGGTCCGCGATTTCTGGCGTGACTTTCACATAGGTCACTCTTTCCTGGTGCGGGACAAGCACCAATACCACTGGCTCGAAGGAATCGATGCCCAGGTTGCCGGTTTGGCGGACACAGATGTTTTCAAGCTTGTTTTTCTCGATGTAGCTCAAGATGGCATGCAATGTCTGTCGCGCGCCGGCCGCGATGCCTACCGTGCCCATGCCAACAACAATTTCAACATTTTCGACCGGGGCATTCGTAGCGGAGGATGCCTGCGCCTGCTGACGAATGTGCTTTAACATTTCGAGGGATTCACTGGTGGGTGACATCTCGGCTCCAATTCTTGTTGATTGATTAATCTGGACAACCCAAAAGGTAACTTGCCTTGGCTAATATCCACAAATAACGAGCATGGCTGCGATAACGAATGAATGGATAAAAAAGATTACTGAACGATTTCGAGAATAAAACCGATTGTGAATATTTGCACAATTAGTTTACACCATTTCAGACTAATAAGCAATTTATTAGTGTGATTCTAAGAAATAGATGCGTGGGGTACGTGAAATTAATAGTTCTGGGCGATGTAATCGGCGATGGCTTTGACACTAAAAGTTTGGAGGTCCAATTCAACCGCGCCCAGGAAGCCGTCAAGGTAATGCACATCACCGTTCTGGATAACATGGAAGTTTTTCAATTCGGGGTAACGGGCGAAGGCGGTTTCCCTGGTGATGTGCCTGGAAATTTCAAAAATGTCGGTGGATAAATCCGGGGGGATGGTGCCGAGATGAGAAAATAGGCCGTTTGCCTCGCGGTTAACATGCGCCGGGATGAAAAGACCGCCCATCTCCGTAACCAGTTCACACGCCTTTTGGATGGATATGGACGTGGAGGTCAGCAGCATCCGGTCTTCCTTAACCAGGAAGTTCCCATGCTTATCAACGATGAGTTGGGAACCAAAGAAATCCTCGTTATTTTGCATAGGAGGCAGGTGGGTATCAACGATGTTTTGGAGGCATTGCAGTTGTTCGAGGGTATCAAACAGGCATAGCGCGTGGACTTCCTCAGCCGTTTCGAGTTCCATGCCAGGTAAAACGGAAACCCCCGTTCCTTTTGCCGCGTCCATGACGGACTTCGCGTTCGCCCCACTGTTGTGGTCCGTGATGGCGATGAGGTTGATTCCAAGCTTTTGGACTGTTTCGATGATGATTGGCGGAATCATCTCAATCCCCGCGCAGGCTGACAGGACAGTGTGGACGTGGAGCTCAGCGCGGTAGTGTGGCATGATGATGACCTATTACCCTTTACCTAGCCCGCGTTCCCATAAGCGGCCGACGACTTCAAAGCTCCCCCTTGGGGTGGAAAGCAACGCGACCCCCTGGTTATTGGCCCGCTCCAGCGTCGCCTGCTCTGGCCGGGCGTTTTCCGTGATGATTATCGCGGGGATTTCCAGGAGCGTGGCCACCGCCACGATGTTCAGGTTGGCCATCAGCGTCACCCATAGGCTGCCATTTTCGGCACCGGTCATCACGCAGGAGAGCATATCCGAGGTGTAGCCGGCGCTTACGTCAATATCCAGGAACTCCCTGGTGGAGGTCAGAATTTCCAGGTCGAGTAATTCAACCACTTCGCGCATTTTCATGGTGTGGCCGCCTTACTCTCTGCTGTAGGGTGCTCTTTTTCAAGGTACATGATCATGAACAGGTTGGTCCCTTTTTCCTTTGATGAAAACAGAGTCATCTCGTCCACGCAGCTCTTGATGTTTTTCAAGCCCATCCCAGCGCCAAAGCCTTTGGCCCGGATGGGTTCGGGCGCGGTGGAGTAGCCAGGTTCCATCACCTTGACGATATCTTCGATGCCGGGGCCATCGTCATAGGCTTCCATGATGATTTTGTGTGGTTCCACTTCCACCCTCAAGACGCCGCCATTGGTGGTGTGGATGATGAGGTTCATCTCTGCCTCATAGACGGCAATGCCACACCGCCGGGCGACTTGGGGTGAGGCCCCCAGTCTTAAAAGTGCTTTCTTGATGTGGTTGGAAGCCTCCCCGCCGTGCACGAAGTCATCCTTCTTTATGGTGTAACGCAGAATCAGGCTGGTACGGTCCGAGACGA
>JAKOSR010000203.1 GCA_029777225.1 Chloroflexota bacterium
GGTTTGGGGGATGCCGGCGACCGGCAGTTCGGCACATAAGGCCGGGCTATATGAACGCGCCGCATGGCGCGCGCTGAAAAACACGCAAGTTTGCCAAGTTTTCGCTGTACACTGCTTGGCAAACTTGTGCTTTTAAGTCACTTTCGTGGGGGCGCCGAATCCCTGGTGCGCCATGGGTGGGTGAACAGCGCGGAGCAGACCAAGGCAAGGCCGGCCGGGGAGTAGACCGAGAGCCTGCTGGGGGGTTGGCTGAATTAGTTTGGGGTTGAGGGAGTGGTTTTGAGTAGGCGGTTGGCAATCTGCCGGTCAACCTTGCCCATGGCGTAAGCAGCCAGTTCCGGGGGGATAACCCAGCGGGCCTGGGGGTAGGCAGAAAGGTCCAGAGTTTCACCGGGCAGTAAGGCGCAACAAAAGGCGTGCAGGGTGATGCGGAAGTGCGTGTAGGCATGCTTGTAGACGCCGAAACCCGCGCCAACCTGGATGTCCAGACCCAGTTCCTCGCGGATTTCACGTTGGAGGCAATCCTCCAGGCCGGCATCTGACGGTTCCAGCTTGCCACCCGGGAATTCCCACATGCCACCCAACAAGCCACCCTGCGGGCGCTGCTGGATGAGCACCCTACCCTCCACGGCGATGACTGCCGCGGTGACGATATATTCCGGCACCGGCTTTTTGGCTTTTTTGACGGGGAGCTCCTTTTGGGCACCGAGGGCGAAGGCCTGGCAGAAATCGCGCAGTGGGCAGGCTGGGCAATTGGGGGCCTTGGGCAGGCAAATGGAGGCGCCCAGGTCCATCAGAGCCTGGTTGAAATCGCCGGCACGCCGCGCGGGCAGGTGCTTGCGGGCAGCATCCCAAAGTTCGGCATCGCTGGCAGGGGTGCCCAGGGGGTGACGCGCGTTGAGCAGGCGGGCGAAAATCCGGCGGATGTTGCCATCCAGGGCAGGCTCGGGCTGGTCGAAGGCAATTGAGGCGATGGCGCCGGCCGTGTAACGACCGATGCCCGGCAGCTGACGCAGCTGGGCCAGGTCCTGGGGAAGTTGGCCGCTATACTCCGCGACAACTTTTTGGGCGGCGCGGTGCAGGTTGCGGGCGCGACTGTAGTAGCCCAGCCCTTCCCAAGCCCGCAGCACGTCGGCCTGGGGCGCAGAAGCCAGGCTGAAGACATCCGGAAACAGGCTCATAAAACGTTGGTAATATGGCAGAACCGTATCAACCTGCGTTTGCTGCAGCATCATCTCAGACACCCAGATGTGATAGGGGGTGGGATCAGAACGCCAGGGCAGCACCCTGGCGGATTGGTCGTACCACACGAGCAGAGCGCTCGAAAGGCTGTCACTCAAAACTGGAAAGCTCCGCTCGGGCGGACAATCTTGTAGCCAAAATCGTCCACGTATTCCTTGAGCTGGTTGGTTAGCGTTTCCCATCCTTCAGATTCAACCAATTTTTGGGCGTCCTCCGCGCTGGGCAAGAGCGCGCCAACCAGGATTTGGGGATGGTCCCCAAAAACAGTCACCCAGGCATCGGTGATTTCCAGGCCAAGTTTGTTCAGGCGGGGCAAATACTCGCCCACCACAAAGCCGAAATACTCCTGCTCGTGGCCGGGCTTGATATTCCAGGTCTGAATCATCTTGGCCGCCATGCTTACGCCGCCATGAGTTTGGGGTCCAGGGCAATCACGTGCGTTTCTTCTTCAGGGAAAGAGCCGGTGTTGACAACCTTGTAGGTTTCCATGGTCTCAAGCTGGGTGATACCCATTTCCTTGAGGAACTTGCTGAGCGGGTCGAGCGCGAGCTTGGACCAGGGGGTTTCATAATGCATGGGGATGACGATGTTGGGCTCCAACATGCTGATGACTTCCGCGGCCTTGGAGGCGTTCAGGCTGGTGCCATCACCAACAGGGACGAGGGCGATATGCACGGTGCCCAGCTCTTCAATCGCGGATTGGCTGGGGACCTGGTTGAGCTGCCCAAGGTGGGCGACAGTCAACCCACCAAAATCGAACACATACAGGGTGTTGCGCGGAAGAGCGGCATCCACTTTGTGCGTCTGCATGCCCATGATAAAGACACCCCCGATTTCGTATTCGCCGGGGCCATCGATCACATAAGGGTCGCCTTTGACCAACCTGGCGTTGTTGTGGGCGAGGTCGTTGCAGCTGATGGTGACGATTTCCGCCTTGAGCTTGAGGGGGTTGTAGCCGGCCACAGCGGAATCAAAGGGGTCCGTCACCACCGAAGCGCGACCGCGCTCAGTTATTTTGAAACAGGAATGTCCATACCAGGTTATTTCCATTCATCCTCCAGGATGGCGGTTTTTCGCCGCTTGATGCGTAGATTATAACAGGTGGGAGCGGTGAGTTGAGCGTGTATAATTAATTTAACCGTTCCCTGGAGGAGGACAAAATGGATTTTCTTGGTAATTTGGGCCCCATTTTCTGGTGCGTCATTCCGGCTTTGGTCGTCATCGTGGTCACCATCCTGGCGATGGGAATCCGGGTTTTGAACGAGTACGAGCGTGGTGTGGTGTTCACACTGGGCAAGTTTAGTGGGGTGCGCGGACCGGGTTTGACCGTGCTCATCCCCTTAATACAAATCATGCGCAAGGTGGACATGCGGCTGAAAACCGCCGAAGTGCCCCGCCAGGAAGTGATGACGCGGGACAACATCTCGGTGTTGGTGAACGCGGTGGTGTATTTCAAGGTGGTGGACCCGGAAGCCGCCATCATCAAAATCGAGGACTATGTATTTGCCATCCGGCAGTACACCCAGGCCGCGCTGCGCGATGTGATTGGCAACAACGAAATGGACGCCGTGCTAACCGAGCGGGTGCAAATTGCCGAGTCCATCAAGGAAATCGTTGACAACGAAACCAGCGACTGGGGCGTGGATATTGAATCCATCAAAATCCAGGAGTTGGAAGTACCGGCAGAAATGAAACGGGCCATGGCCCGCCAGGCTGAAGCCGAACGCGAACGCCGGGCGACCATCATCGCCTCGCAGGGTGAACTTTCAGCGGCTGAAAACCTGCGGGACGCTGCTGAAACGCTTTCGCAGACCCCCGGGGCGCTGCACCTGCGTACACTACAAACCTTACGGGACATTGCCTCGGACCCATCCGAGAAAATCGTCCTGTTTGTGCCTTCCGACCTCGGGCAGGTTGCCAAAAACCTGGCTGAAAAGTAACGCGCAAGGCCGAAATGCTCGATAATAACATCCGTTACCTGCAACTGGCATTTAACCAGGATTTGGGAACGGCAATGAACGCCCTCCCGAGGATTACCCGGGATCCGCGCATCCTCGTGGAAGCGGGTACGCCTTTTATCAAGCGCGAGGGCGCGCATGGGATTGCCACGCTGGCCCGGCGCTGGCCGGGCATCGTGGTGGCGGATATGAAGGTGGCGGACGGGGCCGCCGACGAGGTGAGCATGGCAGCAGAAGCCGGCGCGCGGGCTGTGACCGTGCTTGGCAACTCGCCCGTGGAGACGCTGCGATTTTTCATTGCGCAATGCAAGGCGCTGGGGATCCTCTCCATGGTGGACATGCTGGGCGTAGAAGACCCGTTGCAAGTGTTGCGGCCTCTGTATACGCCGCCTGATGTGGTGGTAATCCACCGCGGCCGCGATGAGGAAACCAACCGGGCCAAGATGATTCGCTACCGGCAAATCAACCGCATTCGTAGCAAATATGACGTGTTCATTTCCGCGGCGGGCGGCGTGGACCTCAAGGAAGCACGGAGCGCGGTCTTCAATGGCGCCAATATCGTGGTGGTGAACCTGGTCAACCCCGAGGACCCGTGGGGCGGCATTCGCACGACGGAAGACATCGGCGCGCTCTCACGACAATTTCTCGAGACCATTTCATAAAACTGAGGGGTCAAACGTGAGTATTGGGATGTGGACAAGCGATGTGATAAAATCGCATCGTTTGGGAGGTCATCAGAGACTTTGCGGAAGTTCATGAAACGATTTTTCATCACCATCTTATCCGGAGCGTGGGCTGTGGCCCTGCTGGGCGGTTGCGTGGGTGAGCCGGCCATCCCGGTGGGGGGTGCCAACGCCACCACCCCTTCTGCCAGCGTTTCCGCGCCGGCAGGGACAGACGCCCCACCCGTGAAACCGTTTTTGTGGATTTCGCCCTTTGTGCCCAGTGACATCGCCAATGCGGTGTACCTGCCCCAGGGCGTGAGCAAGGTGGGGGACAAAGCCTCCGCGGGCATCATCCTGGACCTTAAGAAAAACAAACCCGCCGGCATGCAAGGCCTGGCGGAGTGGGATTGGAAATACGTGGTGGTGGCACCACAATGGTCTTTCCGCGAGGATTTGGCCATTGGAGACCTGGTGTCATTTTGGGAAGGCAAACCATTCGGCAGCACCCGCCAACTACTCAGCATCCTGATTTACGAGAAGGATTACGACCCCCTGGTTGGGCTATTAGGCGGGGAAGTGGGCGTGGAGAACGCCCCCGCGCAAGTGAAGGTCATGCAAGACCAGGTGAACGATTTTTCGGACCAGTTAAGTTCCTCAGCCTGGGCGATTGTGCCAGTGGGCCGTGTGCAAGCAGGCTACAAGGTGCTTGAAGTGACCGAGGGGCCGGATTTCCTCAGCAATTACGGTCAAGCGGTGGACAGCCTGCAGGGACGGTACGAGCTTTACGCGGACGAGGCGCTGGCGGAGATGTTCCCGGCCGAGGCCTGGACCTCCTTCCAGTACAAGAGCACCGCGACACCCGCAGCGAGCCAGCCGACACCCACGCCCCTGGTGGCAGGCACGGCTGAGCCTGGCGCGGAGGTAACCCGAACCCCGACGGTGACAGAAAAAGAGCGCGTGCGCGCGGCTGACGGCGCAATAGAGATTTACATCCCGGCGGGTGAGTTTATGATGGGCTGCGACCCGGCGCACAACGGCGGTTATGGATGCTTCCAGGATGAGCTGCCGCTGCGCGAGGTGTACCTGGACGCGTACACGATTGATAAATTTGAGGTGACAAACCGCCAGTATGCCCTGTGCGTGCAGGCAGGGGCCTGCCCTGACCTGCTGTACAAGTACTCAGAGACACGACCTTCTTATTATGGCAACCCGACGTATGACAATTATCCCGTGGTGGCTGTTTCCTGGTCAGAAGCGAATGCTTTCTGCCAGTGGGTTGGCGGGAGCCTGCCCACCTCGGCCCAATGGGAAAAGGCCGCGCATGGGGAAGAATCCATGGCATACCCCTGGGGGGACGAATTGCCAAACTGCGGGCTTTCGAACACCTTTGACGAAAAGGCTGGCAAAGCCTGCGTGGGCGATACCTCCGAGGTAGGCTCGTATCCGGATGGGGCCTCGCCCTACGGTGTGTTGGACATGGCTGGCAACGTGTGGGAGTGGAATAGCGACTGGTATGACCCGATTTACCTGGGGATGGGTTACACTGTCAACCCTACTGGGCCGGAGCAAGGCAATACCAGGATGGTCCACGGAGGCTCGTGGGATTACAGCTCGGCCATGGCGCGCAGTGTTTACAACAGCAACCACATCCCCAACAGCCACCTGATTTCCTTCGGCTTCCGGTGCGCCGGACCGGCGAACTAACCCGGACTTTTTGGGGTCGGTAATAGTAGGACAAAGAAGTGCCACCCTTTTGGGGTGGCACTTTGGCATTAGGGGGTGAAGGTGAGACCTCCCGGTCCACGGTCGACATGGATGGTATCGCCGCTCTTGAAGTTGCCAGCGATGATCTGCAGGGCGAGCGGGTCCTGGACTTCACGCTGGATGGCCCGTTTGAGAGGCCGGGCGCCGAACTCCGGTTCGTAACCCACCTCGGCCAGCCAGGCGCTCGCGGCGGAGCTGACTTCCAGGTGCAGGCCGCGTTCTTCCAGCAATTTGGCCACGTGGCGCAGCTGGATGCCAACAATTTCGGCCAGCTGTTCCCGGCCCAGGGGTTTAAAGATCACAATCTCGTCCACGCGGTTGAGAAATTCAGGCCTGAAGAAACTCTTAAGCAGGTCAGTGACCTCTTCGCGGGTGACCCCGTTGGCGGGGTCACGGTTCAACCAAAGCTGGCTGCCCAGGTTGCTGGTCATGATGACAATGGTGTTACGGAAATCCACCGTGCGACCCTGACCATCGGTCATGCGGCCGTCATCCAGCACCTGTAGAAGCGCGTTGAAGATTTCGGCATGGGCCTTTTCGATTTCGTCGAAGAGAACCACACTGTACGGGCGGCGACGGACTGCTTCAGTGAGCTGACCGCCTTCCTCATAGCCAACGTAGCCGGGAGGGGCGCCGAAGAGACGGCTGATGGTGTGGCGTTCCTGGTATTCGCTCATATCGATGCGCACCATGGCGTTCTGGTCATCGAAGAGGAACTCGGCCAGCGCGCGGGCAAGCTCCGTTTTGCCAACGCCGGTGGGGCCGAGGAAGATGAACGAGCCAATCGGGCGATTGGGATCCTGCATGCCACTGCGAGAGCGGCGCACGGCGTTGGAGACAGCCTCAATGGCCTGGTCCTGCCCGACCACGCGCTGGCGCAGACGCTCTTCCATGTGCAAGAGCTTTTCTGTTTCACCTTCCAGCAGGCGGCTGACCGGAATGCCGGTCCATTTGGCCACCACCGCGGCAATCTCCTCAGAATCGACCTCCTCCTTGAGCAGGGCACCATTTTGCTGTAATTCCTTCAGCTTGTTCTCGCCGGCGGCAATTCTCTCCTGCAGTTCATGCAGGGTACCATAGCGCAAACGAGCCGCTTTTTCGAGGTTGGCTTCGCGTTCCGCCTGTTCAATCTCCAGGTTGGCCTGGTCCAGCTGTTCCTTTAGCTTTTTCAGGTTTTCAATGGCCTGCTTCTCGGTTTGCCACTGGGTGGTGAGGGCCCTGGAGGTTTCCTTGCGGTCGGCCAGTTCCTGGTTGAGCTTTTCGAGCCGGTCCTGGGAGGCTGCGTCTTTTTCCAGACGCAGGGCTTCCTTTTCTATCTCCAGCTGCATGATGGCACGGTCAACTTCGTCCAGGGCCTGGGGTTTTGAATCAATCTCAGTACGCAGGTGCGCGGCAGCTTCGTCAATCAGGTCGATGGCCTTATCCGGCAATTTGCGGTCGGTGATGTAGCGCTTGGAGAGGGTGGCGGCAGCGATGACCGCCGGGTCCGTGATGCGAACACCATGGTGCACTTCGTAGCGGGATTTGAGACCACGCAGGATGCTGATGGTATCTTCCACGGAGGGCTCATCCACCAGGACGGGTTGGAAACGGCGTTCCAGGGCGGCGTCTTTTTCAACATATTTACGGTATTCGTCGAGGGTGGTGGCGCCTATCAGATGCAGTTCACCCCGCGCGAGCATGGGCTTGAGCATGTTGCCGGCGTCCATGGCGCCCTCTGCCGCGCCGGCACCGATGACCGTGTGCATCTCGTCGATGAACAGGATGATTTCACCCTGGGCTTCGGTCACCTGCTTGAGGGCGGCCTTGAGGCGCTCCTCGAACTCACCGCGATACTTGGCCCCGGCCACCAGGGCGGCCATATCCAGCTGGATGATGCGCTTGTTGTTGAGGCCTTCGGGCACATCGCGATTCACAATGCGCTGGGCGAGGCCCTCGACGATAGCCGTCTTGCCGACGCCCGGCTCGCCAATCAGGGCGGGGTTGTTCTTGGTGCGGCGCGAGAGGATTTCAATGGTACGGCGGATTTCCTCATCGCGACCGATGACCGGGTCCAGCTTGCCCTGGCGGGCGAGGGCGGTCAAATCGCGGCCGTATTTTTCGAGCGCCTGGTAAGTGTCTTCCGGGTTTTCACTAGTGACAGACTGGCTGCCGCGGATGTTGCGGAGGCTCTTCAGGATGGCATCCTTGGTGAGGCCAAACTGGGCCAGGCGTTTACCTTCGGGGGTGTCGGTCAGGCCGAGCAGGATATGTTCGGTGGAGGTGTAATCGTCGCCCATGCCTTTGGCATAACGCTCAGCCGCGTCGAGGGCGTCCTGGGTCGTGCGGGAAAGGCCGGGCTCGGGGCTGGTATCCGCGTAAACTTTGGGCCGGGCGCTGAGCTCCTGCTGCAGGTCCTGAACGAGCACCTGCGGAGAGCCGGCAATCTGCGTGACGAGCGCGGGGACGGTGCCCTCGGGCTGGTTGAGCAGCGCGAGGAGCAAATGGGCAGGTTCAATTACCTGGTGATGCAGTTCACGGGCCAGGGACTGGGCTGCCAGGATGGCCTGCTGGGCGTTTTGGGTATATTTGGTTGGTTTCATAAGTTCCTCCTGGATGGAGATGACTTGCCTTCTCCACCTGGTATGTTAATTAAGATTATCTATATGATAAGAAGGCTGTGTAAACGTTCCGTTAACCTTGCATCAGACCCGCGCAAAAAGACGCCCTGAAGGATGTGGGGAAGATGGGACGGATCTTGGCTGGGAAAGTGGGGAAAAGGCTGGGAGAAATGTATGAAAGACAGCAATTTGAAGGAAATGACCAATTTGGCGGGAAATTGGGTCGAAATTGGTGCAAATAGGGCTTGACTTAATTTTTCAGGTGCGTATAATAGGCGTTTGTGCGTTGAAACAAGCGCACACAGAACCTTCAAAACTGAACTTCCCAGGGATTTGGGCTGAAAGAAAGAAGTTGGCCAAATCTCGTCCTTGACAAGCAGTATTGAAAGATGTATACTGATTATTCCAAGGCGCTACAATGACAGTGAAGCCTTCGGGCAGAACTGTTGACAACAACATAGCTTGGGTTGAGTGTGAGACCCGAGGAAACGAAACCGCAGCCGGTGAGAAAGACGACCGGCGCTTTAGTCTCAGGTTTAGGAATAGACCTTGACAGGTGGAAACGAATTCGATAGAATCGGCACTCTTGAAGTCAGAACCTTAACAACTGAAAAGTGATAGAAAGAATGCAAGACCAATAAAATGGTAAGAAATGCAAGCCTCGTTAATGAAATTTCCGTAAAAATAAAAACACCGTAAGGTGATAAATTTTAGCGGAGAGTTTGATCCTGGCTCAGGATGAACGTTGGCGGTGTGCCTAATACATGCAAGTCGAACGGAGATTGTAGCAATACGGTCTTAGTGGCGAACGGGTGAGTAACGCGTTGGTGATCTGCCTCGAAGTGTGGAATAACGATTCGAAAGAATCGCTAATACCGCATAGTCTCTCTTTTTCCAGAAATTTGAGAGTAAAGGATTTATTCGCTTTGAGAGGAGCCTGCGTCCCATCAGCTAGTTGGTAAGGTAATGGCCTACCAAGGCGATGACGGGTAGGGGACCTGAGAGGGTGGCCCCCCACAATGGAACTGAAACACGGTCCATA
>JAKOSR010000204.1 GCA_029777225.1 Chloroflexota bacterium
CCCAAACCAAGGAGCTCGCTCGTAACTTCAGTGGATTCGCCGTTCAGGCTCTTTTCGAGCAGCTCAACCACCGTGGAGAAATCATGTGTGACACACGCCAGGCGGTCCGTCGCGTTGGCGGTCAGCTTGGTCGGTTGCTTGGTCGCTTCAAAAACGCGCGTGCCACGGGCGGCCTGGCGCTTGATGATAAAACCAGCCACCTGGTGGTCTTTGACCAGGTCAGTTCCAAGCACAATCACGTTATCGCAACGTTTGAGGGCTTCGAGATGCGATTCGAACGCGCCGAATTCCTTTTCAAGCTCAAGGCTGACCTGGGCGGTCTGGTCGTGGCCAAGCAGGGTCACATCCGTGGCCTGGAAAGCCTCGCGGAAAAACTCGCTGAAAGCGTTGAGCGTTTCGGCGGTCTGGCGGGGCGAAATGGTGGCGGAAATTTCAGCGCTATCGTGCACCTTCAACTGCGTGGCAACCAATTTCAGCGCATCCTCCCAACCGGCCGGTTCCAACTGGCCATTGCGGCGGATGAGCGGCGTGGTGAGACGCACGCGGTCATCATGGAAGGGTTTATACCGCCCTAATTCGCACAGCAGACCTTCGTTGAACGGCGCTTCCACTACACCTTCCAGGCGGACAAGGCGATTATCGCGGGTTTGCAGGTCCCTGATGCAGCCGAGGCTGCATTCCACGCAGACCGACTGCGTGTGGGTGAGGTCCGTTTCGCGCCCCTGGTAAGCGCTCCTGCGATCAATCAGGGCACCAGTCGGGCAGATTTGAACGCAGTTGCCGCATGAGATACAGCTGCTCTTTCCGAGGGGCACGCCGTAATCCGCCACCAAAAAAGTGGCTGACCCACGTTCCTCAAAGCCGAGCGTGGAATTTCCCACCAACTCGTCGCAGGCGCGTACACAGCGCCGGCAGATAATGCAGCGGTTGTTATCCAGGATGAAATCGGGATGGGAGGCATCCACGGCAAACGGAAGGTAAGCCGGTGTGATGGGCCAGTTGTTGAGCCCCTCGCGGTAAGCAGCCTGCTGCAAATCGCAATCGCCATCAGTTTCCTGGCAGTACATGCAAAAATGGTTGCGCTCGCTGAAAAGCATCGAGAGCACAAACTTGCGGGCCTTTTTCACGGGTTCTGTCTCGGTATGAATAATCATGCCATCTGTCGCAGGCAGCGTGCAGGAAGGCTGAAGTTTCTTCGCGCCTTCCACCTGGACCAGGCAAAGCCGGCAGGACCCATAAGGTGTCAGCTTGGGGTGGTGGCACAGGGTGGGGATGCTTACACCAGCCTTGGTGGCGGCTTCGAGGACTGTGGACCCTTGCTCAACTTCAACGGGAATTTCATTAATCGTTAGTTTGATCATTTATCTCTCCATCGCCATTTCCAAACTAATTGACCTCAATCGCGTGATACGCGCAAACCTGCGCGCAGATGCCACAGCGAATACATATCCCGGTGTCGATGACATGGGTCATCTTGCGTTCGCCGGTGATGGCGTTCACCGGGCAATTGCGCGCGCAGACCGTGCATCCGGTGCATTCGCCATCCATGATGTGATAGGTAATCAACGATCTGCAGACCTTGGCAGGGCAGCGTTTTTCGAAAATATGCGCTTCATACTCGTCCATAAAGTGTTTCATGGTGGAAACCACCGGGTTTGGGGCGCCCTGTCCGAGCCCGCAGAGGCTATCCTGAATAATTTCGTCGCAGAGGTTCCTAAGCATGGGGATATCTTCGGGCCTTCCCTTGCCGTCACAGATGCGCTCCAGGATTTCCAGGATGCGGCGGGTGCCGACCCGGCAGGGAACGCATTTACCGCAGGATTCATCCTGGGTAAATTCCATGAAGAAACGGGCAATATCCACCATGCAGGTTTCTTCATCCATCACAATCATGCCTCCGGAGCCCATGATGGAACCGGCATTACCGAGCGTCTCGTAATCCACTGGCAGGTCAAGGTACTCCTTGGGCAGACAGCCGCCCATCGGGCCGCCGGTTTGGACGGCCTTAAATTCCTTGTTGTTTTTAATCCCACCGCCGATATCGTAGATAATGTCGCGCAGTGTGGTGCCCAGCGGCACTTCAATCAGGCCGGTGTGGGAGACATCGCCTGCCAGGGCGAAGGTCTTGGTGCCCTTGCTCTTTTCAGTGCCCATGCTGGCGTACCACTCCACACCCTGGTTAATGATGCGGGGAACGTTGGCGTATGTTTCCACATTGTTGATGTTGGTGGGGGAAGCCCAAAGGCCTTTGTTGGCCGGGAATGGCGGGCGCACCCGCGGCTCTCCTCTGCTACCTTCAATCGAGCTAATCAGGGCTGTTTCTTCGCCGCAGACAAAAGCGCCTGCGCCCATCCTCACTTCGAGGTCGAACGAGAAATCGGTGCCCATGATGTGCTCACCAAGCAAGCCGATTTCACGCGCCTGGTCGATGGCAATCCGTAATGTGCTGACCGCGATGGGGTATTCCGCGCGGCAATAGATGTAACCCTGTGAGGCACCAACCGCGTAGGCGCCAATAATCATGCCTTCAATTACTGAGTGGGGATCGCCTTCCAGCACTTTGCGATTCATAAACGCGCCCGGGTCACCTTCATCCGCGTTGCAGACGAGGTACTTGCGGGTCCCAGCAGCCTGGCGGGCGAATTTCCACTTAAGGCCGGTGGGAAAGCCGGCGCCGCCACGACCACGCAACTTGGAATCCAGGATGACCTGGATAACCTGTTCGGGTGTCATCTCGGTGAGGACCTTGCCCAGCGCCATGTAGCCATCCAGGGCGATGTAATCCTCGATGTTGCGGGGATCAATTTTGCCGATGTTTTGCAGGATAATTCGGATTTCTTTTTCCTTGGGCTCGCTGAGTTCCTCATCAATAATGTCGCGCATTTTTGACGCGTATTGTTTGAGCTCACGCCCTTTGATGAAGTGCTCCATCACAAGTAAAGGCACCGATTCTTTGGTCAAGGCGATGTAATGGCTGCCCTCGGGGTAGACCAGGATATCTGGACCTTCCTTGGAAGGGTCGCCTATGTGCGGACTCTCCAGCACCTGCACCTCTTCAGACAGGTTCAGCCGGTCCAGTTCCTGGATTAACCTCTCTTTGACCTCCAGGGCTCCTTTTTCCACGCAGACAGGGTCCATGGATACGAGCACAGTCGAACGGTAAAATGCCATGTGTGACTACCTTTCCAATCTCGTTTCGCGCAGCCTTAATCAGGCTTCAATTTTGTTCTCAAGGACCACATTTCCCTTAACAATGTGCTCCTCCATGATTTTTAGGGCGACGGCTGGCGTCACCTTGCCGTAGGTCACTTTTTCCTGGTTGGGGAGAAACACCTGCACCACTGGATCCTGACCTTCCAAGCCCATGTTCCCTGTTTGGCGCAGGATGACATCGGCCAGATGATTCTTCTCGATAAATCCGAGGATGGCCTTCAAGGTCTCACGCGCTCCCGCGGCAATGCCGACGGTGCCCATCCCCACAACAATTTGGACTTTGTCGGTTTGGTCCCGCATTTCCCTAATCTTCTGCGCTTCTTCGCGGATTCGCTTGAGGTCTTCAATTGATTTAATGGTTGGCATATAGAGCTCCTTGTTTTACGGCTGATTCCTTGGTTTCGGCGATGCCTTCACGGAAAAGGTGGTTGAGGTATTCAATCACCCTGGAATCGGTCAGTGAGATTCCGTTCAAAACTTCTTTAATTTCCTGGTCATCAACTAAAAAGGCCTGGTCGTTCACTTTGTAGGTAAATATCCAATGGACTTCAGGGGTCCCGATGAGAAGCGTCAGAAATGTCTCAGCCAGGTCGCCAAGCGGCATACGGTCGATGTGGCTATGCTGGAATTTCGTGCGAATGGTTGTGCCTTTGCCGATTTCCGAGTCAATTGTAAAGAAACCGTTGCAGGCTTCCGCGGCATCCTTTAATAATGGGATCCCCAAGCCCACCTTTCGCGTGGTTCGGCTGGTAACAAACGGGTCAATGACGCGTTTGACCATCTCCGCGTCCATGCCGCGCCCATTATCCTGGACGGTTATCCAGAGTTCATCCTGGAGCAAGTCTTCAATGACAGTGATTTCAATTTGTGTCGCCCCCGCTGAGATACTGTTTTCCGCGATGTCCAGGATATGCAGGGAGAGCTCTCTCAAGCAACAACCTCGCTCTTTTGAACTTCCTGGATCAACCTTGAGAACTTTGAAGGCTGAAGCCGGCCGTGATTGACCTCATCGATGACCACAACGGGTGCCTGGCTGCATGCGCCAACACAACGGCAAACTTCCAGGGTAATCA
>JAKOSR010000205.1 GCA_029777225.1 Chloroflexota bacterium
CAGATATGTTTGAGGATTTTGTCATTCCCCGCATTTCACTGGCTGATTTTGTCCCGGATGTGGCCTACACCTACCGCTTTCTCAGCCAGCTCCTGGGGCAATTGGATCGTTTAGTGCTGCCAATAGGGATGGACCAGGTTGAAACGCTTGTGCGACAGGCATTTTCTGAAGCAGGCTCGGGGGCTTATCCTGACATTGTTCCCAATCTGGACCCAAGGTACCTGGACCAGCACGCAATTGAATTCCTTGGGAATCTAATTAGGGGCTGGGGAATGAACAGCTCTGGCAAAACATATTCGGGGTTTCTGATCACCGCGTTTATGGGGTATGTCAACATCACGCTTGCGTACCTGCGGAATACCTATGAACTGATGGAACCTGAACTTCTGGAAGAGGTGAAAGGTTGCCTGCATAAGGCTTTTTGCATCCTGACCGGTGCCCATTTGGCTTACTGCTATCGAAACAGGAACGCGAGGGACGAGGGGGCGCTTGAACAGATGGGCTTCCTGCTAAAAGAGGGTGTTTAGCGATGAAAATTGTTTACCTTGTCCACCAGTTTTACCCGGAATTCCAGGCCGGGACAGAAAAATTCTTGCTTAATACAGCCAGAATGGCTCAAAAGAATGGTCACAAAGTGCATGTACTCACGTACAGCGTGTCCGCTGAGGCTGGTTTTGAGGAGGAATACCAGGGTTGCCTGGTTCGGAATTACTTTTACCAAGGCATCCCCGTGACGGCCTTTCACTATCGGAATGAGCCAGTTGATTTGACTTATGGGCTGGAGGGCCGCTCCACCGAAGGTTTTTTCCAATATTGGCTTAGCGCGCAAGCGCCGGACTTGGTGCATGTTGGGCATACCATGCGTGTGAATCCATTTATCACCGCTGCTGTTGAACTGGGTATCCCTTATGTTGTGACCGCGACTGATTTCTTTCTGATTTGCCCCAAGGTCATCCTCTCTCCCAACCGGGATACGCTCTGTTCAGGCCCACAAAGGGGTGAGTCCTGCCGGCGTTTGTGCCCTGAGCTAGCCGAAGGCTTCATTTCGGAACGGTTGTCCATCGGGTATGGCATTCTTCGCAAGGCCGCGGCTGTGGTTGTGCCCTCGCGGTTTGTGGCTGGGATTCTTAAGAATGAACTCCCGGAACTGAAACCGCTGGTTAATAATCATGGCATTCGCGCGGGAGACCTCTCGCGGAACGAGCGACACTACACGAACGGGGACGCGCTAACCTTTGGGTATATCGGTAACCTGGCTTACCACAAGGGCGTGCATGTTCTCGTAAAAGCTTTCAACGCGGTACCCCAGGAGGATGCCAGGTTGTTATTATTCGGTTCAGGCGAAGAGGGGTATGTGAAAAGCCTCAAAGCGCTGACCGAAAATGATCGGAGGATTGAGTTTAGAGGCTCGTTTTCCGCCGGGGAATTGCGGAAAGCTCACAGCCAGATGGATGTATTGGTAGCCCCCTCGGTTTGTTATGAGACTTATTCACTTTCTGTGCACGAAGCAATGCTCGCAAATATCCCGGTGATAGTCTCTGATTTGGGGGGAATGACAGAGAAGATTGAAAACGGTGTGAACGGCCTGACCTTCAAGGCTGGCGACGTGAACGAGTTGGCTGAGCAATTGAAAAAAGTCAGCGAAAATCCATCATTGCTCAACTCCATCAAGCAACAGGTATCATTACATACCATCATTCCAACCATCGAGCAGGAATATAATCTCTACCAACGCCTCTACGAAAGAATCGTTGGATGAGGCCAAAGGCCTGTGAATCCCCACAGGGAATTAATGTAGAATTGTCTGCCGGAAGTGTTATGAAAAAATCGTTGAGCAAATATCTTGTCCCGGTGCTTATCGCGGTAGCAACCCTGGCATACTTTTTTATTTCACCCATCGTCCAACAGAAAATGGCGTTGCGCGCCTCCTCTTTGACGGTCGTTTCCGAGCCTCTGCCTCCTGTGACACAGGACGCGCGCATGTACGTGGATCAGATCCGCCTTTCGAATGTCAAGGACGAGGTGTACCAGATGGATGGATGGGGATTTTTAATCCTGGATTCGAAATTGGCACCCACCGATTATGAAAGGACGATTCTTCTCGTCTCCGACACGGAGGTTTTTGCCATTCCCACGACCAACGTGCCCCGTAAAGATGTTCAAAAAACGTTTGAGCAGCTGGGCCTGGACCTTAAAGATTCCGGTTTTGCCGGCGTGTTCCCGATGAACGCTATCCCCAGAGGGGATTACGTTATTTCATTGCTGTTCACGCTGCCAGATGGAACACAGGCACGCTACAACTCAAAATTTGAGCTGGCCAAGACTTTCAACTCCATGCAACTTGTGCTCAAGGACAACCCCAAATGAGCAACAATCAAAAGCATTTCATCATCACAGATTATCTTCTGGGAGGTTTGCTCCCCCTTCTGGCGGCCATGTATCCGGTAGTATTTACCTATGCCACCAATGCTGAAATCCTCACACTCTCCAGCCTATGGGCCATCCTGGGCTTGCTTTTAGCGGTCGCGGTGGTTGTTTACCTGCTGTGGTCTTTGTTGCTGAAAAAGAAGCCCTATACCGCCGCGCTGGCAGCGTTTCTATTCATGGTTCTCTTCCTGACATATGGCAGTATTTATAAACTTTTGACCAAGGCCGATCTCTTTCCCGTCAGGCACTTCAATCTTTTACCCCTCGTCATCCTCCTGGGCGGCTATTTGGGTTGGTTTGCCTCAAAGTTATCAGCTGAGATGTCAAAAAAACTCTGGATGGTCCTCGTCAGCCTGGCGGGCCTCCTGGTGGTTTTTAACCTGGTTCGAATTGTTCCGCTGGAACTGCAGAAAAAAGCCCAAGCATCTCCCATCAGCCCAGTTGAGAGCGTGGCAGCCACCCAGGATACCACTGGGAAACCGGACATCTATTGGCTCATCTTTGATGAATTCTCCGGGTTTGACGTCATGCGGGATTATTTCCATTATCCCGAGATTGATGATTTCGTCGCCGACTTGGAGAACCTGGGTTTTCGTGTTGTGGAAAACTCGCATGCCAGTTCCTATCTCACCCTGCATCAAATTGCCACCCGCCTAAACTACGAACAACTGCCTGCTGACTTGAGCGAGGTGGCCTATTACGGGTATATATCCAATAACAAAGTGATGAGCGAGCTCAAGGCCAGAGGATATACCACGGTCGTGATGGATGAAGCCCGCTCAGCGACTTTCGCCTTTCAAGCCAAAACGGCCATCAACGCGGATATCCAGTTGGATGAGTATGTTAAAAGCACCGATACTTCCTCAACGATGCTGTTTGGTTCGTTCGGATTGCTGGTGGCCCGCCAGACGATGCTGGACCCCCTGACGGTTTATTACAATTTGGACGATGAAGGAATAGCCCGGCATCGCGACACAGTCTATTTTGTCGCGGATGAGTTGGGAAAATTGGATCTTCCCAAACCAAAATTTGTTTACTCCCATCTTTTGCTGCCCCATATGCCATTCATGTTTACCGAAAATGGCAGCTACCTGGAATCGCCTTATTACCACGACTGGAGCCACTACTTAGGCCAATATAAATTCACGTTAAAAATAATCCTGCAGGCTGCGCGAACCATTCTAAAAGAAGCTGACCCCCAGAACCCACCCATTATTATCCTGCAATCGGACCATGGCGCCAGGAACCTGGGAACAGGTGATTCGGGCCAGGGTGGGCTGGTTGATTTCCCCGAAGAGGATAGGACCTCCATCATGTACGCCGTGTACGCGCCGGCCTGCCCGGATATGCCGCTGGCGGATGGGATAAACCCGGTAAACACCTTCCCGCTGGTGTTCAATTGCCTGTTTGATACGGAAATTCCGCTCCAATAAGGAGCGTTGTTTGCTCAAGACGCCCGAAAAGGCATGTGAAATATTATTATGAGGTGAAATTATGATGCATACAATAATTATTCTTGATATTTTAGCCAAACCGGCATTCTACCTGGACCCCGGTTCCGGTAGCATGATTATCCAGATGGTTATCGCTGCGGTCCTTGGGCTGGGCGTTGCCACCCGCGTGTTTTGGAAAAACATCAAGGGTTGGTTCACCAAGAACAAAGGCACAGCCGAGGCCGAACTGGACCCAACCGAAATCGCGGAACCCGAATCACCCGAAGAACCCAAGAACTAATTTTTCTGTGCTGGTGGTCCGTGTAAGCGTTTTTATTGCCATCAGCGTATTTGCTTTTGAAAGGACTTGCAGATGAACGAAAAAGTCAGCGGCTCTTTCCGCGACCCTAGTGGCTTCATGTTCCGGCATGAGGGCATCCTGTACCGGCAGGTCAACCTGCACTACCGGCAGGAATACGACCTGCTGATGGCCTCTGGGCTTTACGAACAACTTACTAAGTCGCGTGCGCTCATCCCACACACGGAAGAATCCACTGACCTGGCACCGGTGCCGGAGATTGCCTATAAGGTCATCCGGCCACAGACGGTTGGTTTCATCTCATACCCGTATGAATGGTCATTTGACCAGTTGAAGGACGCGGCCATTTTGACCCTCGCTATCGCGCGCAGGGCATTGGAATATGGCATGGCCCTGAAAGATGCCAGCGCCTACAATGTGCAATTTCACGAAGGCCGGCCCATCTTCATCGACACGCTCTCGTTTGAAAAATACGAAGAGGGTTTGCCCTGGGTAGCTTACCGCCAGTTCTGCCAGCATTTCCTGGCGCCCCTGGCGTTGATGGCCAGCAAGGATGTCCGCCTGCTGCAACTCTTGCGGGTGAACATCGATGGCATCCCCCTGGACCTGGCCAGCAGCCTGCTGCCTACCAGTACACGGCTCAACCTGGGGCTATCCAGCCATATCCACCTGCATGCCAGCTCCCAAAAGAAATACGCGGATAAGGAAGTCTCACAGGCGGAGGTCAAGGGCAAGTTCTCCAGGGGCGCGATGGAAACCCTGATTGAAAGCCTGCTTTCCACGGTGCGCGCGCTGAAGGTTAAAGAAATCAACACGGAATGGGCGGATTATTACCAGGCAAACAACTATACCGAAGCTTCATTTGAAGCCAAAAGGGCGGTGGTAAAAGACTTCATCTCCAAAGTTGCTCCCCAAACGGTGTGGGACCTGGGCGGAAATACCGGTGAATTTAGCCGGGCAGCCTCTGAGCTGGGAATCCCCACGGTTTCGATGGACATTGACCCGGGCGCGGTGCAGCAAAATTACCAGCTGGTCAAAAAGAACAAAGAAAAAAATATGCTGCCCCTGGTGATGGACCTGACCAACCCGTCCCCTGCCCTGGGTTGGCGGAACCAGGAGCGACAATCCCTGCGAGAACGGGGTGAAGCCAGCCTGATTATGGCGCTGGCGCTCATCCACCACCTGGCCATTGCCAACAACGTCCCCCTGCGGGATGTGGCGGACTTCTTCGCGGATCTTGGGCCTTACCTGGTCATCGAGTTTGTGCCCAAGGAAGATTCACAGGTCGCCCGCCTATTGGCATCCCGGCTGGATATCTTCCCAAATTACACCCTGGAGGGATTTAAGCAAGCTTTCCAGGCGCGGTACACCATCCTGGAGGAACATCCGGTGGAGGGCTCAAAGCGCACGCTGCTCTTGATGCGGCGTAAGGATTAAGACAGATAAAAACCGCCCGTGAGGGCGGTTTTTGGTCTTTGTTGTTCCGGGGTATTCCAGTTTTTGAAAAACTTTTTGTGGCTTAAGGCTTGCCTGGGTCTGTTGGCCCGGGTTTGGCTGTATCATCGGTGGGCGGGCTTGGCTGGGCACGGTCCTGTTGGTCCGCGGGCAGGCTTGAGGCGGCTTCGGGCTTCTTCCTAGACCGGAGCGCCAGGAAGATAATCAGCGCGAACCCGGG
>JAKOSR010000033.1 GCA_029777225.1 Chloroflexota bacterium
ATTGCCAAGAGACTTTTCATTTAATGATTGCCGCTTAATTAGCGGCATTTTATTTTAATTTGGATGGTACTTATTGTGCACGCCTCCTGCGGAGGCAGGAGTAGGTCATTGCCAAGAGACTTTTCATTTAATGATTGCCGCTTAATTAGCGGCATTTTATTTTAATTTGGATGGTACTTATTGTGCACGCCTCCTGCGGAGGCAGGAGTAGGTACATGCCTGGGGACCCAGTGTGAAAACAACAGTTTTTCCTCGGGATCGGTTGCCAAAAGGTAAGGTTTTGGTGCGTTCAAGAGCAGAACGCACCCTACGGGCTGCGCGGGTGGCATGGTTCATTTCCTCCATCTTCTACATTTGCCCAAGTTTACTTAACCTGAGACACGACGCCTAAAGACGTGTATGGGTAAAGAAATCCTCCATCATTTTTTTCATGTAAAATTGGATTACCCGATCAATCTCGCTCATACGCTTTTTGCGACGGGATGAGTAAAAGAAAATTGGCGACGCGCCATGTGGCGCGAGACCAATCAGTCGAGTTCGCTGAAGGAGTTTTACATGTTTATTATTATGTTTGTGTTGGATAACCCGGAAAAATTATCCGAGGTATTGGACGCTTGGGAGAAGGTGGGTGTTATCGGAGTGACCATCCTGGAGAGCACTGGGCTACAGCGACTTAAGCGAACCCACGTACCAATGCGCTTCCTGCCAGGCGTTTATGAGGAACAAGAGAATCATTTGACACTCATCACGTTGGTTCAGGACGAAGCGCTCATCACCGCTTGCCTCCAAGCCGCGGAAAGTATCGTTGGAGATCTGGACAATCCTGACACTGGAATTTTCACCGCCTGGCCAGCGACCCATATGAAGGGAATTGGTTCAAGAGCAGGTTCATAAGATGATCTGGCTGGAATTTCTCATTAGCGCGGGTATCATCACCTTCGCATCCATTCAACTGGCTCGTTACGCGGATGTAATCGGCCTACGCACAAAACTCGGCTCTATGTTTGCTGGCACGATGCTGCTTGCCACCGTCACCTCCATTCCTGAAATTCTCACGATCATCTACGCAGTACGGTTCAACGTACCTGACCTGGCAGCTGGCAACCTGTTTGGCAGCAATATGTTCAACATCATGCTGCTTGCTGTTTTAGATATAGTTCACCACAATCGGCGCATCTCGCGGAAAAACGCTGAACATCACGCCCTAACGGGTAGCCTGACAATATTAATGATCGCCTTGGCTGTATTCTTCATCGTGGCGAAGATTCCATTAGAATTGAGCCTTGGAAAGTTCAAAGTGGGTCTTGACGGTATCACGATGCTCATCGTCTATTTCCTCATCATCTCCCTGCTGCGGAAACAATCCAAGAAGAGCATCAGCCATGAAGTCCACGCGGAAGTGCCTGAAGGGACACCTTCGCTTTGGGTGGCGTTGGCCTGGTTTGTCGCGGCTGCGCTGACGCTGGTATTTGTCACCCCCTGGCTGGTGGACTCTAGCTCGCAAATCGCGGAAATCACTGGATTAGGCAACACCTTTATCGGTTCCACACTGGTCGCAGTCGTCACCTCCCTGCCTGAATTGGTATCCACTATTTCAGCTGGTCGCGCGGGTGCTGATGACCTGGTGATTGGTAATCTTTTCGGCAGTAACATGTTTAACATGGCCTTGATCGGCCTGGCTGAGATCCTGTACCAACAGGGCAAGTTCTTTACGGTCATCGATGAGTCATTTCTGTTGATTGCAGCGATGGGGATGGTGATGAACGTTTTCGCGTTGGTCGCCACCCTGGCACGGTTGGAGAGACGCATTTGGTTCATCGAACTGGACGCGCTGTTATTAATCCTGATGTATTTGGGAGGGTTAGCCTTGCTGTTCTACCGCGGGATAGCACCTTGAGAACCTGTTAGTCGGCAGCTGTTGCCATTAGGGACGCCAGATCCAAATGTAGAACCTGATCTACGTATTGAGGGCGTGGTCGATTCTTATTGTTACTGTTGAGGAATTTATCGGTAAGGACAATGCAATTTAAAAGGGTAGATAGCATCTGGTAACGAACAATATCAAGAAAGCTTCGTCTCTGCGTCTGAATCCGATCAATCCCGACTACAAAGGCATAATCCATTTTCTTTTTCAGAACCATCATCCGAACCCAGCAGTTTCTAGGAGGTCGGATTCCATTACAAGTATTCGGTTTTGATACAGCCGCTTCTACTCATAATCCGGAAATCCGCCAAATTGCCCTTGACTCTCCCCTTGGGGTAGGTATTACACTGTAGTTGCAGCAGCAAAAAGAAAATAAAGGATTAGTAATGCTCAAGATTGGTGAGTTCTCCAAATCAACAGGAATGACCATCAAAGCGCTTCGTCACTACGAAAACCTTGGTCTTATCCGTCCGTATTGGATCGATAAATATACCGGTTATCGCTACTACGATGAGACCCAGGTGGAAAGACTCAGGAAGGTCATCCATCTGAAAGGATTGGGATTCACGCTGCGGCAGGTGGGCCGCCTGTTGGATGGAAAGCTGCCGGAAGCAGAGCGCCTTAACATCATCGAGAACCAGCGCGCTGTCCTGAGGCAGCAACTGGAAACCAGCCGGGAACGACTGGCGCGACTGGAAGCATACGTCCAGCATATCAACCAACAATCGGTTATCAGTGAGGTTAAATTGGAGGTCACGATGACAATTGAAATCAAGTCCATTCCCGCGTTCAAGGTGGCTGGTCTGCTCTATGTCGGGCGAAACGAAAACGAAGAAATTTCGGGGTTATGGGAAAGGCTCAACGCACGCTGGGACGAGTTTTGTCCGAATGAAGTTGAGGCGGTTTATGGTGTTTGCCGGTCGATACCCAGCTCCGACAACGGTGACTTTGAGTACCTGGCAGGCGTTGCCTGTGAATCCCTGGAAGGCCTGCCGGCGGACGCGGTCATGCGGGAGGTGCCGGCCTGTGACGTGGCCGTTTTCCGCCACGTCGGGGCGAAGGAAGGCTTGCACCAGACTTATGAGCATATCTATTGGAAGCATCTGCCCGGGTCTGGTTACATGCCCCTGGAACCAGGTTTTGACATGGAGGTTTACACGGATGAGTTCAAGGGGTTCAGCCCGGACTCAGTGATGTATATCTACGTCCCAGTCAAGCCAAGGCTCTAATTATTCTTCAATGCCCCCCGGGTGAGGCCGGGGGGATATGCTGCACTATTCACCCGGCGGTTGCTTACCGCCGGAGTTTTATGTAAAATGGAAGCACCCGACAAACCCCGGGTCGGCGCATCACGTCGGCCTGGAATATTGACTGCCGAGGAACGCTGACCAGATTTTCCCCTTGGCAAGTACATCGAGTTCTTGAAGGAGTAGCAAATGTATACGATTTTCTTTGTGCTGGATGACCCGGACAAGTTGAGGGAGGTTCTGGATGCCTGGGAAAAGGTTGGCATCTCCGGCGTGACCATCCTGGAGAGCACCGGCCTGAACCGCGTCAAACGCAAGGCGTTCCCCATGCGTTATTTGCCTGATTTTTACAACCAGGAAGAAAACCACCTGACCCTGATGACAATCGTCAAAGAGGAAGCGATGATTGAGGCTTGCCTCCAGGCCACCGAATCGGTTGTGGGAGAGCTTTCCAACCCCAATACCGGCATATTCGCCGCGTGGCCAATCAGTTTTGCCAAAGGGGGCTCGCTGAAGGTGGGGGATTAACATGGTTTGGCTGGAATTTCTCGCGGCTGCCGCGTTAATCACTTTCGCGTCCATTCAGCTTTCAAAATACGGCGATGTGATTGGTCTGCGCACCAAGCTGGGCGGCGCGTTTGCCGGGACTTTGCTCCTGGCGGGCGCGACGTCGTTACCTGAACTGCTGACCACCATCTCCGCTGTGCGAACCGGCGTGCCAGACCTGGCGGCGGGCAACCTGTTCGGCAGCAACATGTTCAATATCATGCTGCTAGGGATTTTGGACATGGTACATTACCGGCGGCGCATCTCCCGCAAGAGCGCGGAGAAGCACGCGCTTTCGGGCAGCCTGGCTGTTATGATGATTTCACTGGCCATCTTTTTTATCATCGCGGAGTTACCGGCGCGGATACGCCTCGGGAACTTCGTGGTGGGCGTGGATGGATTGGTCATGGTGATTGCTTATCTGCTGGTCATGTCCCTGCTGCGCAAACAGAGCCGCCAGTTGGTGGCCAACATCAAGGAGGAGGACATCCCTGAGGATGTGCCCTCGCTCAAAACCGCGTTAATTTGGTTCGTGGCTGCTGTGACAGTGCTGGTGGTTGTTACACCCTGGCTGGTGGATGCCAGCACGCGTATTGCGGATATCACAGGCCTGGGTACCACATTTATTGGCTCCACGTTATTAGCGGTGGTGACATCACTGCCCGAAACCGTTACCACCATCTCAGCAGCCCGGATTGGCGCGGATGATATGGCGATTGGCAACCTGTTTGGCAGCAACATGTTTAACATGTTCACCATCGGAGTTGCGGACCTGTTTTTCGCGGGCGGACGGTTCTTCGCGGTGATTGATCCGTCTTTCCTGCTGGTGGGTGTTATCGGTCTGTTGATGACCGTTTTCGCGCTGATAGCCACGCTGGCGAGGCTGGAACGACGCATTTGGTTCCTGGAAATTGATTCGGCGATTCTAATCCTGGCGTATTTTGCCGGCATGGCGCTGCTCTATATACGTGGAATAGCGCCCTAAGCGGTGGCGCAGCGTACAAAAGGGGCGGCAAATTGCCGCTCCTTATTGGTTAATCCCGAAAGCCCCGTGGTTTACAGTTGATATGAGGACCATTACCGGCGGATAAACGGTAAAAAAATACGCCCGAGTTCAAACGGCCCGGTATCGCAATGACCATCAACGCGCCGCTGGTGGCGTTGGTCATCCTCAATTGAATAGAGTGGTGTGAAGCAACTATTGGGGCGGTGATTGATGGCTGGCGAATCGTCTAGTAGAGCATGGGTGAGAGTTGGGCCACCCCAGTTGCCGAGGTTACCCAGAAGCGGGTCTGTGTTGAGCAAATCGCCATTGGACAGGATGCCCGGCCAGCTGTTATCACTAAAGATGTTGTACCCGCCGCTGGTCCAGTTGGTTGTGTCGTTGTTAAAATTCTTCATTCCCAGCTGGGCCACGAAAATACTATCAGAAACAAAGGCGCCTCCAACATTAAAGATTGAACTCACATCCCCATTGTTTGCCAGCGTGCACGATTGCATGACCAGCTGGCCCTCATTGATGATGCCCGAAGGTGAGAACATGGAGGAATGGTTCCCACTCAGTGTGCTGTTTGTGATGGAGAGGGAAGAATAATTTGTAATGGTACCGCCCAGGCCAGTATTATCAAAAAAGGATGAGTAGGTGATAACGCAAGATTCCGCGCCTCCGGAATTAAAAATCGCCCATCCACGATCCGCGGCATTGTGAATAAAGCTGGAATCGACGATGGTGAGTCCACCACTGTTAAGGATTGCTCCTCCTATCAATGAGGCTTGACAGGCATTAGGGGTGGCGCATGTAACGGAGTTATTTTGAAAAACCGTGCCTTCGAGAGTCAGATAGCCCGCGTTCACGATTGCCCCTCCGCCTGTCGTTGGGGTTGTTAAGACAAGGCTGGCTCCGCTGAAGGTAATATCCTGGATGAGGACCTTCGCGTGCCAACCAACCTCGAGGATGCGGTCAGTGAATCCTGGAAGGGTGTTAATGACAACGGTCCCTTTCTGGAGGGCCTTGATGGTTACCAGGTTCGTCGCGTTGGTGGCGCTGATGTCAAAATCGCCATGGTTGTTGTCATCGGTCGAGCTTGGAGAAATAACCAGGGTATAGGTGCCCGGGGGTACGAGAATGGTTACGGGCCCATCATCGATGTTCCCATTCGCCTCGGAGATGGCCGCGCGCAGGGTACACGGGCCGCCGGTTGGTTGGCCGGCGCTGCAGACGCTATTGGTCGCCAAATCGGGGAGGTCGCTGGAGCTGTTGACGGTAAAGGTTAGCCCGGTATCAGCCAAGGCCGGGGTTGGGATAAACGCGAAGACGCTTACCAGGACCAGGATGGACAAAAGGAAACCTAACCACTTTCGGACTGGGGACATCTTTCCTCCATTCAGTGAACCCTTGAGACGATGGATAAATTTTACCTCTGTATACAATAAAAATATCATCTCCACGACAAAATCATCCATTTTATGTTTGTTGGACTGATCCAAATGCCCTCAACCCCTGGAGGGCTTGTCAGTCACATGCCCAGCCTGTTATTGTTAAGTTGCGGGGTGAATCTCCACGCGTTCCCACTTTTCACATTTATATGCTTAAGAAAACAGACCCCTCCGCGGAGGGGCCTGAATGGATGTAAATCAAGCAACTTTTACTTGAAGACCAAGGGAAGGTAGACCAAATACCCTTCCGTCGTGAAGGTCCAATTATAGGGCACTTGCTGGACGTCTCCACCCGCGTCGGTCTTTCCGGCAGCAGCCGCGTTATGCAGCGTCAGCCCAGCCAGGCTGGCGTAGGGTGTGAAGGTGTGCGTGAAGGTAGTTTCGTTGTACGCGCAGGTTCCAGTAATTGAACCACCCAAGGCGTGCAGGCTCGGGCAGTCATCCGCGGGCATGGCCTGGCTCCAGGTTATGGTGATGGTTGTGTCCGTTGGGACGTCCACGGCCGCGTCGATGGGAGAGACTGACACCACGAGCGGATCGCGCCAGTTCAAGACCGTATACTCATAAGTCTGCGTACCATCGAGACCGTAATCGACGGCCAGGCTGAGGTTGGGGAGTTCCACGTTGCCATCCGCACCTTTCATCACCGTCTCCCAGGAGCCGCGGGCAAATTTAAACTCCATCTGGGTGCCATCCAGGATGTCAAACGTGCGAGACCAAAGCACAGGGCTCATCTGGCTGAGGGCAGTCGCGGCAGGGTTCCAATCCCCGACCGTCCCATCCGGGTTGATGTAGCGACTCAGGTAAACCGTTCCTGGCGTGAAAGCGGGCACAGTGATGTTGAACGTGACCTGGACCACCTTGGGCTCGGCCATATGCTCAACGATGTTCGAGTTCTCACTGCGATTAAAGCTGGAATCCAGGGCGACAACAAAGTAGTAATACATTTCCACATTTTCG
Organism: Chloroflexota bacterium; assembly: GCA_029777225.1. Taxonomy (GTDB): domain Bacteria; phylum Chloroflexota; class Anaerolineae; order Anaerolineales; family Anaerolineaceae; genus Mesolinea. Next base: position 7,114 of record JAKOSR010000033.1, read on the forward strand.
ACGTCGACATCGTGGTACGTGGTTGCTGGTGCCAGCACGCGGCTGATTTTTTCGTATAGCATGCCATCCGTGGAACGATAAAGGTCGTAAGCGTAGACCGAAACGTCATCGGTGGAGGGCGTCCACTCCAGGTCGATGAAAGACGCGCCCCAATCGGCGATGCTCAGGACGGGCGCGGAAGGCGCGGTGGTGTCACCTGAGGCTTCGACTGTCAGGCTGCCAGCCTGCTCGGTCGCATAACCGTTCCCTGTTCCGTCCAAGTCAGCGTAGACCCATGAGGCACCCCCGTCGGTGGAGTAGCGGTAAACGTAATCAAATTCGCCGGTGGATTCAGGCAGTAGCGTGCCGACAAATTCATCGTTGTTACCAGCTTGCGCGTTAAATACCGCGTCATACCAAATCCAATCGGGCTCGACGCGTGGGTCACTTTCGTTGCGGCCGTAACCCACCTGCGCCAGCAGACCAGGCGTGGCACCGGGTTCGGAGGTGACACCGGCAATGTAAACCTGACCGTAAATGTTCACGGTTGGGGTAACGCCAATGGTGTGAGTGATTGTGAGTGGCCACTGCAGGTTCGCCCAGTCGATGTTGTAGGCGGGCAGGGCACTGACCTCGTTGGAAGTGGTGGTCAGTCCGTTCGTTGTGTTGCGGGCCACCACTTTGTAATACACCCGTTGACCGCTCACCTGGCCAAAGTCGTTATAGGTTAAGGTTGAAGTCATTCCCCGTAATTCATAAGTGCCACCAGCAAGGTAGCTGCGGTAAACCAGGTAATCATTCGCGCCAGTCGAAGCCGTCCAGTTGAGTGTGACGGTTGTACCATTGGTCGTCGCGCTTAATTCGACTGGCGTGGGTGGAGTGGGTTGAGCGATGTCTTTCAAGACCAACACAAGCGTGCTATTGGCCAGGACCATAACGTTTTGCAATTGACCATCTGTTACAACGTATGTTGCGCTTGAAAACACGTCCCCATACCCCGCACCATTTGGCAGATAACCCGCCACATCCAGAGACACGGATTGGTCCGAGAGACTGCGGTTGATTAACACCACCGCGGAATCCTCACCGGGAAGGTTTCTGCCGTAAGCATAAAGGGCAAGATTGTCGTCGGCCATTAATGTGCGGTAGTCACCGGTCCTGAGGGCAGGGTGCGTATTGCGCGCGTATGTGAGGGTGGCGTAGTAATCGTAGAGCTCATCCTGGCCATCCTGGGTTTGCAGGCGGGTGTAGAAAGGTGTGCCGCTTTCATCCAGCCAGGGGAAGGGCTGACGGTTGTAGGGGTCGTCCTCCCACTTTCCACCGGAATAAGCCATGGGGCCAACCAGGCCGACCTCGTCACCGTAGTAGATGGTAGGCGCGCCGGGCATGGTCATCTGCACGGCTACAGCGCCTTTGAGGCGCTGGATGGCGTCACTCCAGTCATAGTCGGGGTTCGCGTAGAGGGCTGGGTCGTTCGAATCGGTGTTGTGGTCGAGCATGAATAGCACCCGGCTGGTATCGTGGCTGTCAAAGAGATTAAGCATCGCCTGGACGCTCTCTGGGTTGTAGCGCTCAAAGAGATTTTGGATGCGTTCGTCAAATTGTTCGGGGTCCAGGGGTGCCAGTTCGCCCGCGGAAGAACCCGCGCTGTGGTCGTTATCGGTAAAGACCTCATCGCGCCAGAGGGAAAGCACCGCGGAGCTGAACTGGTAATTCATTACCGCGTCCCACTCGCCACCCAGCAACCAGGAATTGGCAATGCCCCATTCCTCACCGGCGATGTAACCCTCGGGGTTGACTGTTTTGACCGTATTCCGGAATCCTTCCCAGTATTGATTGCTGGGGTCGTTAATCGTGCCGGGGTCCACATCGGCGCCGACGTCCAACCGCCAGCCATCGGCTGACTGCATGTAGTGACCGGCGACCGTATCGGTGGGCACTGCTTCGTTATCCCAAATGAGCGCGCGGACCGCTGGGTTGGTGGATACCAACTTGGGCAGGCTGTCGTAACCCCACCAGGATTCATACGTCGCGCCCCCGGGTGTACCGTCATCGCCCACGCAGGGTCCATTACCCGTGTCATCGGGGATGAAGTAGAACCAGTCGCGGTAAGGCGAATCAAAGCTTTCACAGGCGCCGACTTCATCGTAGCGTCCGTAGCGGTCAAAGTAGATGCTATCGGAGGAGACGTGGTTGAACACACCATCCAAAATCAGGTGCATGTCGCGGGTGGCCAGTTCGGCGGTCAGCGCGTTGAACGTGTCAGCGTCGCCAAACATGGGGTTGATGCTCATGTAATCGGTGGTGTCGTAGCCATGGTTGGAGGGCGACTCAAAAATGGGGTTCAGATAGATGGTTGTGACGCCCAGGTCTTGCAGGTAATCCAATCTATCAATCAGGCCCTGCAGGTCACCGCCGTAGAAATTTTTACTGTAGGTGCCAGCGCAGGCATCCGTACCGCGCGGGTCGCAGATGGGTTCGTTCCAATCCGTGGTCAGGGAGCGGTACACGGTGCCACCGGTCTCGCCGTAGAAGAACGTGCCGGCTGGCTTGTCGTTGGTCTCATTGCCATCGCGGAAGCGGTCGGGGAAGACCTGGTAGACCACCGCGTTCTTTATCCAATCCGGTGTTGTGAAATCCGCGGCGTAAACGGTGAGTTGATACGAGTAATCGTTGGTTTCGTCAAAAGCCTGGCCCCAGCCCATCGTGCGGGCGGCGTCATCCTCGTAGTAGTCCACGTCAGTGCCATCGATGACCACGAAGCGATACCAGTAGACCGTTGGGACGTCGCTGGCCGGGACCTCCACCTGCCACCAGTCGTAGGTTCCATCGCTATAAGCAACTGACATTGGCAGCATGGTTTGGGTGTTGGTGCGGTCGTTGTAGAGCCGGAGTTTGACTTCGGTCAGGTCACCCTGGGCCGCGCGCAAACGCAAGGTGACCGGAGTGCCCGTGGTGACGGGTCCGCCGGGTGTGCGATAGAGCGTGTCACGGCTGTTATGTCCGAGCTCAGCCCACCAGATCTCGTTGTCGTGGCTGGCAGATGGCGGCGGAGGAGGGGGGAACGCGCCGACCCGGCCGGTGCGATAATCCAGGTAGAACCACACAATATCCTCAGCAGCATACGTGACGAATGGGACGTTGTTTGCGTTAATCGAACGGTTGTCCAGGCCGATCGCGTCCCAGGAACCAGTGGCGACTATCTTGAAGTTATAGGAACCTGCTGCGACAATCGGATAGTTCAACACATACAAACCACGACCATGCATCCCCAGGGCGGTCTCCGGATCGGTATTGATCCAACCCTGGAAGTCACCCACTGCCGTGAAGCTGTTGCTTGAATCCCAGGCGTGCACGATGTTGGTTGATGGCACCAGGGCGAGCCCAGCATCCGCGTTGTGGTTGTTGGTATCAAAGGTCACTTTCACCACCTGGCCATCCGCGGTTGTGTTGAGCCAGGAGTTGCCTGTTGTGGGAAAAGAAACGTCCCAGGTGCAGTTGTTTACTTTGAATTCGTAATGTCCCGCGGTTGGAATGGTCACATCCGCGGTGAAGACGCCATCCCCCCCAAGCAGATCGCCATTCGCGCCGTTATCATTAAGCGGATATTGAGCTGGCAACCAGCCATTAAAACTGCCTGCCGCGCACCAGGTACCAGCGCTGCTGGCGGCGGGTTGGATCAACATCCGTCCGCTATAACTGTCGAGCAGGAAAACCACATCCTGATTGTCTGTGGTGGTGGTGAAGTTGATGTTCGCGGCATCGCTTGAACGTCCATCCGTGCCGAATCCATTCCAGGTGCCGGTTATGACCGCTTTGCCGATGTAACTGCCCGCCGCTGGGATGGTGTAAACCAGGCGGTAGAAGCCATTACCCAGGTCATCCATCCCCGTGGCAGTGTCATTGTTGTTCCAGCCCTGGAAGTCCCCAACCGCGGTGTAGCTGTCGGGGAGGAGATCCCCCGTGACGTTGACAATGTTAGTCGCGGGCAGCAGAGCCATGCCGGCGTTCATATTGTAATCGTTGGTGTCGAGCGTGAAAGTCACCCACTGCATCGGCGCTCCCGTGATCACCCAGGAGTTTGCTGCTGGATGAGTATTGCTCCAGCTGCCACACTCCACCGCTTTCCAGTAATAGGTGCCTGGCGTTGGGATGGACATTCCAAGCGAAAAAACCCCATCCCCGGCGATGATGTCGCCATTCGTGCCATCATCCAGCATGGGGCTGGACGCGTTGTCCCAACCATTCATGTCCGAGGCGAGGCACCAGCTCGTCGCGTTGAGGCCATAGCTTGACTTCGAAGGCAAGTCAAGTTGAACTGCCAACACGTCCGCGTCTTGCTCCGGGATGACTGGCTCGGAGGGGATGGGAGCGGAAAGCGCGGGCTTCGCGTTGAAGCCCATGCCCAGCAGCATGCTTACTACTAACAGGAGATGAAGTACAAATGCTTTTTTCATGGGTTCCCTTTCTTCATACGTTTTATGATGGTGAGGTAGTCTGCAGGTCACGAAAGACCTTTCCTATTTCCTTGACCAGGTCGCCAGCCAGTACGGAGGCTGGGTGGCCGACGGTTTGGGTTGCCAGGACCGCGCATTGAAAATGCAGATAGACAGCCAGCCGGCCAGCGTCCCAGGCATCCAGGCCTTGGGCCATCAAGCCCACGGCCATGCCGGCCAAAACATCCCCACTGCCACCATGCGCCAGGGCGGAGGTGGCGCCAGGAAGCACCACCACCTGGCCAGAGGGGTTGGCGAGCACGGTGTGGGCACCTTTGAGGATGACGGCCTGGCCCCAAGCCCGCGCGAATTTGCGGGCGATTGCCACCCGGTCCGCCTGGACAGCCTGGATGGAGAGCCCGGTGAGGGCGGCCATTTCGCCTGGATGGGGGGTGAGCAGGCAGCTGGCGGGCAGGTATGCGGGCCAATCGGCCAGGGTGGCCAGCAGGCGCAGGGCGTCCGCGTCCAGCACCATGGGGATGGGAGTGGCCTGGCGGGGGAGGATTTCGGTGAGGAGCGCGGTGAGAAATGCGCGCGTGGTGGGGGCCTGCCCCAGGCCAGGGCCCAGCAAGAGCGCCTGCTTGTTGGCCAGGATTGGCGGGATGAGGCTGGCAGCTTCGGCGGCAATCCCACCCTCCACCTCAGGCAGCACTTCCCAAATGGCTTCGGGAACCGCGCAGGCTAGCGGGGCGTGTAACGAGAGGGGAATGGCGGCATACACCAGGCCGGGACCTGCGCGTAGGGCAGCGGCGGTGGCGAGCAGGGCCGCGCCGGTATAGTGGCGCGAGCCGGCGATGAGCAACGCGCTACCAAAGGTGCCCTTGTGGGCGTTAGAAGCACGCGGGGGGAGCAGGAAGTGGGCCATGGCGGTGGTGAGGAGGCGTGTGTTGGGCTGGCCGGGCAGCCAGCTGCCGGCTGGCAAGCCAAGCGGTACGCGTTGAAGCTCTCCGGTGAGATCAGCGGCTGGGAAGCGCAGCAGGCCGGTTTTGGCCGCTTCGACGCACAGCGTCAGGCGGGCGGGCAGGGTAAGTTCGTCTGCCTCGCCCGTGTCGCAGTCCACGCCGGAAGGGCAATCCAGGGCGACAACGGGAGGGAGAGCTGGCTGGGACCGGAGGGCGGAAAGTATCTCCGCAACTGGGCCGCGCAAGGGCAGGCGTGTGCCGGTTCCCAGGAGCCCGTCCAGGATGAGGCCGGTTTGTGAGAGACAATCGGTTATAAGGGCGTTCTTGTCGGGGAATTTGGACCAGCCAACAATGGTGCCGCCGGCTTCCTCGAGACGCTGGGCCAGGTGTGAATCGGCGGTTTCGGTAGCGCTCAGCAAGGCGGTAGCGCGCCAACCGGCTTGAGCCAGGCGCGCGAGCGCGATGAGAGAGTCGCCCCCGTTGTTGCCGCTGCCAACCAGCCCAAGGATGGACCTGGGGGCGAGGGTATTGAAGCGTTTTTGTATGGCCTCAGCCACACCCAGGCCGGCACGTTCCATCATCTGGTCGTATGGCAGCCCGAGCTTGAAAGCTTCTCCTTCGAGCGCTTTCATCTCCGCGACAGTGACGACCGGGAAATCTGGCATCATCATCATTTTACCCGATGTCAAAGGCGTGGACGTTTGAATGTCCAGAGGTCAGGCCGGCCAATGGCGACCAATTATTTATGCAAAAAGGACTGTTGACCCGGGCAGGCACAGGCTAACGCGCCCCTTTGTCCATCCGCGGAAAGGCGGCAGGGCGCTCCTGGCTGGCGAGGTCACTCTTCGCGAAACGTAATCGCGTACCCATTGGGGGAGCGCAGGCGGAGGGTGTATTCGCCCCAGGATTGGCGGGTGTAGGGTTCCTCTATCTCAATCAGCGCGTCCTGCAGGTATTTGCTAAAGCGTTTAAGATGGGGGACGTAGAACTGCCACTGCATGAGGTGTTGGATGGGTCCAATGTTATCGGCCGCCACCTCCTGCAGGATGAAAAGAATATCGCCGTTGAATTGCACGACCTGCGTGGTCTCAGTTTCGGGGTGAACAAGGAAACCCAGCTTGCGGTAAAAGGTTGATTCCGCCTGCGCGTCCCGCACAGGCAAGATGGGCCGGAGCGCCACTTTTTCGAAGGCGCGCACCGCCTTCCAGCGCTCGCTAATCCGACCGCCGCGCCTTCGTCCGGAGGTGAGAATCAGGCTTTTCGCGCTGTTGCCATTTGGCTGGGCGGTCGAGAAGTTGTATATAGGCGCGGGGTCGCGGGTGGGGTCATAAAGGCGGAAAGTGGAAGGCGTGATGCGGAAGAAGATATCATCGCTGCCAAGCGGGTCAGCTTTATAGTGAACCCGGCTGGGCAGGTTTGTTGAAAGCTTAATCAGATGGCATTGGATGCTGTTTTTCTTGAGTTTGGGGTAGTTGGTTTCAAACCAGGCGAGGACATCGTCGCGCGTGAAAACATCGTCCGCCTGTAAGTTCTTCGACTCGACAAAATCCAACAACAGCATCCAAATGGGCTTCTCGTAGGTAGACATAAGGACCTCCGGTTGTTTTGATTATGTTCACGATCAGACAGGGACTGATTTAATTATACACATTGGCGAGGTTTATTGTTGATTTATTTTAAAATTTTTATTTGAAAAGCAGAAATTCGTTGAAATTGAGTTAAATTCGTAAGTTAACAGGCTGTGGAATTCCCGTTTTCGTGAGAGCCTGTCATTTTTTCAAGGTTGAGTTTTATTTGACTGCGGATTTCTTTGTTTTCGTGTATAATAGGCGATTGCGTCGAAGACGTAAAAAAGTGTGTAATGAATTTAAGCCCGGATCGGAGGTGAATAGCAAATGGCAAGTGTTACATTAAGACAAAATGAATCGCAGGACTCCCTGCTCAAACGCTTTCGCAAGAAGGTGGTCAAGAGTGGTGTCCTGAGCACCGTGCGTCGCAAACGCTGGTTCATCTCCAAGAGTGAACAGCGCCGCATGGACAAGAAAAAGGCTGTTCGTCGTTCCTTCCGGAAGACGTACGAATAAGCCGGATTAGTGAGGTTTTATGGCTAAAGAAGAAGAGAAGATTACCGTGGATGGCACCATCATAGAGGCGCTTCCCGGCACACAGTTCCGCGTAAAGCTGGAAAATGGTCATGAGGTTATGGCCTACCTTTCCGGTCGCATGCGCCGGTACTACATCCGCATCCTTTTGGGTGACGCGGTGCGTGTCGAGATGTCTCCCTATGACCTGGATCGCGGTCGGATTGTTTACCGCCAACGCCGCCCAGGTTCTTCCGAACCGCAAGACTTCTAAACCTTGCCAGCCAATTACAACCCTCGCATTGCGGGGGTTGTTTCTTAGCCCGTGGCATTCCTGCGATAAAATCCTTTTCCAGTATGGAACAACCAGCTTCCAATCCCCCCGGCACCCTGCGCAGACTGGACCCGCGCCGGGACCTCGACGCGGTAGCCAACCTCGTTGAAGTTGCTTTTGGGCTCCGCGGCGATCCCGATGGACAATTCGTGCTCAACCAGATGCGCGAAAATGCCGCGCGCCAGCGGCAGGAGCCCTTTCTTTCAAACCTCGCCTTGCCAAGCGCGGACGGGTATGTTTGGGAGGATGGGGGCAAGATTGTGGGGAACATCAGCCTAATCCCATTTCAGGCGGGACTGCGGCCGATCTGCCTGGTAGCGAATGTGGCGGTGGCGGAGGAATACCGCAACCATGGCATTGCGACGGCCCTCACCCGGCACGCGCTGCGAATCGCGCGCCAAAGGCAGGGCATGGCGGTGTGGCTGCAGGTGCGGCACGAGAACCAGGTGGCCATTGGCGTGTATGAATCACTGGGGTTCAGGCATTTTGGCAGCGTAAGCCAATACCGGCGCGCCGGGGAGACGCCACGGGGCACCTCGCCTCTGGCGGGATATCCCAGCCTGGTGGAGGTGGGAGAACGTCAGCGCTCGGAATGGCCGGCCCAAAAGGCCGCCCTGCGGGCCACCTACCCGCCCGAAACCCGCTGGTACCTGAATGTCGATTTCAACGCTTTTGGCCCGCGGGCCTGGTACAACCCTCTAAACTGGATCAACCTCCCACGGCTTAAGCATCTTTCGTTCAGGAGCGGGTCGCGCTGGCAGGGCACGCTCACCTGGCAGGGCACGGACACCCGCGCGGACAACTTGTGGCTGGCGATGGCAAAGGACGCGGTCCAGGAAGAGCATGTGAGCCGGCTGTTGAAGGTTTTTATGGAACGGATCTGGAATGGGCGGCCGCTCAACCTGGAATATCCCATGGGCCGTTATACTGAAGGGATTCTTTCTGCTGGATTTGAGTTGGCGCGCAACCTGGATTGGATGCATTACTTACCCCCGCAAAAGTGGCCGTTGGGGGTCTTAAGAAAAACTGGAACCGCCCGTTAGGGCGGTTCTCAATTTATTCCGATTTAGAGTTCTTCGTCGACGATGGTCTCAATTAAATCGAGGAATTCTTTCCATTCTTCCTTGAAGAAGTGGAGGGTGACGTTGTTCAGTTCGAGATGGTAGGTTGATTCGCCATCGGGTTCGTCAGCGCGCCATGCCAGGAAATTCTCGGTTTCAGCGATTGTGGTGGTAACGGGTTCGTGTTCTTCGTTGTGGTCCATATTTATGCTCCTATTTGATTTCTCTCTCATTATCCCATGCCTGGGGGTATTTGTGCAAGTTCAGGGCTTCTTATTTTGCGCGACCCTGGCTTTTAACTGGTGGAAGAAGGTTTTGACGCTGCTCCAAAGCTGCGCCAGCCACTTGGAAAGGACGCCCCAGGCTTTTCTTAGCCATTGACCCACGGCACTATCGCGGTACTTACGTAACCAGGTGAACATGGCGCGCTTCTTTGGCTTGTAATATGAAATACCTTCCCAGGGCTCCTGGTCCATCAGCTTGCGCAGCACGTAGCGGAAAACCAGCTTAATGGTAGCGTAAACCGGGGCGGCCAGGATGACACCCATAAGGCCCAGGATTTGGGCGCCGATTAGCGCGGAAATCATGATAGCCGCGGGGTGTACTTCCAGCGCGTTACCCATCACGCGCGGGGTCAGCAGGTTGTCGAGCACCGTGTCAATAAGAAGGGCGATGCCAATGATAACCAGCGCGAAGGCCCAGTTGGCCAGGCCGAAGGGCGTGGGGGTTTTGAGCAGGGCGGCAATCCCGAAGGCTAACCAGCCCACCCAGGCACCAACGTAAGGCACAAACCTGCCCAGACCAGCGACTATTGCCAACAGGAAGAAGTAGGGCAGCCCAAAGATGCCCAAAACCACGGAGTAGACGGCGATGGCTACACCAACCACTACGAACTCACCGCGCATGAACGCGTTCCAAATGTTGGACACCTCGCGACCCATGCGCTTGATGTCTTTTTCGTAACCGGGTATGGCGATGTTGAACACGCGCATCTTGGCACCACTGGATTCAGACGCGAGGAAGAAGGAGACCATATATATGATGGCAAAGTTGAAAAGGGTTGAGCCAACGCTGGTCACCAGTTTGCCAGCGAGGGTGCCTGCCTGGGTCAACAAAGGTTGAAGGCGGGAAATGAGCTGGGAGGCGATGAAATCAGTATTCAAATCGGGGATGGTGAACTGCAACGGCCCAATCATGAGGACGCGGTTGGAGAGCGTGGCGAGAAAATTGGTGGCCTGCGCCATGTATTTATCCAGGTTTTTTACCAGGTCCTGGATGAGGTTCACCAGGGAGGCACCACCGCGAGTAATCAGCCCTCCCAGAACAAGGGCAAAAAATAGGTAAACGATGCCAACGGAGAGCCGCCAGTTGAGCTTGAGCCCTCTCTGGATGAGCTTGGCGAGCGGGTGGAACAGGAAAGCGACCAGCATGGCGGCCAGCACCATGGTGAGGTATGTGTGGAAGCGCACCAGCAGGAAAACCACCGCGGTGGTGATAACCAGCCCAACCACCAGTTTAGCCTGCCAGGGCCAGCGGGGGGACTCGGGTTCCTGGCTGGGTTCAACGGTGGAGGGGCCCAAGGCTTCCTCCCCAGCCAGGTCGAAGTTATTTTCGCCCTCTTCCGGATTGTTGACAAGCTCATTTTCTGTCATGCTTCAATTATACCGATTAAATAAATTCAATTTTGCCGGCATCGCGGGCATTGCGCTTATAATTCTTGAAAATCAGTTGGCATCATGGAAAGGTTTTGACACATGGAATATCGTTCTTTTGGAAGTACCAATTGCCAGGTTTCAGCCCTCGGTTTTGGCTGCATGCGCCTGCCCACGTTGGGTGATGACAACGGAAAAATTGATGAGCCTCAGGCCATCAACATGATTCGGGCCGCCATCGATCAGGGCGTCAATTACATCGACACCGCGTGGGGTTACCACCGCGAGCAAAGCGAACCCCTGGTGGGCAAAGCGCTGAGCGATGGATACCGAGAGAAAGTCCACCTGGCGACCAAACTGCCTTCCTGGCTTATTCATTCCCAGGGGGATATGAAGCATTACCTGTCCGTCCAGTTGGAACGCCTGCAGACGGACCACATTGACTTTTACTTGCTGCACACACTCAACGCGCGTTATTGGCAAAACTACGTGGATTTGCGCGTTTTTGATTGGGCCGAGAAGGAAATGGCTTCGGGGCGCATCCGCCACCTGGGTTTCTCCTTCCACGACGAGTACCCGGTGTTTGAGCGTATTTTGAACGGTTATGACCATTGGGACTTTTGCCAAATCCAGTACAACTACATGGATGTGGCATACCAGGCTGGCGAGCGCGGCTTGCGCGCGGCGGCTGAAAAGGGCCTGGGTGTGGTGGTGATGGAACCCCTGCGCGGGGGCAGCCTGGCTTCCCCCACGCCTCCGCCCCCCGTGGCAAAAGCTTTCAGCCAATCCCAGCGCGACTGGACACCCGTGGAGTGGGCGTTGCAATGGCTCTGGAACCAGCCGGAGGTTTCGCTGGTGCTTTCAGGCATGAGCAACCCCATCCAGACGCAGCAAAACATCACCAGCGCGGGGCGGTCGGGTGTTGGCAAGTTGACCGCGGACGACCTGGCGGTGATGGCCAACGTGCAGGAGGCCTGGAACGGCCTCGCGCCGGTGCCATGCACCCACTGCGAATACTGCATGCCCTGCCCGCATGGTGTTCAAATCCCGGAAGTCTTCCGTATTTACAACACAGCAGCCATTTACGATAACCGGGCGCGTGGCCGGGATGACTATAAAAACGCGATTAGTGATGACGGCAAAGCCGATTGCTGCGTGGAATGCGGAGAGTGTGAGGCACTTTGCCCGCAACACATCGAAATCATCCAGAAGCTAAAGGACGCCCACGTCTACCTTAGCCCCGAAGTCAGCGGATAACGCGGAGCGGCGCTCGATGAGCGAAGCCGGACCCCTGCCAAAACCTGCCCTACCGGAACGCAAACGGCCGGGGCGGGTGGGGTATTGGGTGGTCGGCGGGGCGTTGGCCGTGCTTTTTGCAGCCTGGCTGGCCCTGACCCCGTCTGGATTTTGGGGCAAGCTGCAGGCACTGGGGTACGCGGTTTGCCACCAAATCCCGGAGCGGTCTTTCCACGCGGGTGAACACACTTTTCCGCTATGCGCGCGCTGCACAGGCATGTACCTTGGGGCGGTTTTGGCCTTTGGCTTTCAGTTGAGGCAGGGGAAAAGGGGCAAACTTCCCCCGGTTTGGATTTTGGTCATTTTGGGTGTTTTCCTACTGGCCTTTGGCGTGGACGGGGTGAATTCTTTTTTGAACTTCATCCCGGGCTGGCCGGCGCTGTATGCCTCCAGCAATACCCTCCGTTTGCTTACCGGGTTGGGGGTTGGCGTGGGGATTGGGGCCATCCTTTATCCCATTTTCAACCAGTCCATCTGGCAGGATTGGCTGGACGAAGCCGCGCTCTCAAGGTTGGGGCAGTTCCTTGTGCTTCTCGCCCTGGCCGGCCTGCTGGCCTTTGGCATCGTGCAGGGATACCCGGCGGTCACATTTCCGGCGATGGTTATCAGCGGGCTGGCGGTGCCATTTTTACTGACGCTCATCTACACCATCGTGGCCAGCCTGCTTTTAAGGCTGGATAACCGCATCCGCAACTGGCGAGAATTGGTGCTGCCGCTGATGCTGGGGGGCCTGCTCGCGCTGAGCCAAATCGCGCTGACGGACGCCGCGCGGTATTTGGTGACGGGCACCTGGTCCGCGATATTCCCATGATTATCTGGGGTATTTTTTCCAAGGATGGGTATAATTTAGTACGTATTTTTTCTTATTGATGAAAGGAAAGAAATGACTGGAGTTGTAAGTGGCATTTTGGGCGCTTTTGGCCTGTCTGCTTCGGCAGGACTGAATGCCTATATCCCTTTGCTGGTGGTTTCCCTGCTGGCAAAGTTCACCAATCTCATCCACCTGACCAAGCCTTGGGACGGCCTGACCAGCTGGTGGACGATTGGCGTGTTGGGGGCATTATCGCTTGTGGAATTTTTCGCGGATAAAATCCCCGCGGTGGATCATGTCAATGATGCCATTCAAACATTTATCCGCCCGACCGCGGGCGCGATTGTCTTCGCGGCGAGTGCCGGGTCGGTGACGGATGTGAACCCAATTTTGAGCCTCATCGCGGGTTTGCTGGTGGCGGGCACGGTGCATACCGTTAAATCCGCCGCGGTGCGCCCTTTAATCACAGCCACGACGGCCGGCGTGGGAGACCCGATTGCCAGCTTCCTGGAGGACGTGGTCGCGACGTTGGTATCCGTGCTTTCAATTGTGTTGCCCATTTTAATGGCCATCGTTTTGGTGCTCATCATCTGGTGGATTTCCTGGTTTGTTGAACGCCGTAAGAAGGCCCGCGCGACTGCCTGAGCCACACGGCGACAAAGGAGTGAGAAACATGTCTGAACAGAAACCTTCATCGTATTATCAACCCCAACCCATGACGACCTCCCCCTGGGCGATTGTCAGCCTCATCAGCGGGATTGCCAGCTACTTCATTGTGCCGGTGATTGGGTCCATCGTGGCGCTGATTTCGGGTTACTCCGCCAAGAAGGAAATCCGGGAAAGCAACGGCCAGGTGGGCGGTGATGGGCTGGCGACGGCTGGCCTGGTGTTGGGTTGGATTAATATCGCCCTCGGCTTAGCCGCCATTTGCCTGATTATTTTGATGGTGACAGGTGTGATTAGCGGCATCGCGATTTGCGGCCCGCTGACCAACTGGCTTCAAAATTCAAACTATTAATCATTTGGAGGAATTATGACCATCGATAACCAAGGTTTCCAGGCTTACAACGAGTCCCCTGTTGCTCCAGTGCCCCCACAACCAGAGACGACACCGGTTATGAATGTGACGGCCCCCAAGAAGAAAAGCAAATGGTGGATTATTGTGTTAGTTGTTTTGCTGCTGCTGTGTTGCTGCGTGCTCGTGGTCGGTGGTGTGGTCTATTACCTGGTGCAGAGCGGCCAATACACAATTGATTGGGGCACGCAGTTGCCCGTCTTTTTGGCCCTGATTTAACTTGATTTTGACATCCTGAAACAACGGCTCACCCGAGCCGTTGTTCTGATTCCTGCAGCCAGCGTTGGGGGCTAAAGACAGGCACGGCCTGGGGATGGATGCCCGCGATGAGCTCCTGCAAGGTCTCCGAGCAGCGGGCGCGGATGCCGGCATCGAGTTGCAGGGCCTCGAACTCATCCAGGTCCAACACCGAGTGCGAGCCATCCGGGTAGACCATCAAATCCAGGGCCAAATCCCGCCAGCGAATGGCACGATCGGAAAAGGTGGCTGGGAAGCTCAGGTTGCAGTACCAGCCCTTGATGGTCGTGGTTCTTTGAGCATGCACCTCAAAGATGTTGAACCAGCGATTTGAAAAGTAGCTTTCAAGAAACATGTCCCCGGCCTCGAACGTGGTCCTATCCACACGCAGGGAAGCCAGGCCAAAGGTGGCTTCAACCAGACGGGAGGTGGGTGTGCCTTGCAGCAAAATGCCCTGCCAGCTGAAGATTTCGCGGCCTGTATCGTCCAGCTTGGTGATGAGGAGGTGTTCCGGGTTTACTGAGGGCTGCACGTTTTACTCCGATAATAACAAAACGTTTTCAGCCGGCCAATAGGCGCTCACCGTGGAGCCGGGTTGGATAATTTCCTGGCTATAGACCTGCAATAATAACCCCTCCGCCTCCAGCTCCAGGCGGAAATGTTCGCCCAGAAAGACGCAATCCCGCACCTGGCCAGTGATGGTGTTGTTGGCTCCGGTGGCTTGAGCACTGACGCGGGCATCCTCAGGCCGTAAGAGTAGGATGGCCGGGCTGCCTGGCAGCTTGCTGCCAGGCTCACACGCGAATACGCCCCAGGGGGTGAGGACGGTGCCGCCCTCAGGCCCCACCTGGCCGCTAACGCGGTTGCCGAGCCCCAGGAATTCCGCCGCCCAGCTGTTGGCCGGGCGTAGAAAGAGGTCGCGCGGGCTACCCTGTTGCAACAGCCTGCCCTCATGCAAGAGCAGCAGACGGTCCGCCAGGGAAAAGGCTTCCTCCCGGTCGTGGGTGACGTAAATCACCGGTACCTTGCTCTCACGCAGGAGCAGGCGCAACTCCTCAATCAGTCGCACCCGCAGGCTGTGGTCCAGGGCGCCGAGTGGTTCGTCCAGCATCAGCAGACGGGGCCGGGGGGCCAGTGCCCTGGCCAGGGCCACACGTTGCTGTTCGCCGCCGGAAAGTTCTGTGACCGGCCGGCTGGCAAAATCCTCCATCCGGATGGTGTGCAGCGCCTCGCGCACGCGGCTGTCGATTTCTGTGGGGGGAAGCGCCTGGATTTTGAGCCCGTAGGCGATGTTCTGGGCGACGGTGAGGTGTGGAAACAAGGCGTAATCCTGGAACATCAGACCAAAGCCGCGCTGATGGGTCGGTACGCCGGCAAGGTCGGCGCCATTCCACCAAACGCTACCCTGTTCCGGCTCTTCCATGCCGGCGATGATGCGCAGCAGGGTGCTTTTGCCGCTGCCGGAGGAGCCCAAGAGACAGACCAGTTCGTGGCTGGCGACGGTGAAGGAAATGCCGTTCAACAGGGGTTTGCCTTCATAAGTTTTATGGATGTTCCGCACTTCAAGCATCAAAACAGCTCCTCTCCGGGCAGACGGGTTCTTTCAATCACCAGCGTGCCCAGGGCGCAAACCAACAGCAGGATGGTGGACATGGCCAGCGCCTGGCCGTAATTCAGCGCGCCAGGCTGGGAAATGTAACGGTAAATGGCCACCGGAATGGTCGGCATTTCGGGGGTGCTCAGGAAGCTGGACGCGCCGAACTCGCCTAGCGAGACCGTGAACGCGAAGACCATGCCGGCCAGCAAGGGACGGAGCAGGAGGGGAAGGTCCACGCTCCAGAAGACGCGCAAGGGGCCGGCCCCCAGCACACGCGCGGCCTGGCGCAAGCTCTCCGGGATGCCGCGCAGGGCGGAGGTGAGCACGCGCAGCACCAGTGGGAGCGCCACCAGGGTGTGCGCAATTGGGATGAGCAGCGGGAAACGTGGATTGTTGAAGGGGGGATGGTTAAAAACGACCAGGAAGCCCAAGCCAAGCGTCACCGCGCTGGCGCCCAGGGGCAACATCAGGACGGGTTCCAAAACGCGGCGCAGTCCGCCC
>JAKOSR010000206.1 GCA_029777225.1 Chloroflexota bacterium
AAATCCTCCTGCGACAAATGAAGCGCAGCGGCGTCAATAAGGTCATCTTAACTGTCGGGCACTTGGCACACCTGATACAATCCTTTTTCCAGGATGGCCAGCAATTCGACCTCGAGATCACCTACTCCTACGAGACCAAACCCCTGGGAACCTCCGGGCCACTGGCTCTGATACCCAACCTGGACAAAACCTTCCTGGTCAGCAACGGGGACGTGCTCACCCTGCTGGATATCGAGGATTTTCTCGCCTTCCATCGCCAACAGGGCGGCATCTGCACCCTTGCCGTGCACCAGCACCAACTGCACATTGATCTTGGTGTGGTTCAGCAAAATGATGATGATTTTTCAGTCACCGGTTATATCGAAAAACCGACGCTGGATTACAAGGTCAGTATGGGCATGTACATCTTTGAACCCCGGGTGCTGGATTACATCCCCAAAGACGAATACCTGGATTTCCCTGACCTGGTGCACAAACTGCTGGCTGCAGGCGAAAAAGTGATCGGCTATCCCTTCAACGGCTACTGGATGGACCTCGGCAACCCTGAAGACTATGCCCAGGCCAACCGCGACTTCGAGAAAATGCGCGCCCAATTCCTGCCGGGAGAGTAATAAGGAACAAAGACGGGGGACAGAAGACCGGAGACGGAAGACCGGGGACCGAAGAACAATTATGGACAGATAACAAAAGGATGAGGACCGAAAGCGGTGTGGGTTTATGACTGAATCTTATAAATTCCAGAATCTGGATGTTTACAAATTGTCACTGGAATATATAAAAGCAGTTTATGAACTAAAATCCAAGCTCCCTGAGCATGAAAAATTCAACCTGACTGGCCAAATATCCAGAGTAGCCACATCGATTGCCCTCAATATCGCTGAAGGTTCTACAGGTCAATCCAACCTTGAACAAAAAAGATTCCTTGGTTTGGCGATTCGATCCTATCTTGAAACAATTGCTTGCCTGGATATCATTGAGAAATTTGGATATATTAACAAAGATGAAATATATGCGTTACGCCAACAAGGACATCTACTTTTCATCAAGTTGTCCGCGTTTAAAAAAGCAATGAAATAAAGGAAGCAAAAAAATGGAAGCTAGCAACCGGTCATCGATCCTCAGTCTTCGGTTTTACCGCTCCATCCTCCACCTTTTTCCTCGTCCTTGAAGCTGAGAGCCTTCAAGGTTCCTAAGCGGAATATCAACCTCACGAGAGGTTGTTCCGTCCTCGGTCTTCGGTCATCCGTCATTTATTTTATCTTTATGGAGGCTTGAAAAAAATTGCACTGGAAAATTCCCCTTTCTGATCTCAACTACGGCCCCGAAGAAGAAGAAGCCGTCTCCGCGGTGATCCGGTCGGGCTGGCTCTCCATGGGCGCTGTCACCCAGGCTTTTGAAGCCGAGTTCGCCGCCTTTGTGGGCGCCAAACATGCCCTGGCGCTGACCAATGCCACCGCCGCGCTGCACCTGGCCTGTCTGGCTTGCGACCTGGGTCCCGGTGACGAGGTCATCCTCCCCGCGCTGACCTTCGTTGCTTCCGCCAACGCCGTGCGTTACACCGGCGCCACGCCCGTCTTTGCCGACATCGAATCTGAAGATTGGCTGACCCTCGCCCCGTCTGCAATTGAAGCTGCCATCACCCCGCGCACCAGGGCGATCATGGTCATGCATTACGCCGGTTTCCCCTGCGACATGCCCGCCATCACTGCCATCGCCCGCGCCCACAACCTGGCGGTGATCGAAGACGCCGCCCACGCCGTCTGCGCCTCATTGGATAACCGTGCCCTGGGGACCTGGGGCGACTTGGGCTGCTATTCCTTCTTCGCCAACAAGAACCTCTCAACAGCTGAAGGCGGCATGCTCGTCACCGATGACGATGCGCTGGCTGAAAAAGTTCGTCTGCTACGCTCCCACGGAATGACCACCCTCACCTGGGACCGCCACCACGGGCACGCCAGCACCTATGATGTGGTTGAGCTGGGCTACAACTATCGTATCGATGAGCTGCGATCCGCCCTGGGACGCGTGCAGCTGACCCGAGTCGCCGCTGGCAATGCCCGCCGCGCCGAGCTGACCTCCCTCTATCGCCATCTACTGGCACAATC
>JAKOSR010000207.1 GCA_029777225.1 Chloroflexota bacterium
CAAGCGCAGGAACAGGCCGCCTAAAAGCCCGGTCAACACAATGCCCAGCGCGAAGGCGGAGGTGTGCACGCTACTGAGCGTGTACGAAAGCCCGAATTCAGACCTCAGGTAACTTGTCACCGGGCCGGCCGCGTTCAGGCAATACACGTAAAGCGATAGTAAAAGGTACGCGAGCCAGCTTTTCGGTGTGCGACTGATTTTCTTCACAGAATCATGTCTGGAAGTGGGGTTGGTTTACCAGCGCTCAGGTCTTTTCGACCGGTCGTTTGGATCCCCCTCCAGTTCTTTTTTATACTGGTATTCTCCCCAGCGGCCGGCAAAACCACTCCAATACTGAACACTAATCAGCAGGCCGAGCAAGGGCAGCGCCATCAGGCCCAACAAGAGCCCCAGGGTCATCCCGTTCCAGGCGCCATCCCAACCTTTCGCGTGGAATCCAATCGCGCCCAGGGCCGTGCAAACCACAACAAGCGTGAGGGCGTAATACAACAACACGCGCAAAAAGAACGCGCGGGTACGGCGTTTGGGTTTACGCTGAGCGTTGGGGTCGAATTCTGAGTCTTGCGTGTCTGCCTCCATTGGTGGCGGATTGACTCAATCATACCCGAAAAAAGCGCTGAGGCGCGGGGCCGGCCCCTATCCGTTCTGTTCGTATGCCAGGCGCAACAGGTTTTCGACCCCTGGCGTAATTTCAGCCACCGCGCGCAAGCTTAGCTTGTGTGTGGCCTGCCCTGGTCCTTTGGCCTCGCTGAGCAGCTCCGAATCAGGGGCAGCCCTGAAGCGCAGCCCCACGTCCACCCGGTCTTTCGTGGCCGCTTGGATGGCCGCGAACTGGCGTCCGCGCACAAAAGGCACATACGTACCCCGCCCTTCCATCATCACGTCCTCCCCTAGCCCAAGGATGTAATCCCTGAGTTGCTCAAAGATGGGCCACAGCGCGGCCTTTTCACCTGTGTACTGCCCGGCCGCGTATTCTGATTCACTCGGCCTAACCCAGCCCACCGCTTGAGCGGCCGCATCCGCGATGGCCCACTGGGAGTTTTGGGCGATACCGTGTTCCGCCTTCAGCCACTTGCGCACCGCGTTTTGGTCGAGCGGATTAATGCCGGATTGCAACACGACCTCCACCCACGCCTCCAGCGATTTGCCCGTGCGTTCCAGCATGCTGTCTGAGACGGTGGCCATCATATCCTGTGGGGATTGGTTTTTCATGCTTTTCTCCATTTTCTATTAAACGCGACTTAATCATAATCGAAGCGTCCCGCGTCAGGCGCTATGAAACAGCTTCTCTTGTCAGAATTGACCAGGGGTGTGCCAGTGAATAAGGTAAAATCATGGTGTGGATATTCTGTTCAAAACCTGTGGATATCCCGCCGAATCCGGTTGATAACCCCATCTTTTCTGTGGAAAAGGAGCCCCCATGGAAAACGAACCACCCAAGCTTCCAAAATTTGCGGTCCTGCAGCTTTCCGGTTGTGCTGGTTGTGAAGTCTCCCTGCTAAACGCGTCCGAATGGTACGACAAGTACAACCTGGTCTATATGCCCCTGGTGGTATCTTCCCACCGCGTCCCGGATGACGTCGAAGTTTTACTTATTTCAGGCGGTGTGCGCAATGACGAGGATGCCTATAACCTCCAACGGGCTGTGAAAAATGTGCCCAAGGTCATCGCGGTGGGCACCTGCGCCATCTCAGGTGGGGTCACCAACCTGGGAGACCGCGACGACGTGCGTGAGATATTCCTTTCGCAGGCCAGCCGCAGGCACGTGCCCCGTTTGCTCAGCAAAACCCACCCGGTGGATGCTTTTGTACATGTGGACCTATACCTGCCTGGCTGCCCGCCCACCCCAGAGCTTTTCATGGCTGCTCTGATGCAACCTGAGGATTTCAAAGCCTCAAGCATCGTCTGCGGAGAATGTGGCCGGCGCAAGCTGAATGATATGAAACCCGACCACATCACGGGTTTCCAGCAGGGGGATGTCAAACCGGATATCTGCCTGATTAACCAGGGCTACCTTTGTGTTGGCACTTCCACGCGCGGAGGCTGCCGGGCAATCTGCACCCGGGCCGGCCACCCCTGCGTGGGCTGCCGCGGGCCATCCAACAACTTCATCGAAAAAGAATCGTCGGTTTGGCTGGAAAGCATTCAGAAGGTGTTTGAACGCATGACGAACATCCCACCAGAGGAAATCAACGAGATGCTTCGGTCTCCCCAGCTTTCCATGTTCCTGTTCCAATTCTCAGATTACGCCGGCGGCAATCGCCGCGTGCGCAGCAAGGACGAGGTGCTCTGATGACCACCCTCACTTTCCCACTAAGCCGTATTGAAGGCCACGCCCGCGTTGAAATGGAAACCGAAGGGGGCGAGCTGTTATCCGCCCATTTTCAGGCGGTCGAAATGCGCGGTTTCAGGCATTTTGTGCTGGGAACCCCTGCGGAACAGATGCCGGTCATCGTGCCCCGCATCTGCGGCGTTTGTTCCACCGCCCACCACGTCGCCTCGGTCAAGGCGCTTGAAAACGCTTACGGTGTCACGCCGCCCCCCTTGGCCAGCGTCATCCGCGAAGTACTGCTGTTGGGCCAGCTAATTCAAAACCAGGCCACATCCCTTTTCATCTTCACCATGCCAGACCGGGTGAACGTGGACAGTCTTTTCCAGGTGGAAGGGGAGGAGCCAGAGCAGCGGCGTCAATTCTCCATCGCCCAGCGGGCCCTGCGCGTTCGTAAAATCGGTACGGACCTCATCATCCTGGCGGGTGGCCAGTTTATCCACCCCGTAAAAGCCCATATTGGCGGCATGGCCGGCGGCATCACCCGCGCGGCTGCCGATGCCATGCTGGCCCAACTCCAGGAGATGATGCCAATCGCCTGCCAGCTGGTGGATGAATACTGGGATATGTCCCTGGCCATGACCGACCGCATTGGGACATGGGGCGATGACGAACCCACCTACTATATCTCCGCGACCCCTTCCTTCAAGCCTCACTTGAATAGCAACACGCTGCGGGTGCTTAGCCCGGATGGCAAAGAAAAGGTGCGCTTTACGCCAGAACAATTTGACCAGGTCCTCGAATTTACCGAAACAGAGTATTCCTACGCGGGCCAAACCACATACCAGGGCAACCTGTTGCGTGCCAACAGCCTTGCCCGCATCAATTTGACCTCCGAATTTGGCACCAAGTGTGCGGACCGCTACCTTTCGCGCTTCAGGGAAGCTTTCGGTAATCCCGCGCATGCCATCTTGTTCTTTGACCTCGCCCGTGGAATTGAGTTAGTTTTCGCGATGGAACGCGCCATGGAACTGTTGGAAGACGATTTGGATTACATGGACCCAGACGTTCCTTACACTCCCAGGGACGGAATCGGCTACGGCCTGGTGGAAGCTCCGCGTGGACCACTGATTCACCGCTATGTCATCGAAAACGGATTGATCGCGGACGCGCAGTTCATCATCCCAACCGTGCACAACATGAAAGCGATTGAGCGCGCGCTGCGGGTGGTGGGCAAACGTTATATCAGCCCCGCGGGCATCAACCTGGAGCTTGAGAAAGCAGTTGGGCGGGTCGTGCGCGCCTTCGACCCCTGCATTGCCTGCGCCACGCAGTAGTCAGAAGATTAAACAAATAACCCCGAGGCTTCGGGGTTATTTGTTTAAGGTGGCAGCCTGGGTTAAGGCATCAGTATTCTTGGCGCTGAGATGGCTGTTGGGTCAAACCCCTCTTCCGCTTCAGGCAACGTCGTTGTGGACGCGCTGGCCGACATGGAAACATCGTCGAGGAACAGGTTGCTGTTATTGCTGCCATCATTATTGACTTCAAACAGGATAGTTCTGCTGTTACCGGCATAAGCAGCCAGGTTAACAACTCCCTGCACCCATCCGTTGGTATTGTTTGACGTGCAAAGCGTAAATCCGGCCACTTGCGTCCCGTTCACATTAATCGCGAAAAAGTCGTAGCCACAAACATCCTGTGACCCAACCCAATACCAATAATGCAGGTAAGGCGTGGAGGCGGAAATGGTGATGACCTGGGAAAGTTCGGAAGATTCGCTGTTTGCCCCGCCCAGCCATGCGAACCAGGAACCGCTGTGCGCGGTGATGGCGTCTTCCGACGCTTCCGTGATGAGGTCAAATCCTAGCCAGGAATACTCTGTCCAGGCCACATGCCCCTGTTCAAAGCCAGGGTTAAGAAATGGATTGGCACCCACTTGCGTCACAGAGATGACAAAGGCTTTCTCGAAGGTCAGCCCGCCCTGGTCTGTGACCCGGATGCGAATGTTGTAGCTGTTCTTGACCTCATAATCAAATACAGCCGAGGTCCGCAACTGCGCGCCGGATATGTTGAATGAACCGTTATCCGTGCTTCCGGTGCCCGTCACGAGGGTGTAGGTGAAGGTGTTTCCTGCGTCCGGGTCGGTGGCCGAAAGAGTTCCTACCACCGTGTTAACGGGTTGATTCTCTGGAACGCTGGAATTGGAAAGCGAAATGTTGTTGGGCGCTTGGTTGGGAACAGGCCTGGTAATCAAGGGTAGGTACACGTATTGCGTCAGGGGTGCGGGCCCTGCCGCCAGCTTGACGATACTGACGGACAGCAAATTCATCCCAGAGTAGTTGCCACCCCATGGAAACTCATGCGTCGCGGTATCCCAGGTATCCCGGATGTACACAGTCGAACCACTATAGCCAAAACCGACCACCGAATGCCCGGCGAGGTTCAACAACACCGGGTGGCCCGCGTCGATTTCGGCCTTGTAATTGGCCAGGGTAAAACCGCCACCGTTATTGTCTGTTCTCTGGTTGTAACAGTCCGTCACTGTGAATCCCCTGGCTTGGTAAAACAGCCTGCGCCCAACTGTACCATCTTTTGTGATGCCATTTTCCACGATGACGTCACAATATAACTTGTCTGGGATGGCGGTGTAATTGAAGAAGGTGGTTGAACCATCGGTGTTCTCATAAGCGGATTGGCTGGTCTTCATGTAATCCCCAATCGAATCACTCCAGGCGTGTTGGCTCCAGGCCCCGGTGATGTAAGGGTCCTGGGTGCTGCTGCCATAAGTCACCCAGTAATCATCAATCGAACCCTTGGTCGTTCGACCATCCACGTTGATATGCGAGGCTATCAGTGGGTTGTTGGGGTAAGTCTCAAAGCCGTCGCTCCAGGTGGGCCAGCTGGCATTATTAAGGGGCATCACCCCGCCGTTGGTAGGCCCAGAGTACATGTTCGGGTAGCTTCCCCGGTCGTAGTAGGCCGCGATCATGGCCCCCGAAACGGCTGAGCAGCCAAACACCCAGGTGTAAGCCGGGAAGTTCGCGATGGTACCCTCCACCTCGCCTTGGATTGCGTTCGCAGCATGTTCTTCAGCAAATTCCGCGGGTGGCTTTGATGGCCCGTTGATAACATAGCCCTCCAGCTCATTGCCATCAGCAGCGAACTGGCGCAGAATGGTCAGGTAAGGGCTGACCACTTCCACCTGCGTCTCCCCAGGGGGTGTTTCCTGCGCGCCTACAGTTCCCAGGGGGCTGGCCAGCAATCCCAACATGACCATGAGAAGAAACAATCGGAAAATAACACGGATGGCACCTGTTCGCTTGTGGCTCATAACGACACTCCTCTACTTATGTTTTGCTTGAAACGACCGCTTCTTTGTGTTGGCGCGATTCATTTGAACTAATGAAAAGAACAAAATTTTCGTAAAGAAAGAACGGACCTGCAACGGACTATTTATTGATTTATAACATTTTCCGACAGTTTTCTTTCGGTGACGGGCCTTTTGCAGCGCCCCTCACTCATCCTTGGCCACTCAACGGCTTCAGGCTCTCCCGCGCGCGGATCGGTTCTGTTCACCGCTCCCCGCGCCATTCAGCCTGCAGCTCATCAAAGAACCCTTTCAGGTAGGCGTCTCTTTGCTCGGCAATCTTCTTGCCTGTCTGTGTAAAGAGTGCGCCTTTTATCTTGCGTAGTTTGAAAAGATACTCATGGAACGCGCTGTGGGCTTCGCCAGGTTCTTTTTGCGATGTTGCCAAAAATTGGTCAGAGGGCTCTGAAAAAGAGGGCTGCCCATCCAGCGCGGCATACGCGATGGTGCGGGCCGCGCCGATTGCTCCGAGCACATCCAGCTTGTCCGCGTCAAACAGGCACTGGGCTTCCAGGCTCTCAGGCCGCTCCCCTGTATGGCGATAGCGGTGCGCTCTGATGCAGTGCTGCACCCTGGCAATCCGCTCCTCGGGCCAGCCTTCCTGCCGCAAAACCTCCCCGGCGAATTCCGCCGAGGTAATATGGTGCTCCTTGCGCGCCTGGCCATCCTTTCCCGGGGTGGCTCCTTTTGAGTCATGTAAAAGCGCGGCCGCGTGCACGATTTCAAGGTCCGCCCCTTCTGCCAACGCGATGCGTTCCGAAAGGCGATAGACCCTCAAGACATGCTCAAAGTCATGCACCGGGTCCGAATCAGCGTACCACTGTCGGGCTGTTTCGATGTCAACAGGCATACAGTGATTATAAGCCTACAGGAAATTTATTTGCAGAAAACCGGCAATTTCCCCAAATATGACCAGCAAAGCCAGCAGGATGAGGATGACCCGAATAACCTTCCAGGCCAGCTTGAAAAATTTTCGCAAGACGAAGATGATGCCCAGCGCCCCCAGGGCGAGGATAAGGTAGTTAATAATTATCCTGCCAAGTTCCAGGTTCTCCATTGCCAATGAGCCCAACTTCCGTTATCCAACCGGGTGGACAACGCCTTTCTTAATCACCTGTGATACAAGATTTGTGCCGTATCGATAAGCCAGCATGCGATAATCCCTCACCCGCAGGATGAGCAGATCGGCCTGCTTTCCCACCTCGATGGAGCCCAATCGGTCTTCCATCCCTAGCGCGGCCGCGGCATTAATCGTGCTGGCAGCCAGGGCCTCCGCCGGTGTAAGCTTCATGGCGCGGCACGCGAGCGCCTGGATGAACTGCATGGATTCGTTCCAGGTCGTGCCCGGGTTGAGGTCAGAGGCCAACGCCAGGCACCCACCTGCCGCGATAATCGCCCGTGCCGGCGAGTATTCCTGCTGACCCAATCCAAACGGTGTCCCGGGCAGGGAGACCGCCACCGTCTCGCTATCTGCCAGGGCCTGAATGTCCGCCGGGCTGGTTTTCACCAGGTGGTCAGCGGAGAAAGCCCCCAAACGCGCGGCCAGGGCCGCGCCACCGAGGTTCTCAAACTCGTCCGCGTGCAGCTTGAGCGGAAAGCCCAAGGCCTTCGCGGCGGTCAGGATGGCCTCGGTCTGCGCAAGTTCAAAGACGTCTTTTTCGCAGAACACATCCACGAATGGCAGGCTCGCGCCAGGCACCCGCGCTTGCCACCACAACCTGGTTTCAGGCAGCGCCGTCTCAACCAGGAACCGGGTGTAGCCGTCCGGGTTGCCGGCGTACTCAGGCGGGATGGCATGCGCGCCCATATAGGTTGGGACGATTTCCAGCGGCCCTTCCTCGTTCAGCTGGATGATGGCCTCCAGCATTTTCAGCTCGGTCTCGATATCCAGCCCGTAGCCGGTCTTGGCTTCCATGGTGGTGGTCCCAAACCTGAAGGCCGTGTGTGCCCGCTCCCAGGCCTGGCTCACCAGTTCTTCCACGCTGGCAGCCCGTGTCGCCTTGAGGGTGGAAAGGATTCCTCCCCCAGCCGCCATGATTTCCATGTACGTTTTGCCCTGTAGGCGCATCTCGAATTCGACGGCCCGATCCCCCGCGAAGATGAGGTGGGTGTGTGGGTCAACAAATCCGGGCACCACGGCGTTTCCCCCCGCCGAAATCCTTTCCGCCCCGGGGAAGCGGCCAACCAGCTCCCCTTTTTGGCCAACCGCGTAAATGCGGCCGTCTTCAATCGCCACCTCGCCTTGGGGAATCAGGCTTAAGCTGCCCAGGGCGAGCCCTTTTTGCCGGCCGCCGCTGGGCGTGACAACCTGGGATGAGTCAACGATGATTTTCATGCCCCAATTGTACAGGATACTGCCTAAAAGGCGTGGCCGAAATGCCCGCGGTCACGCTGCTCAGCGGTTGGCTCAGGCGGGCTCCGCGCTGTCCGTGGAATCCGGGAGGGTGATGACCATGCGCGTCCCCTGGTTTTGGCCGGCGGATTCAGCCCTTAATTCACAGCCTTGCGCGGCTGTCAGGGCCTTGCAGATGGAAAGCCCCAACCCCATCTTGCCCTTGCCGCCTGTGCGGGCCTTGTCGCCCTGGTAGAACCGGTCAAAAATGTAAGGCAGGTCTTCCGCTTCGATGCCACTGCCAGTGTCGCTGACGAAGATTTCAACCTTGTCAGCCACGCGGCTCCCCAGCGTGATTCTGCCCCCCTCGGGCGTGTACCGCAAGGCGTTATCGAGTAGGTTCTTCAGCACCTGGCTCATGCGGCCTTCGTCCAGCCTGACCACGACACCTTCGGTTTGGGTATCCAAAATCAGGTTGATACCTTGTTTGGCCGCGATGGATTCGTAAGCATGGATTACTGTCTCAAGCAGCTGGTTCACATCCGTTGGGGCCATTTGCATCTCGAGCCCACCGCCTTCCGCCTGGGAGAGTGTTGTCAGGTCCCCCACCAGCCGGCGGAGGTGTTCCATCTCTGTTTTGATAATCGCGAGGTTTTCAGCAGAAAGTTGGATATCACCTTCTTCAATCATCTCGATGTATCCGGAAATAATTTGCAGCGGTGTGCTCAGGTCGTGCGTGATATCAGCGGTCAATCGCCGGCGTTCCTGGTCGGAGTGCGCCAAATCGGCGCTCATTTTGTTAAACGTGGTGGTAAGCTGTCCCAATTCATCCCTGGAGGTCACGGTCACCTGCTGTCCCAGCGCCCCCGCGGCCAATTCCGCGGACGCGGCGGTCAGTTTGCGAATGGGTTTGAGGATGTTGCCTGCCAGCAGGATGCCGATGACCACGGCGCTCACCAACCCCGCGGCGCCGGCCAGGCCAATGGCCAGCCTCGTTCGCGCGGCGAATCGCTGCTCGGCTGGGTTGAATGAGAATGCCGGGCTGGGGTCAACTAAAATGTAAGCAATCGTTTTTCCCTCGTATTGCACGGGTTGAGCGTCCTGCAGCAGCGTTCCCGCCACTTTTTGCCCAATCGGGTAGTCTCTCACCGGTAAAATGGCGATGAATTCAGCATCCACCAGGCCGGTCAGCCCCCGCAAGTCACTTTGGCGCGCTGAGGGCGACTGGTCCTGCGGCCTTTGCAGGCTCTCGATGAGCGAATAATTCATGTAGTAAAAAAAGAAGTTGTTCAGGTTTCCATTCGCCGCGTAATAATCCTGCACCTCGCTGGTCAGCTTCGACACCTGCTGGTCCACCACCATGTTGCGCAAGGATTGGTCGGATGTGACCGCGATGACCACCGCAACCACCGAAAGGGTGACCAGCGCCACGGCCAGGTAAGTGAGAATCATCTTGGACTTCAGCGAAGTTCTCATCCAGCATCTTCCAAAAATCGGTACCCGATGCCAAACACGGTCTCAATATAGCGCGGTTCGCTGATGTCATCGCCCAGCTTTTGCCTGACGTTGCGAATATGGATCTTGAGCGTGCTCTCGGAGCCTGAAAAACCATAATCCAATAAGCGCAGGGACATGTCCTGGCGTTTGACCACCCTCCCGGCAGATTCCATCAGCATTTTCAGCAGCTGAAATTCCAAGGGGGTCGTCTCAACCAGCGTGTCTCCCTTGCGCACTTCGTGTTTGCCCGTATCCAGGCTGATATCCGAAACGCGCAAAACCGGCTCCACGCCTTCTGCCGGTGCCGCGCGCCGCATGACAGCCCGGATGCGCATCAGCAGCTCGCGCAGCCTGAATGGCTTGGTGATGTAGTCATCCGCGCCGAGTTCAAACCCACGGATGACGTCCGCCTCCTGCTGCTTGGCTGTAATCATGATGACGGGCACGCCGCTCTCCGCTCTCAACTTGCTGATGAGCTGGTAGCCGTCCATATTCGGCATCATGATGTCCAACAGTATCAGGTCAGGGTTCTCCTGGGTAAACAACCGCAGCCCATCCAATCCGTCATACGCCAGCAGCACTTCAAACCCCTGGTTCTGAAGGTATTCTTTCAGCATCAGTTGGATATTCTTGGTGTCGTCCACAACCAGGACTTTTCTGGCCATAAGGGGATTATAGCTTTGTTTGGTGGGTGCGCCGTAGTTCTGAAGCATGTTATTCCTCTTCACTGGCCAGCGGGGTTTGGGTCACCAGGTCTTCAGAGGCAAAGCTTCCGGCCTGCTCAGACCACCCGTTTTGCTCTTCAGCAAAATAGTATACCTGCAGCTCCGCGACGTCGCGCAGGAAGTCAATCTTACCGACCTTCACCCTTTGGATGGGCAGCCCTGTGCGCGCGGTCAAATCTGCCAGTAGTTCCGCTCGCCTGGCCGGCTGGATGAGCTCAATATTTTCGTACACAATCCGCTTCGAGATTTCATATTGAAAGCCCCATTCTTTTTCCAGGACCCATAGCATTATCAGCACCGCGGTATTGGCCAGCAGCAACTCGCCCCAGTGCGAAGCGACCATGGCGGAGGAGTTCATCACGGGCAGCGCCAAGATGATGAACAGGTAAGTCATTTCCCGGATGGGGATGGTATCCGTGCGGTAGCGCAGCACAGAAAAAATTGCGAAAAGCCCAAACCCCACCCCGACGCCCAGCGATATGCTGCTCATCAGGCTGAGCACGAAGTAGATGATGGTGTTGAACGCCAGGAAGGTAAAAACATAGCGCTTGTCCCGCGTGCGCGGGTAATAGATGAACCGGACAATGACCACGGCCACAGCCAGGTTCAACAAAAAGCCTAACACAAAGGCCAGGTAATCACTCATGGTTCACCTTCTCCAACCAGCGTAGTTTTGCTTTCAAATTGTTCTTTTTGGCTTCTTCGTAGAGCATGGCCACCCCCAGGCAATACTTGCTGAATCCCATCGGGAACAGGTGATTCTGCCGGCACACCTCCAAAAACTGTGAGGGCTGGTGCGCAGAAGCCCGTTTCACCTCCGCGACCACCAGCTGCCCCGTTTCGGCCAGGCGGTTGTTGGAGTTGAAGCGAATCTCCAGGTCCACCGTCACCCGTTCGGTAAGCTGCCTGTCCACGAAAACCAGCCTCGTGAACGTGTTCATCAGCACGGGTTCAAGCGGCCAATATTGCCCCGGAATGTGGTCCAAAACCCAACTGCCGGCTTCAGCATCCATAATTGGGAAATTGGGGTCCAGCGCGACGCGCTGTTTCTCCGTGCGTTGTTTGTTGTTTTTGTGCTTCACTTCCAGGAAAGAGGTATTCGTGCTCAGGTAACGACGGATGCGCACCTTGTATTCATCGCTGCGTTGATTCACGTGGAGTTTGAAAAAATCAAACCCGTGCGTATCAAAATAGAGGGTCTGATAGTCCTGCAAACGCTTGTTTGAAATGCCAAGTATCCGGTAGTTCTCCTGCAGCGCCGGCAAAATGGCAGCCAACTGGCTGATTGAAAAGCCAAACTTGGTGTCCACCCTGTTCTGTAGGGCCACGGGCTCCATTTCCTCCATGCTGATGCTGTCAAAAAACCACGTCATGAACCCGATCCTGGCCAGGGCGCCTCCTTGAATTTGGCCTCCCTGGAGTTTGGGTTTCAACGTTGTAACTGGTGCGTAGTCTCGTGTTTTCGTTTGTAGTTCAATCATGGCTATCTCCTAACCTTGCCTTGATGATACTGGCCCAACGAGCCTCATTGGTTTATTTCCCGTATACAAGCCAAAAAAAACAGGCCGCTTTTTCAAGCGGTCTGTTTCTTCCCAGCAAGCACTTGTTGGGAAACGGAGGAGAAGAAAAAACGTTAGCGTCTACCACCAAAACCGCCAAAGCTGCCACTGCTATTGACGGTGGAGGTTAAATTAATGGCCGCGAGCAAGGAACCGCCGGAATACGTGCCATCGGCGTATAATCCGTCTGTCGCGGTGCCAGCCATGCTTCCACCCAAATAGGCGTTGTAGGCGGAACCCACGGTGAGCTTGGGGGATGAAACCAAAACGCTCTGGTATTGCTTGGCCGGTGCGTAAGCCAGCAGGTTGTCCCCGCTCCCGGTTTGCAGGTCAAAAAGGGTGCCAGCGGAGGGCGCCTGATCCAAAACAAACAGGATGGAGGCCTGCGTGGAGTCCGCGCTTGGGGTCTGCGCCATACCAGCGCTGCCGGCTGCGATGAGCGTGCCACCTGTGATGACAAAGCTTTGATCGTAATCAATCGCGCCGTTGCCATCGTTGGTGGGCCCATCCACCAGCAACGTCCCGCCCGTCATGCTGATGGAGCCGTTCACATCCACACCATCCCCATCGGCATTCACGTAAACGTACCCACCGTTCATGTAAAACCATATATCACTGCTGCCCATGCCTCCGGCGAATTGTTCGCCTGGCCGCCCACCAGGCACCCCTCCCTGGCCGCCCCCGGGTTGCCCCCAGGCCATGCCGCCAAAGCCGGAAGCGTCCGTCCCACCGGCCCCATTAATCCCATCATCCGACGCGCGGATATGGATGGTTCCGCCGTTAATCGTGACCACCTGGCTTTCAAGTCCCTCATACGAGGCCGAGATCAGGATGTCCGCAGCATTGACGGTCAGGCTTGTGTCCGCGTGCATCCCATCGTCCCCACTGGCAATCTGGAAGTTCCCGCCCTCAACCGCGATGGTCCCGTTGGAATGGACCGCGTCGTCCGCGCTGTCGATGGCAAACACGCCGTCGTGGATGATGATCGCCGCCAGGCCTTTGATGCCCTTGGCGGAACTATCATCCGCCACCGGGCTGGTGCTGCCGTTCAAAGTTCGCAGGTTGAAATTGCCTGAGGTAATCTCCACCAGGCCTTCGGCGCTGATGGCGTCTCCATCCGCGCTGATAGTCAGGGTTCCGCCGATTATCTGGATGGTCCCCAGGGCGTCTTCCTTGTCGTTGTCCGACTTAAGCCCATCCCCACCCGTCTCCAGGGTCAGGGTGCTGTCCGAGATGACCAGGTAATCCTTCCCGCGGATGCCATCGTCGGCGGCTACAACGGAAATGGTCGCGTCCCTGATGAGTAGCCCGTCTTTGCTGGTGATACCGTCGTTGCTGTTCCCTTGCACGATTAACGAGCCAGGGCCCGTGATGGTCATATCCGCCTTGCTAAATAGCGCGGCGTTCGGCTCGTCCACGGTGGTGGAAGGGTAAACATAGGTGCTGGCATCGGCCAAATGGTTTACACTATTGGCGGGCAGAATGATAATCACCTTGGCGGCGTCTTCAATAGTGATTGCCGCGCTGGTACTATTGGTGATGTTGACCCCGTCCAGGATGAGGCGCACAGGCATGTCGCTGTCCGTCGAGACCAATATTTGCCCATCGGACAGGCTGCCGCTTAGCCGGTAGGTGCCCGCAGCCAGGATGCTGACCAGGTTGCCTTCAATCCGCACCGCCTCCGAGCCGGCCTGGCAGGCATTGTCGGCCAGGGTGATGGCCACTTCGTCCGCGGCGTCCCAACCGTAATCGCTCTCTTCTTCATGCGCCTGCAGGTTGGAGAGGCTTTCGATATCCACGGTGGGTGTAGCGCTGGAGGTGCCTTTGCTGCTGGGGTTGGCCTGGACCGAAGTGGAGGCTTGGGCCTGTGGCTCACCCGGCGCACTCACCTGGGTTGCAAGGTCAGCCGCGCTTGTGCTGCAGCCGGCCATGGCCACCAGGGCGATAATCGTGAGGATGGTGATGGTTTTTAGTTTCAAGGATGCTCCCATTAAAAGTTATCTATGCCCCAGTATAGGGCTGCGCCCCCACGCGCTGGTATACAAGCGGTATAGCTATTTATCTCCGCGTAAAACGCGCCCATCAGGTATACTTTTTTGAGCTCACTCACCTCAGCCAGTTTGAAAGGGACCCCGCGATGCCAAAAAATCCACTGCTCCGCAACCTGCTCTTCGCCTCGCTCTACTTCACGCAGGGCACAATCCTCGGTTACTTCGCTTCACTCAACGCACTTTACCTGCTCGACAAAGGCCTGACCATGACCGATGTCGGCATTTTTGGCGCAATTGCCCTCATCCCCTTTGTGATTAAGATATTTCTGGGGATGTGGAGCGACCGGGTCAACCTGTTTGGCCGGGGTCACCGGGTGCCATACATTCTGATTGGGTTAGCGGTTCAGATGCTTTGTTTGCTCCTGGTGCCTGCCATCAATCCCAACTCGCAGTACTGGTGGTTTGTTGGCCTGGCGTTCATGCTGCAATTGGGAATGGCGCTTTATGATACCTGTACGGATGGCCTGGCATTGGACACCACACCGGTGGAACAGCAGGGCAAAATCCAGGCGTACATGGTGGGTGGACGTGCCATCGGTACCATTGTGGCAGCCTCTTTGGTGGGGTTGCTCGCGCAGCACGTTTCGTGGTCCGCGGTTTTTTGGACGCTCGCGGCGCTGACGCTTATTCCCGTTCCGCTGGTGCTTGGGGTACGGGAGCCAGAACGCGCGCCGGGGCAACGCTTCGAATGGCAAGCTTTTAGCGCTTTCAAGCGGTGGCCGGTCATTGCCGTTGGATTGGCTGGCCTGGTGGTGTTCCTGGTGATTGTGGGTGCCAACCAATTGGTTAACCCTTACTTGACGGAAAAACTGCATATCAGCCTGTCGCAGGCCGGCTTAATCACCTCGCTGTGGGGGGGTGGGGTGGTGCTGGGCAGTCTGGTTGGAGCGCGCTTGATGGCTGCCCTCAAGGCCCACCGAGCCACGCTGGTGATGCTCGCGCTCGTGGCAGCCAGCCTCTTGTTGCTGGCGTTCCTTGTCTCCGGGCAGCTGGGCATTATCCTGGCTATTGCCCTGGTGGTGTTCTTCGGGGTGGCTTATGGCAGCGCGCAGACCATCACCTTCGCGTTGTGCATGCGCCAGGTAGACCAGCGGATCGCCGCCTCGATGTTCGCCATCCTCATGGCTTTCACCAATGTTGGGCAGGGCATTGGGTTGGCGCTGGGCGGGGCGCTCTCCGAAGCGCGGGGGTTCAGCCTCACTTTCATCGTCTTCGCGGTTATCCTGGTCTTGGTTTTGCCATTGCTCCCTGCGCTGTTCAAAGGAAAAGAGAGAGCGGCCTGATCCATTCCCGGGCTGGAAGCAAGCAGACCCTAACGACAGGCTAAAGCCGTTCATTTCCACGCTGGGAAGGGATTCGCCGTGGACGCGGGGATGAGGTAAAGTGCCAGATGGTTATCCCATGATATTTGGGCATGGTTTCTGCTAACTTCCATCCCCTTTCTGCCAGGTTATGTGTATCAAAAACCTGGCAGATTGGCAGATATCCATCCTCAAATGATAAGGATTCAAGGGTTGGGTCAGTTCCGGGTTAACGCCCACCAAAAACCGCCATGACGCCAGTGCTCGTCTTGCACAATTCACTCGTCAATGGAAAAGGGTTGGCTGTAATCCACGGTGACCCACCGGGAAGGCCGTACGTGAATAATGACCGTCTCCCAGGCCTTGGTTAACCTTTCCGCAAAAGCCCTGGCTTGTGCCGGGTCCTCATAATACCTTTCCAAAATTTTGACCCGTTTCTCAAGGACGTCCGTGGTATCCAGGGTCGCTTCCCCATACGCCAACACAGACTGCAAGACCGGAGTATCAATATCGATCAACACGGTCACGCCTTTGTCCCGCTGGATGTTGCCGACCTTATGAGATTTCATCTGTGTCCCGAACAGAAACTCGCCATCTGTAAATAAAAAGTAGATGGGGGCGACATGGATGGTGCCATCGTGGTTGTGAGAACACAATCTGGCCAGGAGAGGCCTGGCCAGAAAGGTTTCGATCTCACGCGCAGTCGCGAATGGAGGGGCTTGTGGATGTTTTGACTTCACCACCGCTCCCATTCACCTTAGGGTTAATGGCAGATAGACGGAAAAACTGACCCCGGGGTCTAGTAACGTGATGTCATATCCAAAAAGGTTCGCGCCGTTCACGATACTGACAAGGTCGGGTTCATCACCAGCATCCGGTCCGTCATACCAACCAGCAGGCTCCCATGCATCCGGGGGTCCGCCACCGTCATTATCCACATCCATAAAAGCGCTGATGTAATAGCTACCATCCGGAAGGCCCGCAATTCCATATAAATCACCCACGTAGATTTGTGTGCTTTCCACTGGGGGCTGGCCCGTATCCAGGTGCAAGGAGACAAAAACCTTATGTCCGCCAGGCTGGGACCCGGAATATGAAACATTCCCAAAAATGGACCCAATTTCGTTTATGACTTCCACCGGACTGGTGACAACGTCCGGATCATTGGTCCCAATCCCAAGCTGGCCTTCGTAATTTTTTCCCCAACATTGAATTGAGCCGTCATTTAGCAAGGCACAGGTATGATTGCCCCCGGCCGATATCCCGACCGCGGGTTTGGTCAGCCCCACCACGGCAGTTGGGATAAGCCGGTTGTTATCGGAGGTGCTATCGCCAATTTGCCCGTATCCGTTGTGCCCCCAACACTTCACGGCGCCTGTGGCGGAGAGTATCGCGCAAGAATGGTAAGCTCCAGCGGCAATCGCCGAGACACCGGAGGTTAATCCGCTTACGTCCACAGGGGAAGGGCTGTTGGTGGTGCTGTTGTTTCCCAACTCCCCATCGCCATTGTACCCCCAGCATTTCACGCCGCCCCCAACAGTCAAGCCACAAGTGAATATCCCACCGCTCGCGATATTCTGCATGGTGCCAGTTCCCAGCCCACTCACCTGGACAGGCAGGTTACTGGCGGTTAATGGAGACCCGTTCCCCAGTTGGCCCCAGGTGTCCGCTCCCCAACAGAACGCTGCCCCAGTGCTGGTAATCGCGCAGACCTGGTTTGCCGACCCTACAGAAATCTTACTGAGCGTGCCTATCGAGACCGGTACCGGGGAAAGGTTTTCGCCAGTGTTGGTGCCATTCCCCATCTGACCAGAGTATCCGTTGCCCCAACAATACGCTAGGCCCGCGCTGGTGATTCCACACGTGGTTCCCGCCCCAGCGGAAACATGCCCTGGATTGGGGAAGTTGATGACTGCGGTTGGCGTTCCATCGTGGTCCGTGAGTCCATCCCCCAAGGCCCCGTAATAGCCATCCCCCCAGCACAGGGTCTCGTTATTCTCGGTGATGGCGCAACTGTGATAATCCCCTGAAGATATTTCAATAATGTTGTCCGAGAATCCGGTTGGGCGAATAGGAAAAGGATGGTACTCTTCCGGGGTGACCACCCCGAGCTGCAGGGTGTCTTCCTCATTAATCCCCCAACAAACGCCGGCTTTTCCACTGGTTACCGCGCAGGAAGTATCGTAACCAAGTTCAATTTGACTGTAAGTCACGGCCGTTGGAACCGCGCCAGGGGATGACCCGCTGGCGATATTACCAAACGGCAGCATGATGAAGGTGAGGATGAAAATAAAGGTCAACACTTTTGAATTTCTCATTGTCTCCTCCGATGGTAAAGTCGGACCATTTTTCTGGTCGTGAATGACGTGCTAAGCAGCATGTCCGGGTGAGTAAGAACGCCATTAAAAGCGCCGCTCTCCTCAGCAAAGGAAAATATTTGACTGTAATCTGCCTTGTTTGGCACTGATATGGACAACAACCACAGTCCCGATGGAGACCAGGATTGGTCATCCACGGAATCGTGCTGTTCTGATATCTAGACTATACAGGAAATTTCTATGATTTTCAATCACGCCAACGTCGTCGGACCAAGTCGTTTTTCTGCCATGGCGCCGGACTAATGGTTAGTTTTTACGGTCAGGCCCGGACCATTGCGTGTCTCTTCCGTGATACACTTTTTAGGTCATGAACCCAAAAACCTTGATATTGCTCGAATTCCCCAAGATACTGGCGCGCCTGAAGGCCTATGCCGGCTTTACTGGGTCCGCGGACCTGGCCGAAAGCTTGCGCCCCACCAGCAGCCTGGAAAAAGCCCTGGATTTGCAGCAGCAAACCCGCGAGGCGCGCCTGCTCATCTCGCGCTATTCTGACCTGAGCTTCCAGGGCGCGGTGGACTTGCGGCCCATGGTGGACCAAACCCTCCACGGTATCACCCTGGAGGCGGTGGAACTGCTCGCCATCCGCAACACCCTGGTCATCTCGCGCAACGCTAAACGCGTCTTCGAGGAACACGCCCCAGACGCGCTCTCGCTGGCCGGCCATGCCGCTAACCTCTCGGAAGGGCTGGGCCTGGTGGACCTGATTAACAAGACGATTTCCGAACGCGGTGAGGTTTTGGATGGCGCGTCCGAAGCGCTCAGCCGAATCCGTTCTGAAATGAAAGTGACCCACGCCCGCCTGATGGAGCGGCTCTCCCGCTACCTGAACGACCCCAACAGCGCGCATATGCTGCAGGAGGCGCTGATTACCCAGCGGGGCGGCCGCTACGTGCTGCCGCTCAAGTCGGAGTTCAAGGGGCGCATCAAGGCCATCATCCACGACCAGTCCGCTTCGGGGGCCACGCTGTTCATCGAGCCCATCGCGGTGGTGGAGTGGAACAACAAGTACCGTGAGCTGGAACTGCAGGAGCGCGATGAAGTGCTGCGGGTGCTGCGGGAATTGAGCGTGCGCGTGGCTGAACAGGCCGAAAGCCTGAACATGACCATGGCGGCAATGTCCATCCTGGACCTGGCCCTGATGAAAGCGCGCTACGCCGACGATCTCGGCGCGGTGGAGCCGGTGCTGCTCCCATTCATCCCCAACCCGTCGCCCCACCACCCCGGCAGCACCATCCGCCTGCGCCGTGCCCGGCATCCCTTGCTGGACCCGGCCAAAGCCGTCCCCATCGACTTTGAACTGGACCCGGAGACCTTCTCCGTGGTGCTCACCGGACCCAACACCGGTGGCAAAACGGTCACGCTCAAGACCGTGGGCCTGGCCGTGCTGATGGCGCAATCCGGCCTGCAGGTGCTGGCCCAGTCCGGGTCCCAGCTAAGCGTGTTCAGGGACGTATTTGCCGATATCGGGGATGAGCAGTCCATTGAGCAGTCGCTCTCCACCTTCTCTGGGCACATCACCCAGCTGGTACGCGTTTTGAAAAAGGCGGATTACCGCTCGCTGGTGTTACTGGATGAACTGGGCGCGGGCACGGACCCACAGGAAGGCTCCGCGCTAGCCAGGGCGGTGCTCTCACATTTGCTCAACCGGCGCATCACCTGCGTGGTGGCCACGCACTACCCCGAGCTGAAGGCCTTCGCGCACGCCACCAAGGGCGTGACCAACGCCAGCCTGGAGTTCGACCTGGAGACCCTGCGGCCAACCTACCATCTCATCATCGGGCTGCCTGGGCGGTCCAACGCGCTGGCCATCGCCGAGCGGTTGGGATTAAGGCAAGATATCATCGACGCCGCGCGCAGTGAACTGGACCCGACCGAACTGCACGCCGAGGATTTGCTGGATGAAATCCATCGCCAGCGCGACCTGGCACGTGAAAACTATGAGGCCTCTGAAAAAGCCCGGAGGGAAGCCGAGGCGGCCCGCCAAAAAACCAGCGCGCGGCTTGCCCAGCTGGAAGCCGATAAGAACGCCATCCTGCAGAAGGCCGAGGGGCAGGCGGAAGCGGAGCTGGAAGCCTTGCGGGCGGAGCTTGAAAAGATGCGCCGCGAGATGGCCAGGATGAAGGAACCCGCTGAAAAGACGGAACAGGTGACCCAGTTGCTGGAGAACCTGGCCGTGGTGGAAGAACAGCAGGAAAAGAAGGCCAAAAAGCAA
>JAKOSR010000034.1 GCA_029777225.1 Chloroflexota bacterium
CAACCGCTTCAGCTCCACCAGGTTCGCCGCGTCTCTGCCTGCCACATCGAGGCTGAGATTTTGCAAGTTCAGGAGCCGTTGCGCTTCTGAGCCGGCTTGGCGCAGAAGGGCCAGGCTCTGTTCCAACGCGGAAGGTGTCTCAATCGGCTGTTCAACCTTTGCTTTGGGGGTGAGTAACGCTTCCAGGTTTTCCTGGGCCAACAGCTTGCGCAGGGGATAGATTACCGGCGCAAGCAAAAGTTCGCGTTTGACAGCGTTCAGGTCATAAACACCCCGCCCATTGAGGTAATGGTTGAGGGCTTCGTATTCAGGTCCTCTGACGATATTGAAGTCCATGAGCACCTGGCTGTTATAAGCATTCAACGAGAAGAACATGCCGCGTTCTCGGATTTCCTGTACCGAGCGGATGTAATTCAACTTGCTTTGCGCGTCCCTGAAGATGACGAAGTCTGTGGCTCCGCCAACCAAGCCAAGCGCGTCTGCAAGGTCACGGGTTTCAAGATGGGAACTCTCACCGGTTTTCACCAGGAAAGGCGCGGAAGTCCGAATCCAGCCGGATGTGGAGCTGAAGCGGTTGTTATAAACCACGAGACTGGCCTGCCCGTCCTGGTAATTCGAATAGGCGTAGACATTTTCATCAACACTGCCGTTATTCACGAAGTCGTAAAGCATGAAGCTTTCAACGTTCGCGAAATTTTTACGACGGTGAAGCAGCGGGAAAATTTCTGATTGATGGCGGTGAATGAGATTTTGGTCGGGTGTTTCATCCCAATACGGCCGGTAGTATTCCATGCCATATTTTTCAGAATAACCCTCCACCTGCCCGTGACCGAACATGGGCAAGCCGGGAAGTGTGGCCATGACAGTGCAGATGCCAAAGTATTTATCTCCCTTGCCAAACTGTTCCACCGCTGTTTTTTCATCTGGGTTGTTCATGAAATTGACGTAACGCTTGAGGATTTGCGGGTCATAAACCAAGGTGTTTTTAATGAGCTGGCGGTATTTTTCGTTATCCTCATTACGCAGCATGTGCATAAAGGCACTGTTATAGACACGATGCATGCCCAGGGTGCGCACAAAATAGCCTTCCATCAGCCAAAACGCCTCAGCCAGTAGCAAGGTATCCGGTACTTCGCGCGCCACACGCTCCACCACCTCGCGCCAGAACTCCTCTGGCATGGCTTTATCGAAAGCCTCCCTGGTTAGCGCAAAGTCGGCCCGAGTGGGGATGTCCCCGCCGCTTCCGGGCTGGGGGAACCATAGGCGCTGGTAGTGTTTCTTGGTTAGGGTCATGGCCGCGTCGAAGCGGATGATGGGGAATTTGCGCGCGACCTCAAGAATGGTTTGGATGACCGCTTCACGGACTTCTGGATTCAGATAGTTAAGCTGCGCAGTATCGTTCCAAGGCATGCTCGTGCCGTCGTTGCCGTGATAAATGAAGCGGGTGTTGCCATCGCGGTGGTCATAGCGTTTGAACACGACCGCGGCGTCTGAGCGGGAATAATAATGGTCTTCCAGGTTAATTGAAATCTGGGGATTTTGGGAGAGGTCCGGCCCGTTGAAGCTATAGCTGGGGAAGGGGCTTTGGTCCACGGAAACAAACCATTCCGGATGGTCGTACACCCAATCCGAGTCGATGCCCATGTGGTTGGGAACCATGTCGCTGGCAAGCCGGATACCCCTGGCGGCACAGCGTTGGGCGAGGTTGCGGTAGGCTTCCTCGCCACCCAGCCGGCTGGCAATCTGGTAGCGGGCGAGTGAATACGCGGAGGAAACGGCATCTGGATTTCCGCACATTTGCTTGATGCGACGGGAAGCGTCGCTGCGTTCCCAAAGCCCAATGAGCCACAAGCCTGAAAAACCCCATTGGCGGAGTTGGTCCAGGGTTTCGTCCGGAATTTGGTCCAACCGGTCAATGGGCCGTTGGTATTCCCGGCTCAATTGGTTCAACCAGACATAGCTGTTTTTGGCGAGCATGACCACTCTTGGCATCCAATCACTATCGGGGCTATAGCGTTCTTCCGCGGATAGTTCGCCATCTTTCCACATGGATTTGTCCATGTAATCCGGAACTAGCGCTGGCCCAGGGCCAAGGAAAGTCATTTTTTCTTCTTCGCGGATGAAATCCAGGCTGCCGAGCAGGCGATAGAGCAATTGGCCCAAAAGGGTGGACCAGTGTTCACGGATATAGATTAACTGGCCACTGAGTGAGTCGGGAACCATTAACGCCGGGGAGCGAAGCATGCTAATCAGGTCCTGGTTTTCAGGGCCGAAGGCGGGTTGAAGCTTGAAAAAGATTTGGACGCCGTCGATGACCTTCAGGTAAGCGGTCTTTTTGCGCAGATCCGAGTCCGTGAACAATTCCGACATTTTTTCTGCCGCGGGATTGGAATTTGTCAGCCAGGTAAGGACCATTTCTTCCAAAACAAGCTCCCGGTTGGGTTCGCCTTCTGTGCTGCCTTCAAGATACGCCACGGCTGATTCCTTGCCGGCATAAACTGATACAGGAGGAAAAGCCTCCGTGTAGGATGCCAGCACACCCTCAAGCTGTTCTTTACCAAGGCGGGATTCAAGTTCCTTGTAGAGTCGGTGTTGAATCGGCTTGCCATATTCCTGGTAATACGCGTCAAAAACCAAGTGGAAGATTTCCTCGATGAGGCCAAGCGCGTTCAGGTTGCCAGCGCTAAAGTAATTGGTGGAACCCGCGGTGGCTTGTTTTTTAGCGTTTATTTTGGCGGCGAATTGCCTTGCCGCCTGGAAATTGGCAAAGATGATATTGCCATCTGTTGCGTAAAGGAGTTGGTCAAACTGGTATAAATCCCGGCACGTACGTGAGACATGTAGTTCCATTTGCTGGATCTCCTAAGCTTGCGCGATATTGACGGAACTCCCGTCAGTATCCTAATTCTATCATTCGCTTTTGAGGATGTGCGTGGTGATATTTGAGCCAGAGCCGCCAATGTTTTGGGTCATGCCAAATTTAGTGCGTTTCACCTGGGTCGGGCCAGCCAGCCCCCACAATTGCTGG
Source organism: Chloroflexota bacterium (assembly GCA_029777225.1). Classification (GTDB taxonomy): domain Bacteria; phylum Chloroflexota; class Anaerolineae; order Anaerolineales; family Anaerolineaceae; genus Mesolinea. The sequence continues at coordinate 3,029 of JAKOSR010000034.1, forward strand.
GTAACCTCGAGAATCTGGTAGATGCCGGTGGCCCCGACCGGATGCCCCCGCGCCTTTAGTCCCCCCATGGTTGCCACTGGAATATCGGAATCAAAGCGGATCTTACCTTCCTTTGCGAGGTGGGGGGCCTGGCCTGGTTCACAGAAGCCAGCTGCTTCCAGAGAAAGCGCGGCCATGATTGAGAATGCGTCGTGATATTCAAAAACGCCGATATCCTTGGGCTGCACGCCGGCCTGGGCAAAGGCCTTTTTGGCAGACTCCTCCGCGGCTAAAAGGTGAGAGGCAGACTTCCGGTTTTGGATGCTGATGGTGTCTGTCATCGAGCTGGAAGCCGCAACGTAAACATGCTTACGGTCGGACCTGGTCGGCCTGGACGTGAGCACCACGGCGGCGGCACCATCGCCCACCGGGGAGGCGTCCATCAGGTTAATGGGGTCACAAATCATACCGGCCTGTAGAAACGCGTCCCGCGAAATTGCCTTTTGAAAACGGGCGTAGGGGTTGTGCACGGCGTTGGCATGCGCGTTGAGGGAGAAATCCGCGAAATCTTCGTGTTTCCAACCATATTCAAACATGTAGCGACGCATGATGAGCGCGTTCAGGGCTACAAATGAGACGCCCATATCCCATTCCAGGTCGGCGTCCGCTGCGGTTGCGAGGCTGGAAGTAATTTCCGCGGAGGGGGAATCAGTCATTTTCTCAACGCCGATGACGAGCGCGGAGGTAATTTCACCGGAAGCAACGGCCATGAGTGCCGCCCTGAAAGCGCTGGAACCGGAGCTACACGCGGATTCCACGTGCAATGCAGGCTTGTGATGAAAGCCAAGCCAATCCGCCAGGAGCGCGCCCAGTTGTAGCTGCTGATTGGCAGTGGCAGACATCATGTTGCCAACAAAAAGCGCGTCAGGGTAGCCGATTCCCGCGTCGTTGAGCGCGAGCAAACCAGCATCCCCAGCCAGTTCTTTGAGCGATTTATCCCACTTTTCTTGTACAGGAGTCTGTCCAATGCCTGAAATATAGACTTTGTTCATAAAGGTATACCTTTCTTGTTTCTATTTTACAGACCAGGCCTATCGAAACCTATCAAATTTGGGCTGAAGCGGAACAAAAAGCGGACTGCGTCATAATCTCGTAGGGAATCGCGTTTGTTAAAACCTATTATTGCGCGTAGCCACATTATAACAGCTTGGTAAAAATTAGATTATGGTGCGGTCAACTATGGCAGGAGGCTCACAGGTTTTCTGAAACATGGCAGACAGGTCACTCCTCGATGACAGGCATGGTAATCAGGTGGAAAGCCAGGGTTTCCAGATCCCGGGCCTTCTTATTGTTGCCCAACTCGCTAATAATTTCCTGTAAATGCGCCCGGATTATGGGGTCGTCCTGCAAGTATTGGAAGGGGTCGTAGCTGCCATCGAAGAGGGCGTCCAGGCCAAGCCGGGTGTAAAGCTCGCTGACGATCCCGTAGCTCCATTGGTCAGAAATTTTCAATTCATCCGCGAGGTCCCTTCTGCCCAAAGAGAAAATAATCGCCAAACGGGCAATCTCGCCCTGATGGCCGGTCAGGCCGGGAAGGGTCCTCGTTTGCATAATTAACTTGTTTTGTGGGATTTCAAAGCCAAGCCTGCTGGCGGTCTCAAATGCTTCAGGCGTGAAAATAGTATGGTTTTCATAGGCAAAGGTGATTGCCCAGCCAAGGGAAGTGCCAATTTCATCTTTCTTTAGGTAGCCGGCGATTCGACTGGGTTCATACCTTTCAAAGAGCCTGCTTTCAATTTCAGTTCCCACAAACATCACCCTCAATTCAGGATATTTGTGTAGCATGTCTTTGATAATCGCGGAGCCGGCAGCAGACTCAAAAAAGTCATCCACATCCACGAGCAGGCAATCAACCCTTTGTGTGGGGCTTCCAAAGATGTGAACGACCTGTGTTTCGAGGTCAATTTCTGATGCCAACCTTGTACGCCAATCGCGGACCAGTAAAAGTGACATCCAATTTCGGCAGAAAAGGTCACCACTCACAATGGAAACAAGAATATCGGTAGCCATGAAACCTCGCGTTTCTAAACAATTTGTTGAATTATAATTACACAATCAAACATTGGTATCTTCTGAGGTGAAAACATGGCAAAAAGAATTGCGGTCTTGACCAGTGGCGGGGACGCGCCAGGGATGAACGCGGCTATTCGCTCTGTGGTTCGGTGTGGACTTTCAAGGGGGTGGGTGACCTACGGTGTTTACAGTGGATTCAAGGGTCTTATCTCTGGAACGATTGAGCAGCTGACGACCCGAGATGTGGGCGGGGTGATTCAACGTGGCGGGACCTTGCTGGGCAGTGCCCGTTGTGAGGAATTTAAGACCGTGGACGGACGTGAGCTTGCCCTGCGCAATCTTAACCAAAAAGGAATTGAAGCGCTGGTGGTTATTGGTGGGAATGGCTCTCAAACGGGCAGTTATGAGCTGAACATGATGGGGTTCCCCGTGGTCGGCATCGCCTCCACCATCGACAATGACCTGGTCGGTTCCGATATCACCATCGGGGTGGACACCGCGCTGAATATCGCCCTGGAAGCCATCGACCGTCTCAAGGTGACAGCCTCCTCGCATCAGCGGGCTTTCATCATCGAGGTGATGGGGCGTAAGTGCGGTTATATCGCGCTTATGTCCGGCATCGCTGGCGGCGCGGAAGCGATTACTTTACCCGAAGTCAAAACAGACCCCGAAGAATTGGCGGTTACGCTGCGGGCGGCATATGAACACGGGAAGTCCCATGCCCTGATTGTGGCTGCAGAAGGCGCGGAATACAACGCCGCGAAGCTGGCCGAGTACTTCTACGCCAATAAGGAACGCTTGGGCTTTAGCATCCGGTCAACCATTCTTGGGCATGTCCAGCGGGGTGGCACACCCAGCGCTTACGACCGCATTTTGGCCAGCAAGTTTGGGTTGGGAGCCGTTGAAGCGATTGAACGCGAGGAATATGGCGTTCTGGTGGGCATCAAAGGCAACCAGGTGTTAACCACGCCGCTTGAAGAAATCGCGGGAAAAACCAAACAACTCGACCCCGCAGTTATCCAGCTGGCCAAGACTTTGGATTAGCGTCTGAACTTGAGATAAGCTTCTATAAAACCATCGAGATCACCGTCCAGTACAGCCTGAGTATTCCCAGTCTCGTATTCGGTACGGTGATCTTTTACCATCTGGTAGGGATGCAACACGTAAGAACGAATTTGACTGCCCCATTCCACTTTCTTAAATTCGCCTTTTAACTCCAAGACTTCTTCCTGCCGGGCCTGTTGTTGCAGTTCAAACAACCTTGCCCTTAAGACCTTTAGAGCGCTTTCGCGGTTTTGGGTTTGAGACCGCTCATTCTGGCAGGTGACTACCATACCGGTCGGCAGGTGAATGATGCGAACAGCAGTCATGTTCTTTTGAACGTTTTGCCCACCAGCGCCGGAGGACTTGTAGACTTCAATTTCGATATCTTCCGGCCGGATAATCACCTCGGTGTTGTCCTCGATATCCGGCAGGACTTCCACCAGGGCGAACGAGGTGTGCCGGCGGTGCGCCGCGTCAAATGGTGAGAGCCGGACGAGACGATGCACGCCTTTTTCACAGTGGGTGTAGCCGTAGGCCAGCTCGCCTTGCAGGTATATTGTCACTGATTTGATGCCAGCTTCTTCCCCCAGTGTTCGGTCCAAAATCTCGGTTTTGTACCCTTTCCGTTCAGCCCATCTCAGGTACATGCGCTCAAGCATGGCGGCCCAATCCTGGGAGTCCGTACCACCCGCGCCGGAGTGGATGGCGAGCAAGGCGTTTCCATGATCATATGGCCCGGAAAGTAACATTTCAGTCTCTTTCCTGGCCAGGAGCGCTTCCCAGTGGTCTACCTGGCTGATAATCTCCTCGGTCAGAGAGCCGTCATCGAGCTCAACCAGGCTACCGAGCCCGGAGATGTTGGTGCTGATGTTTTCCCACTCCTCGAGGGTATTCTCGAGGGAGGAGATGCTTTTCATTACCTTTTGGGCCTGGTCTGGCGTGTCCCAAAAGCCATCTTCCTGTGAGTGCTTTTGTAATTCCTGCAGCTGGCTTTTCTTATAGGGCAGGTCAAAGATGCTCCTGGAGCTCCCGACATTGAGCGGAAAGCGATATCACGCGGTCAGATAAGTCAGACATGATGTTTCCTCCAGGAAATTAGCGGGCGAAGATGCCCTCAACAAACGAATCGCGATCGAAAAGTTGCAGATCGTCCAATTTTTCACCAAGGCCGGCGTAGAGCACAGGCAAACCGAGCTGGCGCTTGATGGCGAATGCCATGCCGCCCTTAGCTGAGCTATCCAATTTGGCCAGGATGGCCCCGGTCAATTTGACCGCTTTGCCAAACGCCTGGGCTTGCTGCAGGGCGTTTTGGCCGGTGGTCGTGTCGAGGACAATCCAGGAATGGTGGGGGGCACCAGGCAGGGCCTTGTCCGCGACCCGGTAGACCTTTTTGATTTCTTCCATCAGGTTGTAACGGGTGTGCAGGCGGCCGGCTGTGTCAACCAGGACCACATCCATTCCCCGCGAAATTCCGGATTTAATCCCGTCGTAGGTAATCGCACCCGGATCATTGTTCTGTTGGGAGGTGATGATGGGCACGTCCACACGGTTGGCCCAGACTTCCAGCTGGTCAATCGCCGCGGCCCGGTAGGTATCCGCCGCGACCAGGAGCACGTTTTTGCCCATTTTTTTGTAGCGGGCGGCCAATTTGGCAATGGACGTGGTTTTCCCAGAGCCATTGACACCAGCAACCATGATAACGGTTGGATGATGGGTCAAATCAGGTTCGAGCGGTTGGTCAAGCAGCCCGCGCATTTCAGTCTTTAGCAGGTCGTAGAGCTGTTCAGTCCTGGTGTAGCCCAAGCGCTCCACTTGGACCTGGCATTTGTCAATCAGGGCGAGGGTGGTTTCAGGGCCGATATCGGCCTGGATGAGCAGTTCCTCGAGCTGGTCCCAGCTTTCTGGTTTGATTTCGGTGGCACCAAAAAAGCTGGCCACTTTGCCAAAGGTAACATCACGCGTTTTAGTAAGGCTTTCACGCCATTTTTTGAATAGGTCACTCATGGGTTGAAATTATATCATTCGGGTTGGCGCGACCGGGCAAGCTGACCGCAGCCGGCATGGATTTCAATCCCGCGTCGCAATCGGACCGTCACTGGAATGCCATGTTCTTCAAGCACGCTCTGGAACGTGAGCACCCGGTCTTTGGAAGACCCCTGAACGGCATATTCCTTGCTTGGATTGAGCGCAATCAGGTTCACATGGCACAGCATGCCGGTCAGGAGACCAGCAAGTTTTAGGGCAAGTTCAGGAGAGTCGTTGACGTCCTGGATTAGGGCATATTCAAAGGTAATGCGGCGATGGGTTCGTTCAACGTAATCGCGGCTGGCCTGGATGAGCGATTTGAGCGGGTAAATCCGGTTGGCTGGCACTAGCTCAGAACGCAGGAGGTCTTCAGGCGAATGCAAGCTAATGGCCAGGTTCACCTGGGGATGTTCGCGCGCGAACATCGCGATTTTGGGAATGATGCCAACTGTGCTGACGGTAATCCGGCGTGAACCAAAATTCAACATATCGGGATTTGTCAGGTTGGCAATGGAGGCCAACGTGCCTTCAAAGTTCAGGAAAGGCTCACCCATGCCCATGTAGACCACATTGGTGAGCGTGCTGTCTTCGGCACGTAATTTTCGCATGGCCCAGATAACCTGGCCGACGATTTCGCCTGGCGAGAGGTTTCGCATGTAACCCATCTGGCCAGTGGCGCAGAAGACACATCCCATTGGGCAGCCCACCTGCGTGGAAATGCACAAGGAATTGCGCTCACTGTAACGCATCAGGACGGATTCAACCTGCAGGCCATCCCCGAGCGTGAAGAGCACTTTTTCGGTGAGCCGGTCCTTGGAAACAATCGTGTCTTCCACATGCAGCGGGTCGATGACAAACATCTCTGCCAAAGACGCCCGCAGACTGGAGGGAATATTGGCGAAGTGGTTAAAATCCTGGTAAAGCTTGGAATAAAGACCGTCCAAAATTTGAGTGGTCCGGAACGCGGGTTGCCCGAGCGACTTTAGCGTGTCGTTCAAGGCGTCCTTGTTAAGGTCATAAACTGTTTGTTTAGCCATTGATGAGCGTGTCCAGGTCGCGCGCGATGAGGTCAGGGGTGGGTGCCCAGGTCTGGGCTTCAAGCTCGGTGCAGACACCCGTCAGGACAGCCCCGGCCAGGCAGCCCGCGTTTTGAGCACCCGCGATGTCAGTTTCCAGCCGGTCTCCGACGCCCATGGTTTCGCTATTAATCGTTCCCAGTCGAAGGAGAGCTTCCTTGTACATTGCCGTAAAGGGTTTGCCAATCACTTCTGGGACCTGCCCAGAGGCAGTTTGCACCGCCGCCACCATCACGCCAGCGCCAGGATATAGGCCCTGGGGGGTAGGGTAGGTGGCATCGGTATTGGTGGCCACAAACCTGGCCCCGGCTCTAATCAGCAGCGCGGCATTGGCGATTTTCTCATGGGTAATATGGGTGTCCAGACCGACAACAACCGCGTCTGCGTGCTTAAATTCTTCCACATTGGCCAGTTCGAACCCCGACTTCTTGAGGACGGCGCTGAGGGATGAGGACCCGACCACGTATACACGGCTACCAGGTTGAAGCGTGTTCGCGAGGTAAATGGCGGTTGTTTCGGAAGAGGAGAGAATGTGCTCCCTGGGAAAATCGACGTGAAATTTGCTCAATTTTAAGGCGTAGTCTTCGGGCAGCTTGGTGGCATTATTCGTTGCCAGCACAACCTTTAGCCCAAGTTCAGTGATATCTGCAAATATTTTAGCAAGATCCCCGATCGGTTCGTTATCATGCCAGAGGACGCCATCCATATCCAGGATGAGACCTTTGAGTTGTGGGAACCGGTCGAGGATCATGTTTTAGCTAGACAGCGAGCTACTTCTTTGGCGGTTGGAGGACCTTGTCCACCAAACCATAAGCGACAGCCTGTTCGGCATCCATGTAGAAATCGCGGTCAGTATCCCGTTTGATAATGTCGATGGGTTGACCGGTAACATCAGCGAAGAACTCGTTCAAGCGTGTCTTCAGGCGCAGGATTTCCTTGGCCATAATCTCGATGTCGGAGGCCTGGCCTTCTGTACCGCCGAGTGGCTGGTGCAGATGGATGGTGGCATGGGGTAAAGCATAGCGCTGACCCTTGGTGCCGCCAGCAAGCAGCACTGTTCCGAAACTCGCCGTCACGCCGACCGCAACCGTGCTAATTTTGTTGGGTATCATCTGCATGGTGTCCAGGATGGCCAAGCCCGCGTAGATGGAACCACCCGGAGAGTTGATGTACATCTGGATGGATTTTTCAGGGTCAACCTGGCTTAGGTAAAGCAACTGAGCCACAACTACATTGGCAACCTGGTCATTGATGGCCGAACCAACAAAAACGATGCGTTCCTTCAAGAGCAGGGAGTAGATATCATATGCGCGTTCACCAGTCGCGGAGGCTTCCACGACCATGGGAATGACAGATTCAATCTGTGATTTTTGCATTTTCTGTTCCTTTTCCTCAGAATTTTGATAAGTCTACCTGCTGAGTGTTAGAACTTCATCAATTCGCACTATACAGTTCAAGCGCGCTTATTGGTTTGGGGCCTAATCTTCGGTATCACCTTCAGGTTGGGCGGGTTCCCCGGTCTTTGGCTTGCGGGCCTTGGCAGCTTTTTTAGCCGGCTCGGTTTCTTCAACTTCGGCAACAGCCTCGGGGCTCTTCACTTCGATGGGTTCAGGGCTGGCGATGGATTTTAGCTGGGCCCGGATGGCGTTTTCCAAGGCGCGGTTCGCGGCTTCCATGGAAACGTTTTGGGCGAATTTCTTGGAACCCATTTCTTTTTGCAGCTCTTCAAACTCACCAGAACGCATCAGTTCGTTGACCACTTCGGTAACTTCGCCATCCAGCTGCTCATTTTTTACCTTGATGTCGTACTTCTTGACAATCGCGTCCATGACCAGGGAGCGTTCAAGGCGATTTTTCGCGGTTGGTTTGACCTCTTCCGCCATGAAGGTATCCCTGTCGCTCTTGCGAAGCTTCAGGTAAAGATCAAGGTCAAGGTTACGGTGGCTTAAATCGTGTTCAATGCGATGTAAAACGTTCTTTTCCTCTTCATCCAGCATTTGAGGTGGGTATTTGAGAATGGATTTTTCACGCAGCTGATCAATCAGATCAAGGTAGTATTCGTCATCATATGTGCGGGTCATTTCGTTCTGAAGGTGTTCACGCACGCCTTTTTCCAGGTTCTCAACCGTGTCGAAGCCGCCCATGGTCTTGAGGAACTCCTCGTCCATGGCGGGCAATTCCAACCCCTTTATGGATTGAATAGTCACTGTGAAGACGACCGTCTTGCCAGCCAAATCCTTGTCGTCATCGTCGGCAGCGTACACGTGGGTTAATTCAAAGGTTTCATCCGTTGTGTGACCCATTAAATCCCGGGCGAAACCACGGTAGGGATATTCCTGGTCTTTTTCTTCTGATTCGGAGGTAATGAGTGCCTGTTGGGGACCAGATTTGACCACGATGGGGTCGGCACCTTCGGCGGGGTTCGCGTCGCGGCCTTCGAGGTTCAGGTAAACCACGGTTTCCTCGGCGGCTGGTGTGGTCACCGGTACGAGCGTGGCATAACTGCGGCGCGCCCTGGCAATGAATTCTTCGACATCCTTGTCGGAGACCACGACGGGCTTGTATTCTTTTTGCAGGCTCTCGATTTCGCGCAGGTCGGTTTCTGGGGCCAGCGGAATAGTGAATTCAAATACTGGCGGGTTCTCGCTTTTAACGGCATCCAGGTTGCCGGGACCCCATGGGGAGATGCCCTCGGCATCAATCACCTTGGGATAAACATCGTCCAGCATCAACTCAAGCGCTTCTTGCGTTACGGTCGCTTCCCCAACGTGGTTCACAACCATGTTGTAGGGGGCTTTCCCAGGACGGAAGCCTGGGATGCGCGTACGCTGCGCGATTTTACGGGCAGCGCGTCGCTTGAATTGCTCCAGCATCTCAGCTTCAAATTCGGCGGTGATTTTCACCTGGTGGTCATCGGTATATATTTTTTCTGTCTTCAATGTAACCTCGAATAGTATTAGTGTGAAGTGGGGAAAGAGGGGCTCGAACCCTCACGCGTCACCGCACATGATCCTAAGTCATGCCTGTCTGCCAATTCCAGCACTTCCCCTCAAACCCATGATTATAAGCGACAGAAAATCCCTCGTCAACGGATGCACGATGTCAAACAGGAAAACTGGCGGAACAACGCGACGGCAGGCTATACAAAACCAGCATCCCCCTACCCGATGCACATTGTTTGAAGAGAAAGAGGCATTACAATGCTATTGTAGATAGAATAATGCGCGTAGCCATTTTATATTAACTAAGTTATTATCAAA